>JBAUGX010000091.1:0-3095 GCA_049679965.1 Vicinamibacterales bacterium
GGGCCGGACCGCAGTCCCCTCGCGCATGGAAGGTGGCACCGCGGGCGCGGGGACATCGATCCTCGGTGGACGATAGAAGACGACGTCGATCTCCGCTTTGGGCGGCGGACTGCGGCGCAGCGCCTCCACCGGCAACAGCAGCAGCACGCCGAGCGCGAGGACATGGAGCCCGGCGCTCTTCAGCAGACTACCTGCCGACGGTGCCCCGTATGCCGCCACGCGTGCTCCGGATTCCATCGTTGTAACCAAGGAACCCCCCTCAATCCGCCGTGACGAATTCGATCGTCACATCTTCGACGCTCGATTTCGCGAGATCGACAATGCGCAGAATCCCCTCGTAGTTCAAACGGTCGTCGGCGGCCAGGAACAGCACGCGCTTCTCCACGGGCCGGCCGCCCAGCAGTTCCGCCACTCGGGCGGGCAGATCGGCGGCAGGGATCTCACGGTCGGCCAGGGTCACGCGACAGTCGGCGGGGAGCCCCTCCCCTGCCGGCCGCTCGAGGATCTGGCAGTCCGCGGGCCTGACGCTCAGGATCACCCGCAATTCCTCAGCCTGCGCGGCCGTGGGATTGGCAGCCGATCGAGGGATGTCGACGTCGTAGCCCTGCAGGAGCAAGGGCACGACGACCATGAAGATGATGAGCAGCACGAGCACCACGTCGACGAGCGGCGTGATGTTGATCTCGGACTGCAGCTCTGGGCCCTCGCTTCGGTTGAACTGCATGATTCACACTCCCCCCGACTTTGTGGCACCCTTGGCGATCAACCCCACCCCGCGGAAGCCGGCCTCCTCGATCGCGAGCATGACCCGCCGGACCTCGCCGATGCGAAGCCCCGCGGCGCCGCGGATCACAACCTTCGGGTCCTGCTCGGCGCTCGCCGCCGCGCGGAGAACTTCGCCGAACTGCTCGAGTCCGACCGACTGATCGTCAACCCACAGCCCGCCGGACTCGTCGATCGTGACCAGGATCCGGCCTCTCTCGTCGCCCTGCTCGCTCGGCTTCGCCGTGTTCGGCAGGTCAACCTCCGGTCCCTTCCGCATCTGCGGCGCCATCACCATGAAGATGATGAGCAGCACGAGCACCACGTCGACGAGCGGCGTCACGTTGATGGCCGCATTCATCCGGGTCGGCTCACCGAGCCGCATGGGCCGCCTCCTGCACGTTGACTTTCGACACTTTGGCCTCCGGCACCTTGACCGCCCGCGCCCTGGCCTCCGGTATTTTGAACAGGCAGTTCACGAGCTGAGACGAAGCCCGGTTCATCTCGACGTGGAACGTCTCGATCTTGCCCGTGAAGTGGTTGAAGGCGACGACGGCCGGGATGGCGACGAAGATGCCCAGGGCCGTCGAGATCAGCGCCTCAGCCATGCCGCCCGAGACCGCAGCCATGCCGCCGGATCCGGTGGCCGCGATGCCCCGGAACGCGTTGACGATCCCGACCACGGTGCCGAAGAGGCCGATGAACGGGGCCGTGGAGCCGATGGTGGCCAGGAGCCCGAGCCCCCCCCTCAATTGGACGAGCGTCTCGGACATAGAGTCCCTGACTGCGCTCGTGACGAGCTCGACCGAGGCGGCCGAGTCGCCTCCGGTCTGGCGCACACCGTCGTACTCGAGGATGCCCGCCGAGACCACCTTCGCCACGTAGGAATTCTCGTGCACCGCCGTGGCATCGATCAGTTCCTGGATCTCTCCCCCATGGAGGAACTTCCCGAACTCGACCTTGAACTTCTGCGACTGGCGCCAGGCAGAGCGCAAGCGGCGTTCCTTGTCCACGATCATCGCTCCAGAAAAGATGGACAGTGCGGCGAGGCACACCATCACCGCGACGCCGAATGCGCCGACGTTCAACAGCAGCTCCGTGATGCTCATGACTACTGCCTCCTCTGCGCCGCAGTGACGGGCTGCGCGGCGTCGCGTTTTGACCTGATTTCGTAGTAACTCAGCATTCGCATGAATACTTCCTTGTCTATGGGTTGCCTCGAGTCGTCGAGAATCGTCGAAATGCCGACCGACTGGCCGATTTCCGAGCTCTTCCAGGGCACGATCACGAGCGCCTTGGGTGCTTCCTGATTGCCCAGGATCGACATACCGGAGAGCGACTTCGGGTCGTCTTTCTTCTTCGCGTCTTCTTCCTTCTGTTTCGCGTCCTCTTCCTTCAGCCTCGCCTCTTCCTTCTTTTGTGTCGCGTCATCCGGTTTCGGCGCTTGCGCCACGGCGGCACTGGCGAGCTGCGCCTCGGGCGCGCCATCGGCCACGACGATACCCGTCGCCAGCAACAGCACGAACAACACGTTCCGGCTCATGGCTTCTCCTGTTGGCTTCCGCGGTTACGTAGGTCGGCAATCCACTTCACGACCTCGGCGTCGTCGGGAACGATCCGGCTGTACGCCTCGTAGTGCTCGAGCGCGCACTTGGCATCCCCGAGATACAGGTCGCAGAGAATGGCCAGGTTCCTGTGCGCGTAATGAAAGTCGGCGAACGGTGCCAGGGCCGCCTCATAACTGACGCGCGCTTTCGCAAACTCTCCCTTGCGCCGCTGCACCAGACCGAGCTCGTTGTAGGCGATCGGGTGCTGTGGATTCAATTCCAGCGCCTTGTGCAGGCTGGCGTCGGCGCGGTCCAGCGCGCCGGTGCGCGCGTACGCCATGCCGAGATCGATGTGCGCGGCCGTCAACGCGGGCGCCTGTTCGGTCACCTTGATCAACAGGGCGATGGCCGGCTCGTACTGCGCCTTCTCCATCATGCGCACCGCCGTCTCGTAGTCGGCGCGCGCTTCGGCCGTGACGGGCGCGGGGTCGGTAATCGTGAACCCGCCTCCATCCGGATCGACCGCCACGAGCGCGGCCAGCGGTTCCGCGGGCTCTGGCGCCGGCATCGGCGCGGCGGTCACCGTGGGTCGGGCCGCATGGGCGCAGCCCAGGGCGAGGGACAGGGCCAACCACGGGATGCCGCGGGTGATCGCCTTCATTTCTTCACCCCTTCGTCGCCAGCCGTCGGCGCCGGTTCCGTCGGCTGGGCCGGCTCGCCTGGTGTCGCGTCGGCTCTGCCCGGCGTCGGGGCAGCGACTTGCGACACCGGTATTCGGTACACGTA
>JBAUGX010000092.1:0-36623 GCA_049679965.1 Vicinamibacterales bacterium
GCCACGGGCCTGCTCGGCGGCGGCGTGGCGTCGGCACAAGCGCGCGGACAGGCTCCGGCCGTGCTCACCGGGACGCAGGCCGGCAGGCGGTATCGGGCGTTCATGACATTCCAAAACGCGCCCGGCACCTCCATCGCCGCCGCCAGGTCGTCTGTCGAAACGGTGACGATGAAGCCGCTCGATCCGGATCGGATCGTGGTGCGCACGCAAGCCGCACAGGTGTGCTACACGATCGTCGGTCAGGTGATCGGGAACTTCACACCACCGGCCATCCTCGGCCACAGCGCCGTCGGGATCGTCGACGCGATCGGGGCGCGCGTGAAGCGCGTCCAGGTGGGCGACCGCGTCATCCTCGCCAACACGCCGCAGTGCGGCGTCTGCTACAACTGCCTGCGCGGCCGCGCCGACCGCTGCATCAACGTGGCGATCAATCCGACCGTCATCGGCACGCTTGCCGACGGCACCGAAGTCGTGCAGCAGCACGACCGCGGCGGGTTTGCTGAACTCGTGATCGCGCCCGAGGCGTACGCCATCCCGATCTTCAACAACGTGCCGGCGGTAGACCTCTCGATGCTCGGCTGCAGCGGCGCGTGCGGACTCGGCACGACAGTGGGTGTCGCCCCTGTGGAAGTGGGGGCCGATGTCGTCGTCCTCGGCTGCGGACCGCTCGGGCTCGCCGCCGTGCAGGGGGCGAAGCTCAAAGGCGCGTCGCAGATTATTGCGGTCGACCCGATCGCCGCTCGCCGCGCCGTGGCCCGTCAGTTGGGCGCGACCGTGGTGATCGATCCGAACGTCGATACGGCCAACATCGTCGCCAGGATCAGAGACCTATGCCCCGGACCGAGCACCCGGACGTGGGCCGGCGGCAGGCTCGACGCGCAAAAAGGTCCCGACTTCGTGATCGAAGCGGTTGGCGGCGATTTCTTCCCGCCGAAGGCGGAGGCCGGACCGGATCCCACCGGCGTGCTGTCTCTGCAGTGGGCGTGGACGTTGTGTTCGTCGGCTGGCCATGTCTCGACCGTCGCGGTCGGACAGCGAGGGAACTTCACCGTGCCTGCCGGCCAGTGGTCGAACGGCGCGAAGAACCACCATCCCGGCAACTTCAACGGCGTGAGTACGCTGCGCGACATGCAGCTCTTCGCGCGCCTCATCGAGACGGGTCAGTTCAACGCCAAGGCCCTCGGACCAGACGCCTACCCGCTCGATCGCACCAAGGACGCGCTGCAGGCCGTGGCCGATCGCACGACCGTTGGCGCGGCGATAGTGTTCTAGCGAGCCGATCCGGCGCGTCGCATATGCTTTGACGCGTGGCCACCGTCGCGATCGGAGATCTCCACGGCAACGTGCGGGCGCTCGACGATCTCCTGGCCGATCTGCTGCCCGAGCTGGGACGTGACGATACGCTCGTCTTCCTGGGCGACTACCTCGATGGCTGGCCGTGGGTGCCCGAGTGCGTCGATCGGATTCTCGAGCTGCGGGCGAGCGGGCCGTGTCCGGTGGTGGCCCTGATGGGCAACCACGAACAGTGGATGCTGAAGAGCCACCGCAATCCCACCGCCCACTCGTGGGTGCTCGGCATGGGCGGACTCGACACGGTCGCGAGCTATTCGCCCGAGGCGGCGGCGGCCATCGCCAGTGAAATCGACGCGGCGGGTCCGCAGATCGTCCTCGGGAAGGTCCCGGTGAGCTACGAGCGCTTCTTTGATGCGCTGCCGCCCACGCACCTCGAGTTCTTCCTCGCCCTGCGGGCGTCGCATCAGTCCCCGGACGTCCTGTGCGTGCACGGGGGCTCCCCCGGCGGCGCGCTCGACGCGGTTCCAGACGAGGTGTTCATCTGGGGCCCGAAGGAGTTTCCCGATCGCTATGACGATGACCAGGTGGTGGTCTACGGTCATCGGAACAATGCGGTGCTCGATGAGGCCGGCTGGCCCCGACCCCGCGTCACGCGCGACCGGGCGTTCGGCATCGACACGATCCGCCACGGCGTCCTCACCGCCATGCGGTTTCCCGACCGGAAGGTGTTCCAGAGCCGCCGCTACTGAGGCCGTTGAAATTGTGGCGATTATCACGGCCGGGATGATGCCGACTGCGTCTAATCCGCTCGGCCCTACCAGAGTGCCCACCCCGGCAGCAAGGACCTTGTCAACACGTTCATCAGATAGAGAGGTGTGTGATGCGTAGACGATTCCTTCTCAGCCTGCTCCTGGTCACGCCGGTCCTGGTTTCCTTCCCCGCGGCGGCGCAAGTGCAGGATGCCTGGACTGGAACCTGGAAGCTCAATCTCGCCACGTCCAAGTACGAACCGGCCAATCTCGCGCCGAAGAGCCAGACGACCAAGCTTGAAGCGGTCGCAGGCGGTGGCCTGAAAACGACCGCGGACATCGTGGACGCGAAGGGCAAGTCGATGCACCAGGAAGCCGCGGCGAAGTTCGATGGCAAGTCCGTCGAAGTCAAAGATGCGCCGGATCCGAACACCACCAGGGTGTATACGCGCATCGACGCCCGGACGTACGAATTTGTGACGTCGGTCGGCGGGAAGGTGACGACGACCACGCGATCGGTGACCTCCGCGGACGGCAAGACGCGGACCAACACGACGACCGGAAAGAACGCTCAAGGCGTGACAGTCAACAACGTGGCGGTCTTCGACAGGCAGTAAACACGCAAACGGACTGAAGAAACAGGTGTTCCTCAGTCCGTTTTCCGTGTACGAGTGGATTGCGAACATGACTACTTATAGTCATAATGGGCGCATGACGCAGGTGCGTATTGCGGATCTGAAGGCGCGGCTGAGCGAGTACCTGCGGGCCGTGCGCGGCGGCGAGTCCATTGCCGTGCTGGACCGAGACACGCCCATCGCGCAGCTCATCCCGGTCCGCGATCCGCGGGCGTTGCGCGTCCGGAAGCCGGCCCCGGGTGCGGTGCCGCTTCATCGGATCAAGGTCCCGAAGCGGGCCCGACTGCCCGTCGATATCGTGGCGCTGCTCCTCGAGGAACGGCAGGGGCAGCGATGATCGCGTACGTCGATGCCTCGGTGCTGCTCCGCGTGGCGCTGGCGCAGCCTCATGTGTTGCCCGAATGGCCGCGCATTCGGCGGGGCGTCGCGAGCGCCCTGGTGATGACCGAGAGCCTGCGCACGTTGGATCGCCTTCGGCTGCGTGCGACACTCACCGACGCCGAAGTCGCGGAGCGCCGGGCCATCATGCTGGCGCTCGTCGAGTCGCTCGAGCTGGTCGAAGTCGATCCGATCGTCCTCGAGCGCGCGGCGCAACCGATGCCCACCGAATTGGGGACGCTCGATGCCATCCATCTCGCCACCGCGCTGCTGTGGAAGGAAATGACCAAGACGGACCTGGTGATGGCCACGCACGATGCAGCTCTCGCGCTCGGTGCAAAGGCCCATGGCCTGCGAGTCGTCGGCAGCCCGCTCGTTTGATAGGTGAGGTGTGCGATGCGCAGACGATTCCTTCTAGGCCTTCTCCCGTTCGTGCCGGTCGCGGCGATGTGTCTCCCGGTGGCGGCGCACGCGCAGGAGATCGGGGTGGGCACCTGGAAGCTCAATCTCGCGAAATCCCGGTACGAGCCGGCCAATCTCACGCCGAAGAGCCAGATCGTCAAGTTCGAAGCGGTCCCGGGCGGCGGCATGAAGATCACCGCCGACACCGTGGATGCGCTGGGCAAGTCGGTGCACACAGAAGTGGTGACGATGTTCGATGGCCGGCCGTCCGTCGTCAGAGGCTCGCTCGATGCGAACAGCACGAGGGTGTATCAGCGCATCGACAGCCGGACCTACGAATTCGCGGCGTTGGTGGGCGGACGAGTGACGGCGACCACGCGCACCGTCGTCGCCGCCGATGGCAGGACCCGCACCAACACGACGACGGGGCAGAACGTGCAAGGGCTGACGGTCATCAGCGTGGCGATTTACGACAAGCAGTAACCGCCAATTGGACTGATGCTACGCGCCGGTGCGAACGCCGGCGGCCTCGTGGACGATCTTGCCGTCGACCACCGTCAGCACCGACCGGATCTTCTTGATCTCGGCGTCGGGGACCGAGAAGTAGTCGCGGTCCAGCACAGCCAGGTCGGCGAGCTTGCCCGGCTCGATCGTGCCGAGCCGGTCCTCCATCCGCAGGTGCCAGCTGCTCTCGCGCGTGCGAAGACGGAGCGCCTCCTCGCGCGTGAGGTGCTCATCGGGGTTGACCTGCTGCCCGTACGAGTTCACGCCGGTGACAACGTAATAGATATGCAGCCACGGGTTCAGCGGCGAGATGTGGGTGGCGTTGCTGAAGAGGCTCTTGTGGATCGGGTGTTGATTGATCGTCCGGTACGCCTGACCAGCGACGACACTCGGGTTATTCGAGTTGACCCAGTTGTTCGCAGACAGCTGGATGCTGCAGCCGAGCGCCTGGAGCCGATCCAGTAAGCCCGCGGCCACCCAGCCGACGCCGCCTCCGAGGATGTTCACGTTCCAACGCAGACCAGTAATGTCGAATTCCTTGTTGACGGCCTCGAGCTGCTCGACCAGCTGCGTCAACCCTGCCAGGTTCGACGCGTCGTTATCGCAGCGCCAGCGTGCTTGCGCGACGAGCCGCTGCGCCGCGCGCGTCTGCTCGACGGCGGCCGCGGGCGCCGGCCATTCGCCGATGCCGGCGGTGCGCAACATGTCGTCGCCGAAGTACGGCAACGCGTTCTTGAGGTATTCCTTCAACATCGCGTTGTCATCGCGCTCGGCGAAGCAGGTGAAGTCCATCTGCACGCGCATCGACATCCGGCCCTCGTGATGGACCTCATTCCAGGCGTCGCGGGACCGGTACGGGTCGACGGCCGCCGAGCCCTGACGCGGGTGCAGCGGTCCGAGCGCATAGATGGTCGATTTGTCGAGCCATGCGGTCAGGCCGAGGCTCGTGGAATACGCCATCGTGCGCAGGGCATTTCGCTTCTTGTCTTCGAACTTCTGCCGCCGGCGCAGCAGGTACAGCGTGTTGGTGGACGGGCCGCCGGTCTGGGCGTTTGACTGGGCGATGGCGCCCGTCTCGGAGACATGCACCCCCAGGTAGTCCGGGTGGAGCGGTGCCGCGGCATCGGCGGCATCGAAGAACTTCTTGCCGAGGGTATTGGTCGCGGCCGCTCCGTTGAAGCCCTGGTAGAGCAGCACTGGGCGGTCGGGCACCGCCGCGTCGAGCTCTTTCAGCGTCGGGAAGCGGTGCTCGGCCCACAAGTTGGTGTTCGCGGCGCCGATCGCCGTCATCCACTGGCCCTCGGGGACGGCCTTTCTCTGCTCGGCCAGCACCTCCTGGACTCCCTGAATCGTGCCGGCGCTCTCGAGCTCCAGGACGTGATAACCGGGGCGATCGGCCGTGTCCAGTCCGTGGAGGTGGGTTTCGATGAGTCCCGGCACGACGGTGCGCCCGCGAAGGTCGATCGTCTGCGTATTGGGCGGGGCGGCTCCCCGTTGCGGCGCAGTGCCGACCGCGGCGAAGCGGCCGTTGCGGATCGTGACCGTGCTCGCGATCGTGTTTCGCGCATCCATCGTGTGGATGCGCCCGTTGACGAGCATCAAGTCCTGCGGAGGTCCACCTGCGGCAGCCGCGGCCTGCGGAGACTGTGGAGCCTGCGCGGCCAACGAACGCCCGGCCACGATGGCCGCGCCCGCTCCCGCGGTGGTGCCGAGGAACGTGCGACGCGAGATGCCAGGAATCTTTCGCATGGGCGCCATCCTAGTCCAGAATCCGTGGCGGGCGGGACGTTCCGTCCCCGTCGCACGTCCAGCTAGCGTCCAGAAGTCCCCGTAGTCCACATCGATTCGATCGCCAGCGGCGAATCGGCGGCGGTGTGCGATGTCACGCTTCCGGTGGCGTTTACGAGCTGCCGGTCGTGGGCGCGCGGTAGAAGCCTTTGATCGGCTGGAGCGCGCCGGGCCCGCTCGAACTTGAGCGGATTATGGCGATACCGGGGCCAGTGGCGCGGGTCCTGTCGCCGTCAGACGACTCGACTGATGTCGGTCTTGGCGAAATCGTCGCCCTTGAAGAGCAGTCGCTCGCCGGACGTGCGGGCCAGGGCGTAGGCGAAGACGTGAAGGCGCGCGCGGCTTCGAAGTGAGAACTGAACACTTGAAGGTAAGAAGGACAGAGAAAGATAAAATAGCGACATGGACACTCAGTCTGCAAAACGCCGAATCACAGCGTCATCCAGGATCAACCTGATGACGCGACGTTCGATGAGATTCTGCGAGAACTGGCCATGGCGCGCATGATCGAGCGGGGCTTGGCCGCTTCGAGGCGCCAGATCGACTCGTGGCGGAAGTAACCTGGCCGAGGTCGATATTCTCGGCGTCTTTCACGGCGCGCTCGAAATCGAGCGGTATCTTGGCTGAGAAATACTGATTTGAGGAGATGGGGATCATGGTGCGGCGATTGTTGAATTCCACGCTGTTCGCGTTGGCGCTCGCATGCGCGCTGGCGGCGCTCACGCCGGCTCCCCGATTGGCGGCCGCGACCTCGTGCGAGAGCCTCGCGTCGCTCGCGCTGCCGAACGCGAGGGTGACGCTGGCACAGAGCGTTGCCCCCGGAACAGCGGCGCCGCCCGCCGCCGCGCCGCCGGGCGCGAGCGACCTGCCGGCGTTTTGCCGCGTCGCGGCCACGCTGACGCCCACGCCCGATTCCGACATCAAGATCGAAGTCTGGCTGCCGGCGGCCAACTGGAACGGCAAATTCCAGGCGGTGGGCAACGGCGCCTGGAACGGGACGATCGGGTATGCCGCGATGGCCGACGCGCTGCGCCGCGGGTATGCGACCAGTTCGACCGACACGGGACACGTGGGCAACACGGCGAGCTTCGCGCTCGGACATCCGGAGAAGCTGATCGATTTCGCCTACCGGTCCGAACACGAGATGACCGTCCGCGCCAAGGCGATCGTCAATGCCTTCTACGGGAGGGCGCCGACCTACTCGTACTGGAATGGCTGCTCGGCCGGCGGCCGGCAGGCGCTCAAAGAGGCGCAGATGTTCCCGGCCGACTACGACGGCATCATTGCGGGCTCGCCGGGCCTTGATTGGTCGGGACGGTCGGCGCAGGCCGTCCGCGTGGCTCAGGCGACGCAGAAAGAGGAGGCGCGCTTGTCCCCGGCGAAGGCACAACTGCTTCACAACGCCGTGGTGAAAT
Organism: Vicinamibacterales bacterium; assembly: GCA_049679965.1. Classification (GTDB taxonomy): domain Bacteria; phylum Acidobacteriota; class Vicinamibacteria; order Vicinamibacterales; family CAVVIG01; genus 2-12-FULL-65-11. Next base: position 7,165 of record JBAUGX010000092.1, read on the forward strand.
CCTGCGACGCGCTCGACGGCCTCGCCGACGGGCTTATCGACGACCCGTTGCGCTGCTCGTTCGATCCGAAGGTGCTCCAGTGTCAGACGGCCGATGGCCCTCTCTGCCTGACGTCCGCGCAGGTGGCCACCGCGCGCGTGATCTACTCGAAAGCCGTGGATCCGAAGACCAGGCGCGAGGCGGCGGGCCTCGCACCGGGCAGCGAGCTCGGATGGACCGACCGCGGATGGTCGGCGGCGGCTCGCGCCACGGGCCTCGATCACTTCCGCTTCATCGTGTTCAAGGATCCCATGTGGGATCTGGACCGGTTCAACGTCGAGACCGACATCGCGCGCGTGGACGAAGGCGAGAGCCGCGCGCTCAACGCGAACGACCCGAACCTCAAGCCGTTTTTCGACCGCGGGGGCAAGCTGCTCCAGTATCACGGGTGGAGCGATCCGCAGATCTCCCCGCTGACGAGCACCGCGTACTACACGCGCGTGGTCGCCGCGCTCGGTGGAGCGGCGAAGGTTGACGGATCGTACCGGCTGTTCATGGCGCCAGGCATGGCGCATTGCCGCGGCGGCGAGGGGCCGAACGATTTCGACGAGGTGACGCCGCTCGAACAGTGGGTGGAGCAGGGCAAGGCGCCCACGTCGATCATCGCGTCGCACTCGACCGATGGGCGTGTCGATCGCACGAGGCCGCTGTGTCCGTACCCGCAGGTGGCGCGCTACACAGGCACCGGAAGCCCAGACGAGGCCGCAAACGTCGTGTGCAGGGTGCCGTAAGCAGATCGGCAAGAAAACGACGCGGTGCCGGACTATTCGTTCGACGGGAACCTGGCGGCGCGCTTGCCGCGTACGCTGTCGACGCCCTCGAGCAGATCCTTCGAGAAGAAGCCCATCATCTCGAGCGCGAGCGAGTGATCGAAGATGGGCCCGGCCTGCAGAATCCACTGATTGAGCGTCCGCTTGGTGAACCGGGTCGCATAGCGCGGCCCGGTCGCGATCTTGTTGGCCACCTCGGTCGTCTTCGCCAACAACTCGGCGTCCTTCACGCACAGGCTGACGAGCCCGATGCGCTCGGCCTCGGGACCGCTGACGAAATCACCGGTCAGCAGGTAGTACTTCGCCTTGGCCATGCCGCAGAGCAGCGGCCAGATGATCGCCCCGTGGTCGCCGGCGGCGACGCCGAGGCGATGGTGCCCGTCGGCCAGCCGCGCGCTCTCGGCCATGATGCAGATGTCGGAGAGCAGCGCCACCACCACACCCGCGCCGACGGCCACGCCGTTGACGGCCGAGATGATGGGCTTGCTGCAGTGGAGCATGTTGTAGACGATCTCGCGCGCTTCTTCGAGGATGTCCACGATGACGTCGTGATCCTGGTACGCGTTCTTCACGCGGTCGAGGTCGCCGCCGGCCGAGAAGGCCTTGCCGGCGCCGGTCAGCACCACGCAGCGCACCGCCGGGTCTGTGTCGACCATCGGCCACAGATGGGCAAACGCCTGGTGCATGGCCGCATCGGCGGCGTTGAATTTTTCGGGCCTGTTCAGCGTGACCCAGAGGACTCCGTTTTCACGAAGCTCGAAGATGATGTCCTTGAAGTGAGATGCATAGTCGATCATGAGAGGAGACCTCTAAATTGCTGATTGCTGATTGCTGATTGTTGATTGCGGATTCAAAATGCAACCACGAAGACACGAAGGGCACGAAGAATATTTTAGGAATACCATGAAGTGTCTTCGTGTTCTTCGTGACTTCGTGGTTTGAGTACAGTTGCCGACACTAGATCACTTGGCTGGGCTGATATACCCCCCACACGCCGCGGAGGGTGGTACAGATCTCACCGAGCGTGGCGTAGGCCTTGACGCATTCGACAAGCACGGGCATGAGGTTGTCTTTGGCGCCCGCGGCGATCGCGAGGTCGCTCAGATGCCTGGCGACGGCGGCGGTGTCGCGCCGGGCGCGGACGGCCTTGACCTTCTCGATCTGGCGCCGCTCCATCTCGGGATTCGGCTTGAACACGGGGATGGGCGCTTCCTTCTCGCTCTGATACGCGTTCATGCCGACGAGCACGCGCTCGTTGGTGTCGATCTGGCGCTGATAGCGATAGGCGGATTCGCCGAGCTCGCGGTGGTAGTAGCCGCTCTCGATGCAGCGGACGGCGCCGCCCATCTTCTCGATCTTGTCGAGATACTGAAACACCTCGCGCTCGAGCGCGTCGGTCAGCGCCTCGATGGCATACGAGCCGCCCAGCGCATCGACCGTTCCGGTGACGCCGGCTTCGTTCGCCACGATCTGCTGCGTGCGCAGGGCGATGGTCGCGGCTTCTTCGGTCGGGATCGCGAACGCCTCGTCGTACGCCGAGGTGGCAATCGTCTGCACCCCGCCGAGCACGGCGGCAAGCGTCTCGATGGCGACGCGGGCGATGTTGTTGAGCGGCTGCTGCGCGACGAGGTTGCCGCCGAGCGTGTAGCAGAAAATCTTCAGCTTCATCGACTCGGGATTCTGCGCGCCGCGATCCTTCATCAGCTTCGCCCAGATGCGCCGCGCGGCCCGGTACTTGGCCACTTCTTCCAGGACGTCGATGCCGCCGCCCAGAAACGTCCAGAGCTGCGGCGCGAAGTCGTCGATCTTCAGGCCCCGGCGCAGCACTTCCTCGACGTACGCCAGGCCGTTGGCGAACGTGAACGCCAGCTCCTGGGCGGCCGTGCTGCCGCTGTCGCGGATGTGATAGCCGCTCATGGCGAGCGGCGTCCAGCTCTTGAGGTTTCTGCCGCAGTACTCGATGAGGTCGGAGGAGAATTTCAGCGCGGCTTCCGGCGGGAAGATTTGCGTGCCGCGGGCGATGTACTCCTTGAGCACGTCGTTCTGCAGGAACATCCGGGTGTTCTGGATGCTCACACCCTGCTTCTCGAAGGCCGCGATGTACATCGCCGCCATGATGGGACCAATCGAATTGGCCGTCGTCCGAATCTGCCGGACTTTCTCCAGGGGGATGCCGTTGAAGAGCACCTCCATGTCGGCGAGCGATCCGATGTGCGTGCCCGTGACGCCCACTTCGCCTGCCGCGAGCGGGTCGTCCGCGTCGTAGCCGCACTGGGTCGGCAGATCGAGGGCGATCGAAAAGCCGGTCTGGCCGCGATCGAGCAGCACGCGGTACCGCTCGTTCGCCTCTTCGGCCGATCCGTACCCGGCATACATCCCCATCACCCAGAACTGGCCGCGATACATCGACGGAGTGACGCCGCGGGTGAACGGATACACGCCGGGGTAGCCGATCTTCGCCGCCGGGTCCGAGCCGCCCGCCGGCCAGTCCTCGGGCGTGTACACGGGCTCGAGCGGAAGACCGGAGCTCGTCGTGAACTCCGGCTTGCGCGGCTTCTCAGCCTCTTGATGAGGCGCGAGGACGTTCGATTTCCACTCAGCTTTGGTAGTCACGGGGGTCAGTTGTCCACCTTGACGATGACGGCTTCGCCTTCGCCGATGCCGCCGCAGATGGACACCAGGCCGTAGTAGGGCCGCGTGTCGCCGGCGGCCTTGCGACGCCGACGGAGTTCGAACATCAGCGTCATGATCATCCGCGCCGCAGTGGCGCCGGTCGGGTGGCCGAGCGCGATGGCCCCGCCGTTCACGTTCGTCTTCGCCCGGATGGCCTCCGCCTTCTTCGGATCCCTGCCGGCCAGGACGAGTGTTGACGTGAGCACCACGGCCGCAAACGCTTCGTTGATCTCGATGAGATCGATCTGGTCGATCGTCATGCCCGCCTTCTCGAGCGCGATGCGGGCCGATTCGGCCGGGATGGACGCGATCTTGTCGGGATGGCCCGACGCCATCGCCCAGGCCATCAAGGTCGCGAGCGGCTTCTTGCCGCGCTTGTCCGCCTCGGTCTTCGACATCAACACGATCGCCGTCGCGCCGGTGCTCAAGCCCGGCGCGTTGCCGGCCGTCACCGTCGAGCTGCCGTAGATGGTCTTCAGCTTGGCCAGCTTCTCGAGCGTCGTGTCGGCCCGGGGCGACTCGTCATCGGTCACCGTCGCCGGCTGGCCCCGCTCGTCTTTCACCTCGACAGGCATCATCTCGTCGGTAAACTTGCCCTCCGCTTTCGCCTTCGTATAGTTCTGGTGGCTGCGCACGGCCCACTTGTCCTGCTCTTCACGGGTGATGCCGAACTCGTCCGCCTCCTGGCTCGCCTGCAGCGCGCGGGGCTTGCCGGTCATCGGACAGGCGATGATCAACTGATCCTTGAGCGTCACATCGCCCAGCTTGTGGCCCCACCGCATGTCGGTGAGGAAGTAGGGCACCTTGCTCATGTTCTCGCTGCCGCCGGCCACCGCCACCTTGGCTTCGCCGAGGCGGATGGATCGCGACGCCATGTTGACGGCGGCGATCGAAGAGCAGCAAGCCCGATCCACCGTGTACGCGACGCGCTTGGGCGGGATGCCCGCCTCGATCAGCACCTGGCGGGCGATGGAACGATCCGCGCCCGGCAGATTGACGCCCGTCGCGACCTCGTCCACATCCTCGGGAGAGATGCCGGCGCGCTTGATGGCTTCGGCGACCACCATGCCGCCGAGCTTGCCTAGACTCAAATCCTTCAACGCGCCGCCGAACTTGCCAAAGGGGCTGCGGGCGGCGGCGAGGACGACAACTTCTTCTTGATTTGCGGGACTCATGGGTGGGCCTCCTTCACTGTCGAGTTACGTACTCACTTCGCCAGGGCATGGCGCCCGGCTGCTCTATATGACGCCAGCTACCTCGAGGCAGTTCAACATTATCTTATGGCGCCGGGGCCCCACCCCCGGCGCGAACTTACGCTGATGCTCGGCCTCGGCTTCACAGGGCCTCGGCCTCGCATGACCGCGGGCGCTCTGTCGCTAATTGCTGTCTTCCCAATCCGCAATCAACAATCCGCAATCATCAATTCAGATAACGCCCTCGGTCTTCATCTGCGTTACTTTTTCGGCAGAGTACCCCAGCAACTCCTTCAGCACCTCGGCATTGTGCTGGCCGAGCAGCGGCGCGGGCTTGGTGATGGGCACCGGGTTGCCGGACATCTTGGCCACCGGGCCGACGAGCCTGACGGATCCGAGGATCGGGTCTGGCACGTCGATGAGCAGCTTGCGGGCGGCGACGTGGCTGTCGTCGAAGATCTCCTGCGCGGTTTGCACGGGGCCGACGGGCAGCCCCGCGGCCAGCAGCTTCTTGGTGGCATCGGCCTTGGTCTGGGTGACGAACCATTTATTGATGTCCTCGCCCAGCCAGCCGGTCATGTTCTTGGCGCGGTCCGGACCCGACGTCGTGCCTTCCTTGCCCACCAGATCCGGCCGCTCGATAGCCGTGCAGAACTTCGCCCAGTCGCCCTCGGTGGCGACGATGAGTCCGACGTAGCCGTCGGTGCACTGGAACGGGCCCCACGGCGCCATGTACGGCTCGCGGCCGCGCTGGAGCACGTGCTTGGTCAACGAGTACGCCGTCACCGACCGTTCGGCCAGGCCGATGATCGTGTCGTACATCGAGATGTCGATGAACTGGCCCTTGCCGGTCTCGGTCCGCTCGTAGAGCGCGAGCGTGATGGCCTGCGCCGCGTTCATCCCGGACACGATGTCGCCGAGCGCGGTGCCGAGCCAGGTCGGCGGGCCGTCGGCCGCGCCGCACGTATTCATCAAGCCGCCCATCGCCTGCGCGACGATGTCGTACGCGGGCCGCTTGCTGTAGGGGCCGAGGAAGCCGTCGAGGCTGCCGAAGCCGGAGATGCAGGCGTAGATGAGGCCGGGGTTGCTCTGGGCGAGCGCTTTGTAGCCGAGGCCCATCTCGTCGAGCAGGCCCGGGCGGAAGTTTTCGACCACCACGTCGGCCTTGCTCGCCAGGTCTTTGAACAGCTGTCGGCCTTGATCGCTCTTGAGGTTGATCGTGACGCTGCGCTTGTTGCGGTTGAAGCGGAGGAAGTAGCCGCTTTGCGTTTCGCCCTTGTCGTTCTTGACCTTGGGCGCGCCGCCGCGGGCCGTGTCGCCGCCTTCGGGGCGTTCGACCTTGATGACGTTGGCGCCCTGGTCGGCCAGCATCATCGTGCAGTACGGGCCGGCGACCTGGAGTTCGAAAGTTAACACGGTGATGCCGTCGAGCGGTTTGCGTGGGCGATTCATCCTGCTCCTAAGCCTTGGAATGGGATCGAGAAAAGGTCGGCCAGACACTATATATCGCCGGTCTCGATAGTCAAGTCGCCGCGGCGAAGGACTTTGGCTGCCACTTGCCGCAGGCGGTCGTCTGTGCAAAACTTCTCGGCCCGACCCGCGGGAAAGCCACATGCGCGAGGAACGATGAAGATTGACGACCTGCCGCTGCACTACAACACCGTAGACACCCTCGAGCACAACCTGGTCAAGCGGGCCAACAAAGTCGCCATCTACAGCCTGGAGCGGGAGATGACCTACCGCCAGGTGTCGATGGAGGTCAACCAGGTGGGCCATGCGCTCAAGAAGCTGGGCATCCGGATAGGCGACTTCGTCGGCATCCTCTCGCTCGATCTTCCGGAGTGGGTCACGTCGTTTTTTGGCGTCGTGAAGGTGGGCGGGGTGGCCGTCGGGATGAGCACGACGCAGACGCCGAAAGACTACGCGTACATGCTGGACGACTGCCGGGCGCGCGCGGTCATCGTCCACGAAAGCCTGCTGCCCAAGATCGAGGAAATCAGGGCCGAGCGCCAGTTTCTGGAGCACGTCATCGTGCTGGGCCTCTCGGGCAAACCGGCGCGCGGCGGCGCGATCGCCTTCGAGGACTGGATCAAGGGCCAGCCGACCGACCTGCACACCGCGCCGACGCATCGCGACGACTTCTGCACGCTCAACTACACGAGCGGAACCACCGGTCCGCCGAAGGGCATCCAGCACGCGCACAAGGATTTTCCGATCAGCTCGCAGCTCTACGACGTCAACGTGCTCGGCATGAACGAGAACGACCGCACGTTCTCGATCGCGCGCCTGTTCTTCACCTACGGCCTCGGCGTGAATCTGTTCGCGCCCTTCCATGTCGGCGCGAGCACGATTCTCTCGTCGCAGCCGCCGCGCAATGCCGCCCACGTGCTCGAAGCGATTGCGCACTTCAAGCCCACGTTTCTCTTCAATGTGCCGACCGGCTACGCCAGCATGATGGCCGTCGAGGGGTTCAAGGAGAAATACGATCTGTCCTCGCTCCGCCGGTGCATGGCCGCGGGCGAGGCGCTGCCGGCGGCGCTCTGGAATGCGTGGAAGGAAAAGACGGGGCTCGAGATCATCGAAGGGATGGGGACGACGGAGGCCTTCGCGCTCTTCCTGTCGAACTATCCCGGCAACGTCAGACTCGGGTCGACCGGCAAGTGCGTCGAGGGATTCGAGACGAAGCTGGTGGACGAGAACGGGGTCGAGGTGAAGCAGGGCGAAATTGGCGATCTGATGGTGAAGGGCGAGACGTTCGCGCTCTTCTACCTGCACCAATATCACAAGACGCAGACGAGCTTCCGGGGCGAGTGGCTGTTCACCGGCGACAAGTTTACGCAGGACGCGGACGGCTTCTATCACTACGCGGGCCGCGTGGACGACATGCTCAAGGCGGGCGGCATCTGGGTGTCGCCGGCCGAGATCGAGAGCACACTGCGGACGCACGAGGCGGTCTACGAATGCGCGGTGATGGGCTATCCGGACAAGGACGGGCTGGTCAAGCCCAAGGCGTTCGTGGCGCTGCGCAAGGGCTTCGCGGCCTCCGACGCGCTGGCGACGGCGCTCATCGACCACTGCAAGGCGAACATGGCGGCCTACAAGCGGCCGCGGTGGGTCGAGTTCATGGACGAGCTGCCCAAGACGGCGACTGGGAAGATCCAGCGGTCCGCGCTCCGGCATTCCTGAGGTAATGTAATGGCGCCAACGACCATGGATTTAGCAGATCTCAATCGCCGCGCGGAAGAAGGCGGTGGCGAGGAACGGCGCAAGAAGCAGCACGCCCAGGGCAAGCTGACGGCCCGCGAGCGCATCGAGCTGTTCTTCGATCCGGGCACGTTCGAAGAGACCGACAAGCTGGTCACGCACCGCTGCCGCGACTTCGGGATGGAGGAGCAGCTCATCCCGGGCGATGGCGTGGTGTGCGGACACGGGCAGGTGGACGGCCGGCCGGTGTACGCGTTCGCGCAGGACTTCACCGTGTTCGGCGGGTCGCTGTCGGAAACCAACGCGGCCAAGATCGTCAAGATCATGGACCTGGCGATGAAGATGGGCGCGCCGGTCGTCGGCCTCAACGACTCGGGCGGCGCCCGCATCCAGGAAGGCGTCGTCTCTCTGGGCGGCTACGCCGATATCTTCCTCCGCAACGTGCTCTCGTCGGGCGTCATCCCGCAAATCTCCGCCATCATGGGCCCCTGCGCGGGCGGCGCCGTCTACTCGCCGGCCATCACCGACTTCACGATCATGGTCCAGAAGACGAGCTACATGTTCGTGACGGGACCCGACGTCGTGAAGACCGTCACGCACGAGCAGGTGACGATGGAGGAGCTCGGCGGGGCGATGACGCACAACTCGAAGAGCGGCGTGGCGCATTTTGCCGTCACCGACGATCGTGAGTGCCTGGCGCTGGTGCGCGAGCTGCTGGGGTACCTGCCGAGCAACAACGTGGACGACCCGCCGCGCCGGGCGAACACCGATCCGCGCGACCGCGCAGACGAAGCGCTCGACCGCGTGATTCCGGCCCAGGCGAACCAGCCGTACGACATGCTGAACGTCATCCACTCGGTGGCCGACGGCGGCGAGTTCCTCGAGGTCCACCAGCACTACGCGCGCAACATCATCGTCGGATTCGCGCGGCTGGACGGGCGGCCGGTGGGGATTGTGGCCAATCAGCCCGCGCATCTGGCCGGGACGCTCGATATCGACGCGTCGGTCAAAGGCGCGCGGTTCGTCCGGTTCTGCGACGCGTTCAACATCCCGCTCGTGACGTTTGAAGACGTCCCCGGTTTCCTGCCGGGGACGCAGCAGGAGTACGGCGGCATCATCCGGCACGGGGCCAAGCTGCTGTTCGCCTTTGCCGAGGCGACCGTGCCCAAGGTGACGGTGATCACGCGCAAGGCGTACGGCGGGGCGTACTGCGTCATGTCGAGCAAGCACATCCGGACAGACTTGAATTTCGCGTGGCCGACGGCTGAAATCGCCGTGATGGGCGCGGAGGGCGCGGTCGGCATTCTCTACAAGCGCGAGATTGACGGCGCCAAGGATCCGGCGGCGCTGCGCGCGAGCAAGGTGGCCGAGTTCAAGGAGAAATTCGCCAACCCGCTCGTCGCGGCCGGCCGCGGCTATATCGACGAAGTGATTCAGCCGCGCGAGACGCGCGCCAAGCTCATCCGCGCGCTCGAGAGCCTGTCGACCAAGCGCGACAAGAATCCACCCAAGAAGCACGGCAACATTCCTTTGTAGAAACCGCCAGTGAAAATTCTCGTTGCGAACCGGGGAGAGATCGCCGTCCGTGTGATGCGCGCGTGCCGCGACATGGGCATCGAGACCGTGGCGATCTATTCGGATTGCGACCGGACGGCGCCCTTCGTCCGGTACGCGGACGAAGCCATCGCGCTCGGCGGCAACGCGCCTGGCGAGAGCTACCTCCGCATCGACAAGGTCATCGACGCCGCCAAGCGTGCCCAGGCCACGGCGATTCATCCCGGCTACGGATTTCTGGCCGAGAACTCCACGTTCGCGCGAGCCTGCCGCGACGCGAAGCTGAAGTTCGTCGGGCCGACGCCCGAGGTGATGGACTCGCTCGGCGGCAAGACCGCCGCGCGCGAGATGGCGATTGCGGCCGGCGCGCCCGTGGTGCCGGGCACCGACGGACCGGTGGCGGAAACGCTGTCGGAGGCGGAGGTGCTGGCCATTGCCGCCAAGATTGGCTACCCGTTGATGGTCAAGGCCGTCGCGGGCGGCGGCGGCAAGGGCATGCGGGTGGTGACCAGCCCCGAGGCGCTCATCAACGCCGTCCGCACGGCGCGGTCGGAGGCGCGCACCTCGTTTGGCGACGGGTCGGTCTTTTTCGAGCGCCAGCTGATTCGGCCGCGCCACGTCGAGATTCAGGTGCTCGGCGACGAGCACGGCACGGTGCTGCCGTTTGTCGAGCGCGAATGCTCGATCCAGCGCCGCCATCAGAAGGTGATCGAGGAAACGCCCTCGGTCGTCGTCAATCCGGAGTTGAGGGCGAAGATCGCGGCGGCGGCGGCGGCCGTCACGCGGCGCGCCGGGTACACCAATGCGGGGACGGTCGAGTTCCTGCTCGACGACACCGGCCACTTCTACTTTCTCGAAGTCAATACGCGGCTGCAGGTCGAGCATCCGGTCACCGAGATGGTCACGGGCCTCGACCTGGTCCAGTGGCAGATCAAGATCGCGCAAGGGGAAAAGCTGACGCTCGACCCGGCGCGCCTCCTCACCCCGCACGGGCACGCGATCGAATGCCGCGTGTACGCCGAGGATCCGGAGAACAAGTTCATGCCGGGTCCGGGGTTGATCCGCCATCTGCGCTCGCCCTCCGGGCCGGGCATTCGCGACGACAGCGGCGTGGCCGCCGGGTTCGAGGTGCCGATCTACTACGACTCGCTCATCTCGAAAGTGATTGCGTGGGGCGAGGATCGGCCGCAGGCGATTGCCCGGATGTCGCGCGCGCTCTCGGAATACGAGATCGGCGGCCTCAAGACGACGATCCCGTTTTTCCAGTGGATCCTGCACGACCCGGACTTTGTGGCCGCGCGCATGGACACGACGCTGCTCGACCGCGTGCTGGCGGCCCGCGAAGGTGCGCCGTTCCAGGAAGTGTCGGCCGAAAGCGAAGAGGCGGCAGTCATTGGCGCGGCGCTCCACACCTTCTTGCAGGGCCGCCGCACGAGCGAGAGCCACCTCGGCGGTGGATCATCCCGGTCGGGATGGCAACAGGCGGCGCGGCTGGGCGCGCTTCGTTCCTGATATGACATTTGAGGTCGAGGTCAACGGCAAGACCCGCAGCGTCTCGGTCGAGCCCGTGGCGGGCACGGCCGGCCGGTACCGCATTGCCGTCGACGGCAAGGAGCATGCGGTCGACGCGCGCGAGGTCGACGAGTCGACGCTGTCGATCATCCTGCTCGACGCGGGCGCGGCCAGTTTCGACGTCGAAATCGTGGAGACCGGGGTCGCGGGCGATCTGCTCGTGCACACCTGGGATGGCGTCATGCGGGTCGGGGTCGACAGGCGGCGGCGCCGCCGGAGTGCCGATGCCGGGGCCGGGGCCGAGGGCGAGCAGCGCGTCGTCGCCCCGATGCCGGGCAAGATCGTGCGCGTGCTGGTGGCCGCCGGCGACGAAGTGAAGGCCAAGCAGGGGCTGGTGGTCGTCGAGGCGATGAAGATGGAGAGCGAGATCGTGTCGCCCAAGGCCGGCACGGTGAAAGAGGTCGCGGTCAAAGAGGGCCAGTCGGTCGAGGCCGGGCGTGTCCTGGTTGTGGTTGAATAGATGCGTGAATTGCTGATTGCGGATTGTTGATTGCGGATTGAATGATGGCAACCACGACATCGACCCGTAAGATTCGCGTCATCATCGGCAAGCCCGGCCTTGACGGCCACGATCGGGGCGCCAAGGTCATCGCGCGCGCGCTGCGCGACGCGGGCATGGAAGTGATCTACACGGGCCTGCGCCAGTCGCCCGAACAGATCGTCCAGGTCGCGCTGCAGGAAGACGCCGACGTCATCGGCCTGTCGATTCTCTCGGGCGCCCATGCCCACATCTGTCCGAAAGTGATGCAGCTGCTCAAGGAGAAGAGCATGGAGGACGTGATGGTGGTCGTCGGCGGCATCATCCCGGATGCCGACAAGCAGGCGCTGCAGGACGTCGGCATCAAGGGTGTGTTCCAGCCGGGCACGCGCATGCAGGACATCATCGACTTCATCCAGCAGAACGTCCGCCCGCCAGTACAGGGGTAAGAACCCTGTAGCCGTAAGTCTCAAGTGTGAAAGCTGAAGTCTGGCAGATCGAGACTTCGGCGCCTTAAGACTTCAGACTTCAAACTTCTTGATCCCCCGCGCAATGACGAACTCGCCGGGCACGTCGTAGCGATCGCCCGTGCGGTACGGCGCAATCGATTCGAGGTACTCGGCATGGGCTGCGTCGCGGACGGCGGCGTCGAAGCGCGAGTAGGCGAGCGCGACGGGCCCGCCGACGAACGCGGCGCCAATGGCATCGTCGCCGGATTCGTACCGAAGCGTCGTCGCAATGCGATCGACCCGGATGTCGGCAAAGCCGGCCGCCCGCATGACGGTCGCCAGCGTGTCGCCCGTCCCGAGCTGGAAGAACATCGGGCAGACTTCCGACGCGACCCGTGCGTCGACGATGGGGAAGATGTCGGCCCAACCACAGTGTTTGCGATCGCCCCACACGGCCGCGACCGCGCGGCCGCCGGGCCGAAGCACGCGATGCATCTCCGTCAGCGCCTTGAGCGGATCAGGGACGTACATCAGGCCGAGCGCGCAGAGCACGGCGTCAAACGACGCGGCCTCGCGCTGCAGGTCCTCGGCGTCCATGCGCGCGACCGTGATGTGTGGGAGGCCTCGGCGCGCGGCCTCCTCGCCGGTGCGATTGACCATCTCCTGAGAGAGATCGGTGGCCACGACGTGGCCGGTCGGTCCGACCTGCTGCGCGGCGGGAAAGGTGACGAGTCCCGTGCCGCAGGCAATGTCGAGCACGCGCTCGCCGGGCGCGAGCGCGGCCAGCTCGAGCAGGCGCGCGTGAGCGGGCGCGAGCTGCCGGATCCAATACTGTTCGTACGCCGCGCTGGCCTTGTCCCACCCGTAGCGCTGCACGCGGCGCTGAAGCTGTGGCTGCAAGGGGCTAGGTCCTTGGCCCGGCGACGCGGACGTCGCGGCGGACGTCGATGGCGCGCGTGAAGACGTCGCGATACGGGCTGTGCGCGTCGGCTTCGTCGAGCACCTTGAGGACATCGGCCTCGGGCGCGTCGCTCTCGGCGGTCACGATATATCGCACCTGGCGGTAGCCCGGCTGCACACCGCCGACGCCGTGATAGCCGGCCGAGTCGTAGTCGGCCTGCACGACCACGTCCAGGTGGGTGAAGCGGATGCCGCGCCTGGCGGCCCAGAGCGTGTAGCCGATCGCCAGACACGAGCCGAGCGCCGTGCGGCCGTAGACGCCGGGATCCGGCCCGCGCCCGTCACCGCCGGACTTGGCCGACATGTCGACGGTGAGCTTCCACGCGCCGTCCTCGACGTCACAGGTCAGGCCGTCGCGCAGCGTGACCTTCGTGGTCGCCGTGCCCTGGCCGACTGAGGGCCGCAGCGCCAGGGCTTTCGCGCTCCGTTCGAACACTTCCTTGATTTGTTCGGTTCGATTCATAACTCGTCCTCAACCGCGAAGACACGAAGGCCATAAACACCGAAGGTTACATTATTATGTTGGCGTGAAGAAGACAGACGAGGAGTGGCGACAGACGCTGTCGCCGGATCAGTTTCGCGTGTTGCGCGAGCACGGCACCGAGCGCGCGGGCTCGAGCCCGCTCAACCACGAGAAGGGGAGCGGGGTGTTTCGCTGTGCCGGCTGCAACCAGCCGCTGTTCACGTCGGACACCAAGTTCGAGAGCGGCACCGGGTGGCCGAGCTTCTTCAGGCCGATTGAAGGCGCCGTGGCCACCACCGTCGACAAGAGTCTGTTCATGGCGCGGACCGAGGTCCACTGCGCGCATTGCGGCGGCCATCTGGGCCACGTCTTTCCAGACGGGCCACGGCCGACCGGATTGCGCTACTGTATGAACGGCATCGCCTTGGCGTTCACCCCGGAGGAGAAGACGTAGATGGCCTACACGTATCACGAACTGAAAGAGAAGACGATTCAGGAACTGCGGGAGATTGCCAAGACCGTCGAACAGCACGAGGCCGTGCAGGGCTACTCGCAGCTCAACAAAGACCATTTGCTGCCCGCGCTCTGCAAGGCGCTCGGGATCGACGCGAAGGAGCACCACCAGGCCGCCGGGATCGACAAAACGGCCATCAAATCGAAAATGAGCGAGCTGAAGAAGGCGCGGGCGGCGGCGATCGCGGCGCACGACGGGGACAAGCTGAAGGCCGTGCGGCGCCACTATCACTCGCTGAACCGGCAGATTCGCGCGCACCTGCAGTAGGACGGTCATGACACCAGGCCACGTGCTGCCGGGCCGCGCGGTTCGGATGCCGGTGCCGGCCGCGCATTTCGTCAACGGCCATCGTCTCGAGCCGCCGTTTCCAGACGGGCTCGCCCGCGCGATGTTCGGGATGGGCTGCTTCTGGGGCGCGGAAAAGACGTTCTGGGGGCTCCCCGGTGTGTACTCGACCGCCGTGGGCTATGCGGCGGGCGTGACGCCCAATCCCACGTACCGCGAGGTCTGCAGCGGCATGAGCGCGCACGCCGAGGTCGTCCTTGTCGTCTTCGATCCGAAGGTCATTCGCTACGAGGATCTGCTGAAGGTGTTCTGGGAGCACCACGATCCGACGCAGGGCATGCGGCAGGGAAATGATGTCGGCTCGCAGTACCGGTCCGGTATCTATACCTATGACGAGGCCCAGCAGCAGGCGGCGGAAGCCGCGCGCGCGGCGTATCAGAAGGAATTGATGGCGGCGCGCTACGGCCGCATCACGACCGAGATTTTCCCGGCGCCGGAGTTCTACTACGCCGAGGAATACCACCAGCAGTACCTCGCCAAAAACCCTGATGGCTACTGTGGCCTCGGCGGCACGGGCGTCTGCGTGGCATGAATTGCTGATTGCGGATTGTTGATTGATGATTTCAATCCCGTAATCCGCAATCAACAATCCGCAATCATCAATTCACGTCACGATCACGTCACCCAAAGACTCGCTCGACAAACCAGAAGACGCCGGCCAGCACGACCACGATGGAGCCGGCGAACGCCACGTGTCGTCCCGCCACTTCGCTTCGTGACCGCAGCGCGCCAAGCGCCGATGCGACCAGGACGACGACCGCCAACTGACCGATCTCGACGCCGACGTTGAACGAGAACAGCGACCAGCCGAGCGCGCGGGCCGGCAGATCCATCTCGCGCAGCACGCTGGCGAAGCCGAAGCCGTGGATGAACCCGAAGGCAAACGCGATCCACGCGCGCATGTCGCGGCCGTCGCGCACCAGCAGATTGTCCGCCCCGACGTACACGACGCTCAGCGCGATGGCCGGCTCGATGATCCGCGGCGACGGCGTGACGAGATTGAGGGCGGCGAGTGTCAGCGTGATGCTGTGAGCGATGGTGAATCCGCTGACGACGAGCGCCAGCCGGCCGAGCGTACCCCCGAGGAGCAGCAGACCGAACAGAAACAGCAGATGGTCGGGTCCGATCAGGATGTGCTGGACTCCCGCCGGCACGAACCGCTCGACGACGGCCAGCACGCCCTGGCGCGTGCCGGCGAAGTACTCGAAGCGCGGCTTTCCTTGGGAGAGGATCGCCTGCGTCAGCGCCTCGCCCTCGTAGATGTTTACGAAGGTCTGATGTTGGGGATCGTAGGGGAACATCGCCGCGTGGATCGCGACCGTGCCGGGCGGGCTGTCGAGCGGCGCGCGGGCGACCAGCCGCAGCGACTGGCGATCGGCGAGCACCTCCGGCCCTGACCAGTCCAGCGCGATGGCGCGGCCGTCCACGGCGACGTCGAGCCGCGCGGCCAGCAGGCGGATGAGGGCGCGACCGTACTCGGAGGCGACCGCCGGATCCAGCAGGCGTTCGGCTGGCGTGACGTCAAGATCGTGCGCGGCGTCGAAGACGTGCACCACCAGGGCGCACTCGAGCGAGCCGGACTGGAGTCGCAGATCGAGGTAACTGAAAGGAACCGGGTGGGCGGATGCCGGCCTCGCCGCCGAGAGCAGGATGAGGACGCCGGACGTGAGCGCCAGCCGCTTCATGAGCCGGTCAATGGTAACGTACGGGTATGAGTCCGCCAGCCGGGGCGTTCCACCTCCGCAGCCACCTGACGATCGAGCGGCAGCGCACGATCGTGGACCGCTGTCGCGCGCTCATCGACGGCGACGTGCCGGCGTACGTCCCGACGGTGCGCGGCGGCGGCCGGATGCACGTCCGCATGCTGTGTCTCGGCCGCCACTGGAACGGCCAGACCTATCGATATGAGCCCACGCGCAGCGACTTCGACCAGGCGCTGGCGCCGCCTCTGCCCGCCGAGCTGCGCGACCTGGCTGCAGAAATCGCCGCCACCGTCGGCATGACCCTGCGCGCCGATCTCTGCATCATCAACTACTACGATGCCGAGGGCCGGATGGGCCTGCATCAGGACAAGGATGAGAGCCCGGCGTCGGTCGCGGCGGGCGTGCCGGTCGTGTCGATCTCGGTCGGCGACACGGCGCGGTTTCTGTTCGGCGGGTTGCGGCGACGCGATCCGATCGACCCGGTGCTGCTCCAGTCTGGCGACGCGTTCGTCTTCGGCGGTCCGGCCAGGCTCTGCTACCACGGCGTTTCGCGCATCGTGCCCTTCACCTCGCCGCCCGAACTATGTCTCGCCGGCCGGTTCAATCTCACCTTCCGCCAGTACGACCTGGCAAGCGCCAACCCGCAATAGCATCGGGATAGACCTGCAAGAATGTGCAGAAACGACGCACATTGAAACTGCCGTAAGTGTGCGGTAGCAGCTGTGCATTGACCGTTTCAGTGCGCGCTTGTGGCCCTTGAGTGTTCTATTCGAGAACACGCGAATCATCTCCGTTCCGACAACGCTCAGTCTTCAGGCCGATTTCGTCGTGGCAGATGGCTTGCTCGGTGAGCGCCCCGGTAGCACAACTATGTTCACCACGTCACTCTCCCTCGATGTCGACCGCTTCGAAGCGCTCGGTGCCCTGCAGGAAGACGGGCAGCCGGACGTGCTCGCCGAGATGGTCGGCCTCTTTGTCGACGAAACCGCGGGCTGGCTGACCGACGCGCGCCATGCGGCCGAGAGCGGCGACCTCATCGCCCTGGGTCGTGCCGCCCACAGTCTGAAGGGCGCCTGCGCGACGATCGGCGCCGACCGGATGCGCGCCCAGGCCGCCGGGATCGAAGCGGCCCTGGCCGCCGGCCGCGTGTCCGAGACCCCGTCGCTGGTCGATGCGCTGGCCGAGGAGTTCCGCCACGTTCGAACACTGCTCGGCTCGTATGCGCGTGGGGCGCGGGGCGGGAAAGGCGCGGCATCAGCCGCGAAGTAAGGGACAGATCATGCGCTTGAATCGCACCCAGAAATCGATCTTTGTCTACAGCTTCATCCTGCTGATGACGGTGGCCGTTGGCGTCAGCGGGCTCTGGGTGTCGCAGTCGCTGGCCGGCAAGCTGGCCGAGGTCAGCTACGTCGGGGCGCCGGCTCTCGGCGACGCCGCGCTCGTCGAGCGGCAGGTGAGCACCATGCAGACGCAGCTGGGCGAAATCGTCGCCTCGGCGTCTCGGCGCGAGATGCAGAACGTGGCCGACCAGATCAAGTACCTGACGAGCCGGCAGGATCTGATGACCGCGTCGCTCGATCGCATCCAGCAGGGGAACCACACCGACGCGGTCAAGGCGCAGGAGGCCAGGGTTCGCGACACGATGGCGGAATGGTGGCGGCGGGCGGCGACGGTCGAGGACGAGGCCCGCGCGCAGAAAACCGCCGCCGCCGAGCAAGCGCTCGCCCTGGCCCGCCAGACCAACGACCAGGTGCAGCAGGCCGCCGCGGACCTGAGCTTCCTGATCAGAAAGGAGCTCACCGACTTTGTCGCCAACGGCCAGGAGACGTATGCCTGGCAGCGGCTCTGGATCCTGATGCTCCTCGGGGGCACGACGGCCCTCGCGGTGACGCGCATGTTCGCGACCCACATGAGCAGCCGTCGCCTGCAGCAGATTTCCGACAGCTGCCTCGAAGGCGGCAACGACCTGGCCACGGCGGCCTCCCAGGTGTCGGTGTCGGCGCAGTCGCTCGCCCAGACGGCGAGCGAACAGGCGGCCTCCCTCGAAGAGACGTCGGCCACGATAGAAGAGCTGTCGTCGATGACGCATCAGAACGCGGACCACGCGCAACAGGTGGCGACGCTGATGCGGGCGGCCGACCAGAAGGCCGTCGAATCGAATCAGGCCATGGACGCCGCGTCGCTCTCGATGACCAGCATCGAGGAGTCCAGCCAGAAGGTCTCGCGGATTCTCAAGACGATTGACGAGATCACGTTCCAGACCAACATCCTCGCCCTCAACGCGGCCGTCGAGGCCGCCCGTGCCGGCGAGGCCGGCCTCGGGTTTGCCGCGGTCGCCGAAGAAGTGCGCAACCTGGCCCAGCGGTCGGCGACGGCCGCGAAAGAAACGGCCACCCTGGTCGAGGAATCGGTGACCAAGGCGCGCGACGGGAAGCAGCGGGTCCAGCAGCTGGCGGCGTCGTTGAGCGATATCGCCGCCCACGTTCGTCAGGTGCGCGAGCTGGCCGACGACGTGAGCGCCGCGAGCCGGCAGCAGGCGCAGGGCATCGGTCAGGTGTCCGAGGCGATAACGCACATGGAGCAGGTCACCCAGACGCTCGCGGCGACCTCGGAAGAGAACTCGGCGGCCAGTCAGGAGATGAGCGCGCAATCGGGCGTGACCCTCAAGGTGGCGTCGGAGATCCACCGGCTCGTGCACGGCGACAACCCGGCGCCCGCCGGGGCGGAGGAGCCGCCCAAGGCCGCCCCCGCCAAGCCGTCCCCGCGAAACGTGGTCAAGCTCGGACAGCCCATGGCCTCCAAGACGCGGATCACCGCGGACGCCGACCTCGCCGACACGGGCACGTACCGGAGATTCTGATCGATGCTCCCAGCCGCCGACCTGTCGGCCGACCTCGAAGCCCTGCTGGCCGATCCGGAGATGGCCCATCTCTTCATGAGCGAGGCGCGCGAGCACCTCGCGAGCGTCGAAGCCATCGTGCTGCGGCTCGAGCTGGCGCCCTCCGATCGGTCGGGCATCGACGCGATCTACCGTTCGTTCCATACGATTAAGGGCAATGCGTACGCCATCGGCGCCCGCACGGTGGGCGGTCTGGCGCATGAGATGGAGAGCCGGCTCGATGTGATTCGATCCGGTGAACATCCCCTGGGCGCGGGCGATGTGGACGTGATTCTCGAGACCGTCGATCGGCTGAAGGCGATCGTCGACGATCTCGCGCGGGGACTTCGCCCGCCGACGGCGCCCGCCGACCTTGCGGCGTCGCCCGACGACCATCGGAAGGCTGAAGAGGCGGCGTCGATCAAAGTGGACACGCGGCGGCTCGACGCGCTGGTCGACCTGGTCGGCGAGCTGGCGATCCTGCAGGCGATGATTCGCGAGAACTGCCCCGCGCTCAGCCAGTCCGATCAGCTCGTGGCGCGCCAGTTCGCCAGCTTTGGCCGTCTGCTCTCCGAGCTGCAGCGCCTGTCGCTGTCGATGCGCATGGTGCCGCTGGGGCGCACGTTCCAGCGCATCGCGCGCGTCGTGCGCGACGCGAGCCACGTGTCGGGCAAGCCCGTCGACTTCGTGATGGCCGGGGAGACGACCGAGCTGGACCGCCACGTGATCGAGGAGCTGGTCGATCCGCTGATGCACCTGGTGCGCAACGCCATCGATCACGGCGTCGAGGACGCCGACACGCGCGCCCGGCTCGGAAAGCCCACGCGCGCCGAACTGGCCTTGTGCGCCTCGCACCACGACGGGCAGGTGTGCATCGAGATCTCCGACGACGGCCGCGGCCTGGACGCCGCGAAGATTCGGGCGGCGGCCATCAGCCGCGGCCTGATCGGCGAAGCCGACGATCTGTCGCTCTCCGAGCTGCACCATCTGATTTTCGCGCCCGGGTTCTCCACCGCCGCCGCCGTCACCGACCTCTCGGGTCGCGGCGTCGGCATGGATGTCGTGCAGCGGAACCTCCAGGCGCTGGGCGGCCGGGTCGACATTCGGACCACCGTCGATCGGGGCACGACGTTTGCGCTGATGGTGCCGCTCACGATGGCGATTCTCAAGGGCGTCCTGCTCCGGGCCGGACACGAGCGATTCGTGCTGCCGGCGCACGTGCTCCGCGAAGCCGTCCGGTGGATCGACTGCGAAATCCATCAGGGGCCGGGCGGCAAACCCTTTGTCGAGGTCCGCGGCATCACGATGCCGTTTGTCGATCTGTCGTCGCTCCTCGGTGGCCGCCGCCACGCGGCCGCCGACGCGCACAACGTCGTGCTGGTGATTGAGGTGGACGGCCGCCGTGCCGCCCTGTACGTCGACTGCGTGTTCGGCGTCCAGGAATTCGTGGTCAAGCCGCTGACGACGCCCGACCGGGTTCGCGGGCTGGCCGGCGGCGCGGTATTGGGTGACGGCAGCGTCGGGCTGATTCTCGACCCGACCGGCCTGTTCGCGTTGATCGACGCCGCGGCGCGCGCCGCGGCGTGACGAAGGAGTCGCTCCGATGATCACGACCACCGTCCCGAGGACCCGGCAGGCGACACGATCGGCGGGCGCCGAGCGCTACGTGACGTTTCTGCTCGCCGGAGAAATCTATGCCGTGCCGGCCCTGAGCGTCCGCGAGGTGATGCCGTGGGTGGCGCCGGCGCGCGTGCCGCATGTGGGAGCCTCCGTCAAAGGCGTGATCAATCTGCGGGGCGAGATCGTCACGGTCCTCGATTTGCGGACGCGGCTGGACCTGCCGCCCGTCGAGCCGACCGACCGCACGTGCATCATCGTGGTCATCGTCCAGCGCGGCGCCGTCCGCCACCAGGCCGGCCTCATCGTGGATACCGCGCTTGACGTGACGCGCATCGCCGACGCCGACGTGCAGCATCGGACCGACGCGGCCGCCGCCGAGCGGAACGACGTCGCCGGCATGGCGCGCACCAGGTCGGGGCTCACCATCGTGCTCGACGTGGAGCGGCTGGTGCTCGAGGGGGTCGGACCCTCCGTGGCGGCGGAACCGCAGCCGTGAGCGAGCTCGTCCCCGTTCTCACCCCGGACGACATGGCGGCCATCGCGCAGCTCGTCTACGACCGGAGCGGGATCCGCCTGACGGACATGAAGACGGCGCTCGTCAACGCGCGGCTGCAGAAGCGGCTGCGCGCGCGGGGCTTCAGCTCGTTTGAGGCCTACGTGAGCCACGTGCGCAAGGACCCGAGCGGCGCCGAGCAACTGGCGCTGGTCGACGCGCTGACCACCAACAAGACGAGCTTCTTCCGCGAACCCGACCACTTCCGTTTTCTGGCCGACCAGGTCGTGCCCGAGCTCGTCGCCCGCCACGTGCCGTCGATCGCCGGATGGAGCGCGGGCTGCGCCACCGGGGAAGAGCCCTACTCGATCGTGGTGACGCTGCTCGACGCCCTGCAGGGGCGGGGCGGGCGCGAAATCGAAGTGCTCGCCTCTGACGTGTCGTCGACGGCCCTCGCCACCGCCCGCCGCGGCGTGTACCCCCTGGCCGCCGTGCACCACGTCGCCGAGGACGCGCGCCGCCGCTATTTCGAGCGCGGCGTTCTGGAGCAGGACGGGCTCGCGCGGGTCAGACTGGCCGTGCGCCAGCTCGTCCGCTTCGAGCACGTCAACCTGCTCGATCCGAGGCGGATGACGAGGGCGCGCGACTTCATCTGGTGCCGGAACACGCTGATGTACTTCGACCGCCCGGCGCGTCAACAGGCGCTCGCGTCGCTGCTGGGGAACCTGGCGCCCCACGGGTACCTCTTCGTGTCTCATGCGGAAAACCTCACGGGCCTCGGCCACGATCTCTGCCGGGTGGCGCCGGGTGTCTACCGTCGGAGGACGCCGTGACGAGGCAGGCGGCGGTCGAGCAGCCGCTGGCCGCCGACCGGCTCGCGCGGTCGATCACGGTCGGCGTCGGCGAACTTGTCGTCACTGACGACCCGGACGCCGTGCTCTCGGTCCCCGCCCTTGGCAGCTGCGTGGCGGTGTGCCTGTGGGATCCGCGGGCCCGCGTGGCGGGGCTGCTGCACTTTCTGCTGCCCGATTCCGCGCCGCACGCCGATCGGGCGCGCGCACAACCCGGCGCGTTCGCCGACACCGGCATTCCGCTGCTCTTCGAGACCGCGTACAGATACGGGTTGCAGAAGGGACGAGCCGTGGTCCGTCTGGCGGGGGGGGCCGAGGTCGCCCTGCTCGGCTCCGATCCGGAGTCGATCGGCAAGCGCAACGTGCTGGCCGCTCGCAGGCTCCTGTGGCGCAACGGCGTCTTCATCGACACGGAAGTGACAGGCGGCCTGGCGCCGCGCAGCGTGTACCTCTCGACGACCGACGGCCGTCTGGACGTCAAAACCGGAACCGAATACGTCATTCTTTCTTGTGAGGCTCCCAAATGAGTGCTGGACCAGAGAAGCGGCTCAACCTGCTCGTCGTCGACGACTCGGCGATGATGCGCGCGATGATCAAACGCGCCGCCGGACTCTCTAACGTGCCGATCGACAAGGTGTACGAGGCCAGTAACGGCGAGGAAGCGCTGCGCCTGCTCGAGAGCACGCCGATCGACGCCCTGTTCACCGACATCAACATGCCCGTGATGACCGGCATCGAACTGCTGACGGCCCTCGATCGGCAGGACCGGTGGAAGGGACTGGTGCGCGTGATCATCTCGACTGACGGGTCGGACGCCCGCCGGGCGCAGGCGCAGGCGCTGAGCGCGTACCAATACGTAGAGAAACCCTTCAAACCGGAGGCTATCCGTCATGTCCTCGCCTCACTCCTCTAGCCACTCCGCGCCGGCCGAGTTGCTGACGCTGCTGCCGGCCGTGATGGCCGAAGTGGCCGAGCATGCGTTCTTCGCCTGGGCGGCACCCTGCGGCGAGCGCGACTTCGCCGATCTGGTCGCGGCCAAGGACCCGCCACACGCCGTGCCCGCGGGTTCTGCGGCGTGGCTGCGCGCCCGCGTCAGTTTCCGCGGCGTCGTCGCCGGATCGCTCGAGATCCAGCTGCCCGTCGAGCTGGCGCGCGAGTTGGGCGTCGCCCTGACCGGCGGGGCGGCCACCGATGGCCTGACCGATCAGGAGATGGGTGATGTGGCCGGCGAGCTGGCCAACATGCTGTGCGGCGTGCTGCTGACGCGCATCGACCGCCGTCAGGCGTTCGAGCTGAGGCCGCCGCAGGTCGCCCGCATGGCGGGTGTGGGGGATGGAGACGGCCCGGATGCCGATCAATTCTTCTGTGTGAACGACTACCCGGTGGCCGTTCGGTTTGGCGCGTGGGAGCCGTGATGGTCCGTCAACTGGTGGCCATCGGCGCGTCGATGGGCGGAACCGTCGTGCTCGAGTCGCTGCTGGCGCGCCTGCCGGCCGATATGCCTCCCATCGTCATCGTTCAGCACACGCTGCCGCATTTCGTGGCCGCGTTCGTTCGCCAGCTGGACGCCGTGAGTCCGATGGACGTCAGCGAGGCGGTCGATGGAGCGGTCCTTGGTCCCGGCATGGTGTCGGTCGCTTCCGGAGGGTCGCACCTGGTCGTCGAGCGCGAGGGCGATGTTCTGCGCACGATCCTGGCGTCCGGACCACCCGTGCGCTTTCACCGCCCGTCGGTCGACGTGCTGTTTCACTCCCTCGTCACGCTGCCTGACGTCGACATCGTCGCCGTGCTGTTGACCGGGATGGGCCGGGACGGCGCGGATGGGCTGCTGGCGCTCCGGCACGCCGGGGCCCAGACGATTGCGCAGGATCAGGCGACGTCGGCAGTTTTCGGGATGCCGAAGGAAGCGATCGAGTGCGGGGCCGTCGAGCACATCTCATCGGTCGACCAGCTGCCTGGCCGCATCCTCTCCTGCCTCGCCCACCGGCATCCCGCCGTCTCACGCACCGCCTGAGCACCTGCGTCGAACAAGGCGAGGCTCTTGCACTGCGACGCCCGCGATTGGCGCAAATCCGCGCCACGTGGAGCCTCGCATGCAGAATTTGATCGCTCTGGTCGTTGCCGGTATCGCAATTCTTCAACTGCCGTCGGCGACGCCGCGAGTGACGCGCTCGGATCCCGTGCTCGTCCGGGCGGTCATCGATGGCGACACGATCGACGTCGAACGCGTCGGACGGGTACGGCTTCTGGGGATTGATGCGCCCGAGTTGGGCCGGGGCTTCGACACCACGGCGCCGTTTGCCCGGGAGGCGCGCGACCTGCTCATCTCGCTCGTGCTGCGCCACTGGGTGCGGTTGGAGTACGACCAGCGAGCCGACGCGCTCGACGCCTACCACCGCCGGCTCGCCTACGTGGTACGAGAGGATGGGCTGGTCGTGAACACCGAAATCGTCCGCCAGGGCCTGGCGCGGGTGACGGCGCGGGCGCCGCTTGGGCGGCTCGACGAGCTCAAGCGGGCCGAGGCCCAGGCGCAATCCTTGCGGAGGGGGATCTGGGGCGCCACGCCGCGGATTCCGTCACCACGCTATACTCGCCCTTCGCCGTAATGCCAGAGATTCCCGTCGAGTACGCCTCAGACCGAAAAATCCGCGAGCGCAACAAGCTCCACTACCGGTTCAACCACTGGCCGATCTGGATCTTCGTCTTCTTCATCGCGCCCGGCCCGCTGACCTCGGATCTCTTCGAGCGGGGGTTCGACCTGCGGATGGCGCTGTGGCTCGGCGCCGTGCTCCTCGGCACCGGCATTGCCGGGCTGCGAGGCCGGTTGCCGGGTGTGGAGCCGAAGCCGTACATCATCCGTTTCACCGAGGATCGTCCGAACCCCCTTTATCGGCGAGTCTGCTACACCTTCGCGTGGAGCGAGGTGATCACGTTCGCCGTGCTCAACGCCGCGGGCCTGGTGATCGCGATTGCGACCGGCGGGTGGCAGCTGAAGATGGCCCAGATCTACCGCACCGCCTACTTTCCGCTGGCCGGCACGATCTGGCTGCTCGGCGCGCTCGGGCAGCTGCCTCGCGTCAAGCCGTCGACCAAGGGCGAAGGCCACGAGCGGCGGTATTTCTATGGTTCGGTCTGGGCGGTCTGCTGGGCGCAGCCGGTCCTCTGGCTGATGTGGAAGACGTTCCCGCAGACGCGGTCGGCTGATGTAATCAAGCTGGTGGTATTTCTCGGCATCCTCGCGTTTGTGGGTAATCTGGCCCGGCTCGGCCGGCTGCCTCGCACGCGTCCCATCGTGCCCGGAGAGATCGCGGTCTCGGACTAAGGATTCATCTGAAACCTCAGGGTTGGGAGGGCTGGGACGAGTACGCGCCGTTCTACGACTGGGAGAACGCGCGCACGCTCGGCCGCCGCGACGTGCCCTTCTGGCGTCGAATCGCGCTCGCCGCAGACGGCCCGGTGCTCGAGCTGGGCTGTGGCACCGGCCGGGTGTCCAAGCCGCTCGCGCGCGCCGGAGTGAGGCTGGTCGGGATCGATCGGTCGGCGGCCATGCTCGCCCGCCTGCGCTCGGCGCGCCGCACCGCCACGGGCGCGAAGGCGGACCGGCTGCAGCTCGTGCGCGGCGACATTCGCGATCTGCCGTTCGCCGCCGGCACGTTCTCCGCCGTCCTCGCGCCCTACGGCGTCCTGCAGTCGCTCGTCGGTGACGCCGATCTGGCCTCCGCGCTCGGCGCGATCGCCCGGGTGCTCGCGCCGGGCGGCACGCTGGCCGTCGATCTGGTGCCCGACGTGCCTCGCTGGCGCGAGTATCGCAACCGGATCCAGCTGCGGGGCCGCGCGGCCCGCGGCGCCCATCTGACGCTCATCGAATCGGTCCGGCAGGATCGGGCGCGCCGGCTCACCACCTTCGAGGAGCGATACATCGAGCGGCGCAAGGGCAGGACGTCGGAACATCGTTTTGCGCTGACGTTCCGCACGCTCTCCATCCGACAGATGAAAACCCGCCTGGCCCGCGCGGGACTGCTGGTCGATTCCGTGCTCGGCGACTATCGGGGCCGTCCCTGGGGCCCTCGCGCGGAGGTGTGGATCATTCTGGCGAGGCGGTGGTAAGATTTCACGCCTTCCGCTGTTTTCCGGAGTTTGTGAGGAGTTCCGACCATGTCCGGCCATTCCAAGTGGGCTTCGATCAAGCACAAGAAGGGCGCGCTTGACGCCAAGCGCGGCAAGATCTTCACGCGCCTCATCAAAGAATTGACCGTGGCCGCGCGCGCCGGGGGCGGCGATCCGGACATGAACCCGCGACTGCGCACGATCATCGCCGACGCCAAGCAGAACAACATGCCCGCCGAGAACATCAAGCGGGCGATTCGTCGCGGCACGGGCGAGGAACCGGGCGTGTCGTACGAAGAGGTGATGTACGAAGCGTACGGACCTGGCGGCGCGGCCGTGATCATCGATGCGCTCACCGACAACAAGAACCGGGCGGTCGGAGAAATCCGGCACATCCTCACCAAGCACGCCGGCAACCTGGCCGAGACCAATGCCGTGGCCTGGATGTTCACCAAGCGCGGCTACATCGTCATCTCCAAGAGCAAGGTGAAGGAAGAGGACTTGATGACCGCGGCGCTCGATGCCGGCGCCGACGACCTGCGCGACGATGGGGACAACTGGGAAGTGCTGTCGTCGCCCGACAAATACCCGCAGGTGCTCGAGGCGATCAAGAAGCTCGGGGTCGAGCCCGACGCGGCCGAAGTGTCGATGCTCCCGCAGAACTACCTGAAGCTCGAAGGCAAGCAGGCGCAGCAGATGGTCAAGCTCATGGACGCGCTCGACGATCACGACGACGTGCGGCACGTGTGGTCGAACTTCGACATCGAGGAGAAGGAGATCGAGGCCTCGCTGGCGTGAGAGTCTTTGGGATCGATCCCGGCTCGGCGCGCACCGGCTACGGCTGCGTCGAGACCGACGGGCGGCACCACCGGATCGTGATCTGCGGCGCCATCTCCTCGCCGGCCGTCGCCTCCTTCCCCGACAAGCTGCTGCGGATTCATCAGGGCCTGGTGAGGCTGCTGGCCGAGTGCCGTCCCGATTCGGTAGCCATCGAGAACCTCTTCTACGCCACCAACGTCCGAAGCGCGCTCAAGCTGGGGCACGCGCGCGGCGTGGCGATGCTGGCGGCGGTGGGGGCGGGCCTGCCGGTCATCGAGTACACGCCGGCCGAGATCAAGCGCGCCGTGGTGGGCTACGGCCGCGCCGACAAGCATCAGGTCCAGCAGATGGTGAAGCTGATGCTCGACTTGCCGGCGGTTCCCTCGCCTCACGATGCCGCCGACGCGCTGGCCGTCGCCATCTGCCACGTGCAGTCGCTGACCTCGCGCCGCATCGCGGCCGCGGCAGACCCGCCGCGGCAAAGGGCCACGAGCTGGCGTGCGTACCGGCCGGCACGACCGTGATTGCGCATCTTCGAGGCCGCGTTCTCGAGAAGCATCCCAATCGCATCGTCCTCGACGTGAACGGCGTCGGGTACGACGTGTTCGTCCCGCTCTCGACCTTCTACGGCCTCGGCGAGCCGGGGACCGAGAGCGCGCTGCGCATTCACACGCATGTGCGCGAGGACGCGCTGGCCCTCTACGGCTTTGCGACTCCGCTCGAGCTCGATCTGTTCGAGCGGCTCATCTCCATCAGCGGCATCGGCCCGAAGCTCGCGTTGGCGGTGCTCTCCGGCATCGAGCCGGTCGAACTGGTCCGAGCCATCGAGCGCGGCGATCTGGCCAGGCTGACGGCCATTCCCGGCGTCGGCAAGAAGACCGCCGAGCGGATCGTGGTGGAGCTCAAGGATCGATTGCCGCGCGGGCCGCTGGTGGCCGCCGCGGCCGGCACGGCGGTGTCGGAGACGCCGCCGGTGGGCGACGACGTGCTCTCGGCGCTTCTGAACCTGGGGTATCATCGGCCGCTTGCCGAACGAGCCGCGCACGCGGCGGTCAAGGCCGTCCCCGGAGGCGACTTCGAACGCACGCTGAAGCAGGCATTACGAGAACTGGCCAAGTGACCGATCCCCGACTGGTAACCGCGGCGCGCGCCGAGGAAGACGCGCAGTACGAGGCCGGGCTGCGCCCGCGCGTGCTGGCGGACTACATCGGGCAGGATCGCATCCGCGAAAACCTCGAGGTCGCCATTGCCGCGGCGACCAGGCGGCAGGAGCCGCTCGATCACGTGCTGCTGCACGGTCCGCCCGGCCTGGGCAAGACGACGCTGGCCTACGTGATCGCCAACGAACTGGGCGTGCCGATCCGGGCCACCTCGGGACCGGCGATCGAGAAACCAGGCGACCTGGTCGGGATCGTCACCAACCTGGCGTCGCGCGAAGTGCTGTTCATCGACGAAATCCACCGGATGTCGCCGGCCGTCGAAGAGATTCTGTACCCGGCGCTCGAGGACTACGAGGTCGACATCGTCGTTGGCCAGGGGCCGAGCGCGCGGACGGTGAAGGTGCGGCTCGAACGGTTCACGCTCATCGGGGCCACGACGCGGACCGGGCTGCTGACCTCTCCGCTGCGGTCGCGCTTCGGCATCTCGCATCGCCTGGAGTTTTACGGGCCGACCGACCTCGAAGAGATCCTCCTCCGGTCGGCGCGGATTCTGGGCGTGCCGGTCGAAGAGGCGGCCGTGCGCGAAATGGCCCGGCGGGCGCGCGGGACGCCGCGCGTCGCGAACCGGCTGCTGCGGCGTGTCCGCGACTTCGCGGAGGTGCGGGCCGCCGGCGCGATCACGCTCGACGTGGCGCTCGCCGCGCTCAAGCTGCTCGAGGTGGACGAGCACGGCTTCGACGAGACCGATCGCCGACTGCTCAGGACGATCATCGACAAGTTCGGCGGGGGACCGGTCGGTCTCAACACGATAGCGGCAGCGATCAGCGAGGAGAAAGACGCCATCGAAGACATTTACGAGCCGTATCTGATTCAGGTCGGATTCCTCGACCGGACGCCGCGCGGCCGCGTCGCAACGCCCCGGGCCTATGACTACTTCGGGCTGGCCGCGCCCGACGAACGACGAAGGGATTCACGGCTGTGGTGAGGGAACCGAACATCTCCCGTATGGGTGGCCGGCCGGTCATGATCACGTCGCTCGCGACGTACGTGCCGCCGCGCGTGCTGACCAACGACGACTTTGCGCGGATGGTCGACACGAGCAACGAATGGATTCTGCAGCGGACCGGCATCCGCGAGCGTCACGTCGTGGACGCCGGCGTGGCGACATCCGACCTTGGCAAGGAAGCCGCGATCAAGGCGATCGAAGGCGCCGGTCTGACGCCCGATGACATCGACCTGATCATCGTCGGGACGGTGACGCCGGACATGATGTTTCCGAACACGGCGTGTCTCGTCCAGCACAAGATTGGCGCGCATCACGCCTGGGGCTTTGACTTGAACGCCGCGTGTTCGGCGTTCACCTATGCCGTCACGACCGCCGGTCAGATGGTGGCCTCCGGCGCGCACGATCACGCGCTGGTGGTCGGCGCGGACGTCATGTCGAGCATCATCGATTACAAGGACCGCTCGACCTGCGTGCTGTTCGGCGACGGCGCCGGGGCGGTCGTCATCTCGGCGGCCGGCGCGGGCGATGTCGGCCGGATCCTCGATTTCGAGCACGAGATCGACGGCGCCGGCGGGCCGGCGCTCTGCATGCCGGCCGGCGGCAGCCTC
>JBAUGX010000093.1:0-8768 GCA_049679965.1 Vicinamibacterales bacterium
GGCCCCGACCGCCCGCGCGGCGGCCGCCCCAAGGCCAGGGATGTCCGATGCCGTCTTCAAGAACGTCCAGGTGCTCAAGAACATTCCTGTGGATGAGTTCATGGGGACGATGGGAGTCTTCACGACCGCGCTGAGCCTCTGCTGCGGTAACTGTCACACGGGCGCCGGCACGTCCAACCCGAAGTGGGAGGACGACACGGGGTCGCCGCAGACGGCGCTGAAGAGGACCGCTCGCCGCATGGTCACCATGGTGCAGACGATCAATCGCAATAACTTCAACGGACGCCAGGTCGTGACGTGCTGGACCTGCCACCGCGGTCAGACAACTCCCGGCATCACGACGCCTCTCGACTTCGCCTACGGCGAGGCGGTCATCGCGCCGCCCGACCTGCTCCCGCGCGACCCCAGCCCGGCCACGACGCTCGATCAGATCTTTGCCAGGTTCATTCAGGCCTCAGGCGGGCAGGCGCGCCTCGACGCGCTCACGAGCTACTCCGCCACCGGCAAGAGCTTCCTCTTCGGGGAGACAACGGGCAATCCTGCGGAGGTCTACGCGAGGTCCAATGGTCAGATGGCGACATTCGTCCACCAGCCAGAAGGCGACGTCGTCAGGGCCTACGACGGCACCGACGCCTGGTGGCAGATACCGCTCACCGTGACCCCGCAATACAAGATGGTCGCCACGCTGGCCGAAGGGGCCAAGTTTGACGCGGCCATGGGCTTCCCGTGGAAGATCAGAAGCTTCTTCACGAACTGGCGTGTCACCTACTCCACGACACTCAACGGAGTTGATGTCGACGTCATTCAGGGCAACACACCGGCCGGGATGATCGCCACGCTGTACTTCAACAAACAAACGGGTCTGCTCACGCGCTACATCCGGTACGCCAACACCGTGGTCGGCCGCATTCCGACGCAGGTCGACTACTCGGACTACCGTCCGGTGGCGGGCGTCATGCTGCCGTTCCAGTTTGGGTACGCCTGGGTCAGCGAGCGTGACGATTGGACCATCACGAGTTACACGCCGAACGCCACGATCGACCCGGCGAAGTTCGGCAGACCCGATATCAAGACCGCGGGAGCAGATCCGAACGAGCGGATGAAACAGCTGGCGCGATAGCCACAGCCCGTACGTGTTCGAGATGCCCGCCGGCCTCCTTCAGCGAGGCCGGCGGGCGTTCCTTTTGAGGCCTTCCCTGTCATGATCTCAATCCGACGCCGCACACTCTTGCTGGTTCTTCCGTGGATCATGTCCGCGGGACTCCTCGCGCAGACGCAACGCCAGGCCGCGCCGCCCGAGCCAAAGGTCGGACAGCCCGGGAAGGACGTGGTCTGGGTCCCCACACCCGACGCCGTCGTGGCGAAGATGCTGGACATGGCGGCCGTCACGCCCCAGGACTACGTCATCGATCTCGGCTCTGGTGACGGACGTACCGTCATCGGTGCAGCCAGGCGAGGCGCCACCGCGCACGGCATCGAATACAACCCCGATCTCGTGGTGCTGTCCCGCCGGGCCGCCGCCGCCGCCGGCGTCGGCGACCGGGCGACGTTTGCGCAGGCCGACCTGTTCAATAGCGATTTTTCGCGCGCAACCGTGCTCACGATGTTCCTGCTGCCGGAGATCAACATGCGGCTTCGGCCCATCATCCTCGGGCTCAAGCCGGGCACGCGCATCGTGTCGAATACGTTCAGCATGCAGGACTGGGAGGCCGACGAGATCGCGACGGTTGCCAACTGCCCCGTGTACTGCACCGTGCATCTCTGGCTGGTGCCTGCCAAGGTGGAGGGCGTGTGGCGGCTGCCAGCAGGCGACCTCGAGCTTCAGCAGCAGTTCCAAGTCGTGCGAGGCACGTTGACGTCGGGCACCAGCACGACACCGACGGCAGGCGGCCGTCTGCGTGGCGATCGGATCTCGTTTACCGTCGCAGGCGACCAGTATGTCGGTCGCGTGAATGGCGACGCGATGGACGGCACGATGAGGTCTCAGGGGGCTACCAGCACCTGGCGTGCGACCCGTGTTCGCCGCTAGGCCGGCCGTGGCCATGTGTCCGACCCGATGGCCGAGCCGCTTCCGCTGACCCTCCTCTCGGACGAAGAACGGCTCCTCCGCGATAGTGTGTACGCGTTCGCCGACCGCGAGATCCGGCCGCTCGTCCGCGAGATGGACGAGCACGCAAAGATTCCCCGTTCGCTCATCGACAAGCTCTTCGCCCTCGGCGTGATGGGTATCGAGGTGCCTGAGAGTTTCGGCGGCGGCGGTGCGAGCTTCTTCCATGCCGTGCTCGCCGTCGAGGCGCTGTCACGGGTTGACCCGTCGGTCGCCGTGCTCGTCGACGTCCAGAACACTCTGGTCATCAACGCCCTGCTTCGTTGGGGGAACGACGACACCAGGGGCCGCTACCTCCCGAAGCTGGCATCGGCATCCGTCGGCGCCTATGCCCTTTCGGAGGCCGGGTCGGGCAGCGATGCCTTCGCGCTGACGTCCCGCGCCTCGGAGCGCGGCGACCATTGGGTCGTCACCGGCCGCAAGCTCTGGATCACAAACGCCGTCGAAGCCGACCTCTTCATCGTCTTCGCCACGGTCAATCCCGAGGCCGGCTATCGAGGCATTACGGCGTTTCTTGTCGAGCGCGGCTTCCCCGGATTCACCGTCGGCAAGAAGGAGGACAAGCTGGGCATCCGCGCGAGCAGCACGTGCGAGCTGCTGCTCGACGAGTGCCGCATCCCGCGCGCGAACGTGCTCGGTGAGGCTGGCGCGGGCTACAAGGTGGCGATCGAGACGCTCAATGAAGGCCGGATCGGCATCGGGGCCCAGATGGTCGGCCTC
Organism: Vicinamibacterales bacterium; assembly: GCA_049679965.1. Taxonomy (GTDB): domain Bacteria; phylum Acidobacteriota; class Vicinamibacteria; order Vicinamibacterales; family CAVVIG01; genus 2-12-FULL-65-11. Next base: position 2,828 of record JBAUGX010000093.1, read on the forward strand.
GCCCAAGGCGCTCTCGACCACACCGTGGCGTACGTCAAGGAGCGGAAGCAGTTCGGCAAGCCCATCGCCGAGTTCCAGGCCGTGCAGCACCAGCTGGCGCGTGCCGCAACCGAACTGCAGGCCGCGCGTCTTATGGTCTACAACGCCGCCCGTCTCCGCGATCAGGGCCGTCCCTTTCTCTCCGAGGCGGCAATGTGTAAACTATTCTCGTCTGAGGTGGCTGAACGCGTGGCCTCGCTCGCGGTGAACCTGTTCGGTGGGTATGGATTCGTCAAGGACTACCCGGTCGAAAAGCTTTATCGCGACGCGAAGATCGGTCAGATCTACGAAGGCACCTCCAACCTGCAATTGCAGACCATTGCCAAACAACTCCTCAGCTGAGGCGCGCTAGTCAACGATGACGAATCGAGCCTTTCTTCTCAGTACCGCTCTGCTTCTCCTCAGTCCGTCAACGCCACATGCCGCCGAGCAAGCCACGCCCCAGCCCGGCCAGATACCGCCGGCCCGTCCGACCGTCACGGCGGTCCGACTTGGGGATGCCGAATCGATCCTCGTGGACGGCCGCCTGGACGAGACCGTCTGGTCTCGCGCGGTGCCCGCCGCCAGTTTCATCCAGGTCGACCCGGAAAACGGCCAGGCGGCAACCGAGCGCACGGAAGTGCGCATTGCCTATACCCAGAAGATGCTGTACATGGGCGTCATCTGTTATGACAGCGAGCCGGATCGCATGCTCCGGTTCCAGCGGCGGCGGGACGAGTTTCTGGCCTCCGACGATCGCTTCCAGTGGGTGCTCGATCCTTTCCTGACCGGTCAGAACGGGTACTTTTTCGAGACCAACCCGTCCGGGCTGATGGGTGACTCGCTGCTGAGCCCCACGGGCAACAACCGCCAGTGGGACGGTATCTGGACGCTCAGGGTCGAGCGAACCGAAATGGGCTGGACGATCGAAGTGGAAATCCCCTTCAGTACGTTGAGCTTCGACCCGAAAGGAACCACCTGGGGTATCAACTTCCAGCGAACGGTCCGACGCAAGAACGAGGACAGCCTGTGGACCGGCTGGGCCAGGAATCAGGGCCTCCAGCGGTTGTCAAACACCGGGCTGCTGCAGGGGCTGTCCGGCCCCAGCCAGGGGTTGGGGATCGACCTCCGGCCGTACGCGCTGGCCACGTCGGAGGCCGCGCCCGGAAGCGGACAGCCCGACGCCAGCACCAATGGGAAGGTCGGCCTCGACATGATTTACAGCCCGACGCCAGGGCTGCGCGCCAACCTGACCCTCAATACCGATTTCGCGCAAACCGACGTCGACCAGCGGCTCGTCAACCTGACGCAGTTCGCGCTATTCCTACCTGAGAAACGGTCGTTCTTTCTCGAGGGCGCGAATCTGTTCGACTTCGGCAGCGTGCAGCCGGTGGGCGGCGGTGGGAACGTCGGCTACAGCAAGCCGTCGGACAACTCGCTCATTCCGTTCTTCAGCCGTCGCATCGGTCTTGATGCGGCCGGCAACCCGCAAGCCGTGGACTATGGCGTCAAGCTGTTCGGCCAGCTGGGCCCACAGGACGTCGGCGTGCTGCATCTTCGGACGGCAACCGATGGTGGGGTCCTCGGTGAAAACTTCTCCGTCGTCCGCGTCAAACGCAGGCTGCTGCGACAATCGTACGCCGGGGTCTTGTACACCCGTCGCGACCCGACGGCCGGTGGGGCGACCACGCTCGATACCGCCGGCGCGGACTTCCGACTCGCGACGGCGCGCTTCAGAGGCTCGCAGAATCTCTCCCTCGGCGGATTCTGGTTGAGGAACACCAATCCGCTCGACACTGGCAGAAGCGCTGCGTACGGGCTTCGGCTCGACTATCCGAACGATCGATGGAACGGCGGCATGATCTATCGTGCGGTCCAGGAGAACTTCAGTCCCGCCGTTGGATTCCTCCAGCGCAACAACTACGAGGAGTACAATCCGTACTTCAACTTCTCTCCGCGGCCACGCGACCACAAATACATCCGCCGGATGGGCTTTACGGCCGATGTCGACCTCAAGACCGGCCTGGCCAACGACTACGTCTCCAGGACCTGGAACCTGACGGTGCTCAACATCGACTTCCACAGCCAGGACACGTTCAGCGTGCTCGTTATTGCCAATGAGGAACGTCTGGATCGTCCCTTTCGGCCCAGTGCCGGCGTGACACTGCCAGTCGGCGGCGACTATTCGTTCCTCCGTTACCGCATCACCGGCGGCACCGCCAACCGCCGCATGATCGCCGTGACCCCGACCGTCGAGTGGGGCAGCTTCTATTCCGGCACCCGGACGCAGGTGGGCGGCGACGTCACGCTTCGCGCTCGTCCTGGCGTAATCGTGTACCTGTCCTCGGAGTGGAACCGCGTGAACCTGCCCGAGGGCTACTTCGAGACCCGTCTGTATCGCGCGACGCCGGAACTGCAGTTCAGCCAGTGGATCTCGGTCGTCAACACCATCCAGTACGATTCGGTGAGCCGCGTGCTCGGCTGGCAGAGCCGGTTCCGCTGGATCCTCAAGCCCGGCAACGACATCTACTTCGTCTACACGCACAACTGGATCGAGGACACCACGCTCGACACCTTTTCGACGGTCAACCGGAGGGCGGCGTCGAAGATCATCTATACTCAGCGCTTCTGATACACAACGCCGGACCCGACCTAGTCCGGCCTACGCACCGTGACCTCAGACTTCCGCACCACGTACCTTCGCGACATCCTCCAGACGTTTCGCCTCTACAAGTCGATGGGCGAGAAGTCTCTGGCCCAGGTCGCCGACGCCGATCTCCATCGGCTGCTCGATCCCGAGTCCAACAGCATCGCGATCATCGTCAAGCACATGGCCGGCAACCTGCGGTCGCGGTTCACCGACTTCTTGACGACCGACGGCGAGAAGCCGGACCGGAATCGTGACGGCGAGTTCGAAATGCCGGAGGCAGCTTCCCGAACGGAGCTGCTGCGAGGCTGGGAATGGGGGTGGTCAATCGCGCTCGCCGCGATTGAGGCGCTCACGCCGGACGACCTCGAACGGACTGTGACCATCCGCGGCGAGCCCCTGCTCGTCGTCCAGGTCCTCGATCGCCTCGCCGCGCACGCCGCGTATCACGTCGGCCAGATCGTGTTCCTCGCGAAACACTTCGCCGGGTCAGACTGGAAGACGCTCAGTATCCCAAAGAAGCGAATCTGAGAATCTGAGAATCTAAGGATTTAAGGATGTAAGGATCTCCAGATCCTCACATCCATAGATCCATAGATCCTCAGATCTAGAGCGTCCGAATCCTGATATTGCGGAACTTCACGGTGCCGGCCCCGTACTGCAGCGCGATGTGCCCACGCGGGTGATCGGCGTTGTCCGCGTTGTCGACCATCTTCTCGCCGTTCAGCACGACACTGAACTTCGAGCCCTTCGCTGTGATGTCGAAACTGTTCCACTTGTTGCCGGTGTTCACGACCGTCAGCGGTTTCGCCACGTTCACGATCCCGCCGGTGCGGTAGGTCTGATCCGCGCGCATGTCGAAGATGTTCACCTCGTAGCCGGTCATCGTGGAGATCGCCTTCGGATCCGAGCAGCGGATGAACACGCCGCTGTTCGCATCGGGCGTCACCCAGAAGTCGAGTGTGAGCTGAAAGTCGGCGTACGGTATCGGTGTCACGAGGAACCCGGCGCCTGTGGACGCCTGGATGACTTCGTCGGCCACCTCCCAGTTTGCATCACCCACCCGATCCCAACCCGTGAGGCTCCTGCCATCGAACGCCGTAGTCCAGGTGCCCGGCACCTGCGCCAGCAAGGGATAGGACGGCCGCATGGCCGCGACGCCGGCCACGAGTGTGAGCGCAACGATCAATCGGCGTGTCATGTCTCCTCCTTAAGTCCCTATGGTTGCGTCCGCCAGAGCTTGAACGTTCGGAACGTCTTCCTGGCGAGCAGAAACTCGAGTCCCATGAATACTAGATACACGGCAACAAGGAGAGCTGGGCCCAGATACTGCTGCTCGGAAATCCCCTGGTACACAGCGATCGCCCCGAACACCAAGAGGATAAGGAGCATATATGCCCCCAGAAGCGTCAGCGCCCCCAGCGCCAAGCCTCGCATCAGCGTGCCGTTCACTGTGCCTCCTCAGATCCTCACATCCTTAGATCCTCACATCCTTAGATCCTCACATCCTTAGATTCAGCTCTCTCTCCGCAATGATCATCCGCTGCGCCTCCGACGTGCCCTGATAGATTTCCGTTGCGCGAACGTCGCGGAAGAGCCGCTCGACGACCGAGCCGTGCCGGTACCCCGCCGAGGCGAGGATCTGCATCGCCTTGTCGGCCGCCTTGTGGGCCGCTTCCGACGCCGCCAGCTTGGCCATCGACGCCCCGATCATGCGCGACTCCCGGCCGCCGCTCTTGGCCACCGCCGCCTTCCACGTCAGCATTCTCGCCGCGGCCAGCTCGGTCGCCACATCGGCCAGCATCCACTGAATCGCCTGATAATGAGCAATTGGCTCTCCGAACTGCTCTCGGGTCTTGGCGTGCCGGATGGCTTCGTCGATCGCCGCCTCGCCGATGCCGAGTGCCTGGGCCGCGATCGCGATGCGGCCGCCCTGCAGCGCCCACATCGCCAGGCGGAATCCCTCATTCACCGGCCCCAGCACTTGCGCCCCGCCGACCTCGACGTCGAAATCAAGGTCCATGCAGCCCAACCCGCGGACACCCAGCGAATCGTCGCGGGACCGGCGCGCGATCCCCGGCGCATCCATGGGGACCAGGAAGGCGGTAATCCCATGCGTTCTGCGGGCGCCGGGATCGGTCACGGCGAAGACGACCACCAGGGCGGCGGCGTCGGCGTTGGCGACCCACACCTTGCTCCCCTTGATCTGATAGCCGGCGCCGCTCCGAACGGCCGTGGTCTGCTGGTTGGCCGCATCCGTCCCGGCATTCGGCTCGGACAATGCGAACGCGCCGATCGTCCGGCCGGTGGCGAGCGCCCACAACCACTGCTCCTTCTGGTACTCGTCCCCCGCATAGGCGACAAGCTCGGCCACGAGGGAATTGCCGACCACGAGGCACCCGGCAACCGTCGCGCTCGCTCTTGCGACGGCCTCGATGGCCAGCGCGTAGCTCAGGTAGTCGAGGCCCAGACCGCCGTTCGCTTTCGGGATCGTGACACCGAGAAGGCCGCGGCCTCCGGCAGCGCGAATCAAATCCAGCGGAAATTCGCCAGACTCGTCGATCTGAGCGGCGCGCGGTGACACGACGTCGCGCGCGAAGTCCTCCACGGAGCGTCGAAACGCCAGCTGCTCGGGCGAGAGGTCAAGAATCATTTCGAGCGAGGCGATCGAAGATGGGCCGCAGGCGAGTGGCGGTCTGCGACAGATCCTCCGGGAGGACGCGCGTCTGGCCCACGATCGACATGAAGCTCGTGTCGCCGGTCCAGCGTGGAACCAGATGGATGTGGAGATGGTCTGCGATGCCCGCGCCAGCCGGCCGGCCGAGATTGAGGCCCACGTTGATGCCCTGCGGGTGGTAGGCCTCGGTCAGCGCCATTTCGGCGTGCCGCGTGAACCGCATCAGCTCGGATCGTTCGTCCTCGGTCGACCCGGCGAGCGTCGCCACGTGACGGTTCGGCGCCACCATCAGATGACCGCTGTTGTACGGATACAGATTCAGGATGACGAAGGACAGCCGGCCACGAGCCAGAATCAGATCCTGTCGCCCCGGCGCTTCACGTTCGCAGAAGATGCAGCTGTCGGGGCGATCGGTACTCGCTGCGCCGGTCACGTACGCCAGTCTCCAGGGGGACCACAGGTATTCCACGGCGGTAGTCTGCAGTCTGCAGTCTGCAGTCTGCAGTCTGCAGTCCCCACTGGCGACTGCTGACTGCTGACTGCCGACTACACTGTCAGCGTATCCGGCGGCGGAAGGACGGCGTCGCCGGTCCCTGGTG
>JBAUGX010000094.1:0-17055 GCA_049679965.1 Vicinamibacterales bacterium
GGGCACGCGCGGGGGGCCGGGCGGGCGAAGGTGCCCCGGCGCTCGTCGTCGCGCGCCGGGTCGATTTCCACATCAAGGGCAACTCGTTCTCCCGCTGGAAGCATCGTCAGGTGGATTGCTTCGTCGCGGCGTCCGAAGCGATCCGTCAGATGCTCCTCGCCGACGGCGTGCCGGCCGACCGGACGGTGACGGTTCACGAAGGGATCGACATCGATCATGTCGTGGCGGCGCCGCCCGTCAGCCTGCACGAGACGCTCTGGCTGCCCCACCACGCGCCCATCGTCGGCAACGTCGCCGCGCTCGAGCCGCACAAGGGCCAGCGGCATCTAATCGAAGCCGCCCACCTGGTCGTCCGCGAGATCCCCGACGCACGGTTCGTCATCCTCGGCGAGGGCGCGCTCAGGGAGCATCTGGAGCGGCAGGTGCACGAGTACCATCTCGACAAGCACGTCATGCTGCCAGGCTTTCGCACCGACGTGCTCGGCTGCATCAAGGGATTCGACCTGTTCGTGATGAGCTCGATCACCGAAGGGCTGGGGACGTCGCTGCTCGACGCCATGGCGTGCCGGCGCGCGATCGTGGCCACACGTGCCGGCGGCATTCCGGAGGTGGTCGAGGACGGCGTCACGGGACTGCTGGTGGCGCCACGCGACCACGGGGCAATGGCCGAAGCGATCGTCAGACTGCTGACCGACGAAGGGCTGCGTCGGCGGATGGGAGAAGCCGGCTTCGTCCGCGTGTCCGAGCGGTTCACCGTCGAGCGGATGGTCGCCGAAACCGCCGCGGTGTACGCGCGCGTGGCCGGCAGAGGCCACGTAGCGGACATTGAGAATCAGCCCTCGGCCCCTTGAACCCGCAGGCGTTCATCATGCCGAGGTGGCAGAGCGCGAAGTCGTACCTCACCGGATCATCCCGGTCGAGGACGCGTAGCGACGCCGTGATGTCTCGCGCCATGGCCCACCCCGGGCTGGTGTAGCGCGTCAGACCCAGGCATCGGCCCACTCGAATGACGTGGGTGTCGAGGGGGACCACCAGCTTTGCGGGCGACACCCGGGCCCACACGCCCAGGTCGAGGGCATCCTTGCGAACCATCCAGCGGAGAAACAGGTTCAGCCGCTTGCAGGCGCTGCCGGCCGCGGGCCGCGGAAAGAAGTAGTTGACGCCGGGCCCGTTGGGGACGCGCCCGTACACCGCCTTCACGTCGAGAGAAAGCGCTCTGGTCGAGAAACTGTCGAGCGCGCCCTCGATGTCGTCGGCTTCGGGATCGTAGCCCTCGAGGAAAAAGCCTTCTATCGAGCCCGCACGATCGATCATCTGGCGCATCATCCACACGAGCGCGGCCAGATCGACGCCGCGCGTCCAGCGATGGACCAGACCGGCGTAGGCCCCGGCGTGATGCCCGGGATCGAAGCTGCGCACGTAGGCCGCCGGCTCGGATCCCATGATCGCCAGCAGCCGCTCGATCGACTGCAGCACGCTCGCGACCCGTCCGAAGGCGAGCGCCGCGGCGCAGAAGCCCACGACCTCGCGATCGTCAGGCCGCTCGAACCGCCGCACGATCTGGATGGGATCGGCCGCCGACGCGGGATAGTTGAAGCTCTCGTACAGCGTGTCGAGCGCCGGCTTCAGCGCATCAATGTGCACAAATCTGCAATCTGAAATCTGCAATCTGCAATGTTGGCTATGATTCTGTCATGCGTCGACGCTCGGCGAAAGCGCTCGCGTTCCTCGTCGTAGCACTCGCCGTTCTGGCCGTCGCGGGCTACGGGTATCTCCGCCGCTCGCTTCCGGTCATGGACGGTGTCGTCTCGGTCGCCGGCCTGTCCTCGCCCATCGAGATCGTCCGAGACGCCGACGCGATCCCACACATCGTCGCAGCCACGAAATTGGACGCGCTGTTCGGGCTTGGTTACGTGCACGCGCAGGACCGGCTGTGGCAAATGGAAGTGCAGCGGCGCATCGGCCACGGCCGCCTGGCCGAGATCTTCGGGCCCGCGGCCGTCCCGCAGGACCGGTTTCTCCGTACGGTCGGCTTCGGCCGCGCGGCGGCCTCGGCGTGGACGTCGACACCCGATTGGGCGAAGGAGCAGATCAACGCGTACGTGGCCGGCGTGAACGCGTTTGTCTCCACCCACCACGGCAGCCGATTGCCGCCCGAATTCACGCTGCTTGGCTTCGAGCCCGAGCCATGGACCGGCATCGACGTCCTCGTGTGGGTCAAGATGATGGCGTGGGACTTGAGCGCCAACTACTCGTTCGAGCTCTTGCGTCACGACCTCGTCCGGCTCGTGGGTGTCGACCGGATGCGCCAGCTCATGCCGCCGTACGCACCTGGCGGCTTGAGCATCCTCAGTCGACGCGACGTCGACGCGCTTCCCGACACGCTTCCCGCCCCCGAAGAGCCTGAGGCCCCCGAAGAGCCTGAGGACGACGGAGACAAACCTGCGACTCGGTCAAAGTCGGCTTCCTCCTCCCCTCCTTCGTGGGGTCCGCCTTCCGCTCCGCTGTCGTGGGGTCCGCCTTCAGGCGGACCTTCCTCCTGGTCCGCAGCGCTTTTCTCGAGCCTGGCGCAGGGCGAACCGGCGGTCCGCGACTTTCTGCTCGGCGGCGGCAGGACCGAGGCACTTGGCTCGAACAATTGGGTCGTCGACGGATCGCTCACGGCGAGCGGCAAGCCGCTGCTCGCCAACGATCCGCATCTCGGCACCAAGCTGCCGTCAACGTGGTACCTGGCGCACCTTTCAGCCGGCGATTTCGACGTAATCGGCGCGACGCTGCCCGGCGTGCCGGCCGTGGCACTCGGGCGCAACCGCTTCATCGCGTGGGGGACCACCAACGTAGCGGCCGACGTCGAGGACCTCTACCTCGAGCGCCTCGATGCCACCGGGCGATTTGCCGAGTACCGCGGCGAGCTGGAGCCGCTGACGATCTTCAACGAGATCATCAGGGTCAAGGGCGGCACACCGATCATGATCGACGTCCGAGCGACCCGGCACGGGCCCCTGATATCCGACGCGATCAACGCCACGAACGCCGCGCTCGGAACCGAGCCCAAACCAGCTCCGCTCGAGCCCCTGGCCTTCCGGTGGACGGCGCTCGATCCCGACGACACGACTCTGCCGTCGTTTCTGAAACTGAACGACGCACGTAACTGGGACGACTTCACGACTGCCCTCCGCGATTTCGTCGTCCCGTCGCAGAATTTCGTGTACGCCGACGTTGACGGCCACATCGGCTACTACGCCCCGGGACGGATCCCGATCCGGGCCGGGGGCGACGGCTCAGTGCCCATTGAGGGCTGGAGCGGCGAAACGGAATGGATCGACTGGGTGCCGTTCGACGAACTGCCACACCTCTACGATCCCCCCGAGCACTTCATCGTCACCGCCAACAATCGCCCGGCGCCGTCCGCCTATCCACACCAGCTCGGCCGTGAGTGGCCCGAGCCGTACCGGGCGCAGCGCATCACCGACCTGCTCAGCCAGCGCCGCGCGCTCACACCCGATGATTTCGCGGAGATTCAGGCGGACACGCGGTCTCTCCATGCCGGCGTGCTGCTGCCAATCCTGATGGCTCGCGCCCGTCCAGAGACGGTCGCCGACCAGGAGGCGCTCACGATTCTGCGACAGTGGAACGGAGATGCCCGAGGCGATCTTGCCGCGCCGGCGATCTTCGAAGCCTGGTTTCTCAAGGTTGGGCCAGGGCTCGTCGGCGACGATCTGGGACCGCGGGTGCTCGAGACCTACCAGGGACGCTTCAGCTTCCTCACGCGCTTTCTCGTCAGCACGCTCGGGTCTCCGCGCGTGAGGGAGGACGCTCCGCTGGCCAACCGCCCCGCGCCCCTGGAGAGCCCCTGGTGCGACGATGTGCGGACGCCGGGGGTGCGGGAGACATGCGACGAAGCCGTGACGAAGGCACTGCACGAGGCCGTGGTCGATCTGACGGCGCGGCTGGGTCGTGACATGGCGCACTGGCGGTGGGACGCCGTGCACCGCGCGGTCTTCCCGCATCAGCTCGATGCCGTCACCGTGCTGCGGCCGATCCTCAGCCGGTCGATCCCGACCGGCGGCGACTGGAGCACTGTGAATGTCGGGACGGTGGCCATCGATCGCCCGTACGAACAGCGTTCCGTCGCCGGCTACCGCGAGATCATCGATCTCTCATCGAGGAACGACAACCGGTTCATCGATGCCCTTGGCGAATCAGGGCACGTGCTGTCTCGCCGCTATGACGACTTTCTCAAGGACTGGCAGGCGGTGAAGTACAGGAAGATGCGGACGGACAGGACGGACGTCGAGGCAGGCGCGATCGGACATCTGCGGCTCACGCCTCGTTAGTTTCACCTGGCCGCTTTCAACTTCTCCTGAAATTCCGGATACGTCGTCTCGGCGCCGCCGCGCGTGGCGATCTCAGGCAGATTCTGTTGACTGCGGAACCCCGTGAGGAACGGGTTCTCGCCCGGCAGGAAGTGCGGCACGGCGCCGCGCTTCTGATTGGGAAGCTCGACAACTGCCACACACGGGTACAGCAGTTGTTGGGGCGTGAGCGGACGAGGATTGAGCTGCATGTTGGTCGTTTTGACGAGCGGTTCGGTCAGATACACCGGATCGGCCGTGTAGGTGACGTTCGTCAGGACGCGGCGCTGGTATCAACAAGAGCCTCACTCGCCACTCACCTCAATCCGAATCTGGGCTTCGTACAACCGGGTGCCCCGGCACGAGGGACACTTCCCGGGTTTCAGGAGTTTGTCTTCGCCGAAGGTGAATCCGCACGCACGACATCGGGCGGGCTCGATGACGACGCGATGGCCTGCGGCCTGCGCGGTGCGAATCACGTGGCGGAGATCTTCCTGCACGTCTCCGCGCCTGAGGCCCAGATCGCGGGCGAGCGACGACACGGACCGCGGCTGGACGGTCAGCAGCTTGAGCAGGTCTCGACGGAATGCCATCGTTGGCAGGCTTGAGACTTCAGACTTCGTCAGAATCTGGTAATCGGCGTGCCGGCCTTACAGAGTGGACAGTCGGCGGCTTTGTAGTTGGGCGGCGCCTTGTACCCTGCGAGCGCGATGTTGGGAACACCCGGACCGCTGACGGCCTCCAGGCGATCGTAAATCTCCACGGTCGCTAGCACGATGGCCCCCGCTTCCCGCAGCAGCGCCGCGCAGCGGGAGAAAGTCTCTCCAGTGTTCCGCACGTCGTCGGCCAGGAGCACACGCTTGCCGCGGACCTCATCAGCGTAGAACGCCCGAAGCGCGAGCACGCCGGAGCGGTCGTAGGTGAACGGTGCGAAGCTGCAGGCGGGATGTGTGAGGCTGCGCTTGCTGTCGAGCAGCCCCGCGATCGTGTGCGCCAGCAGGGCCCCGCCCGTCACCGGCCCGGCGACCACCTGCGTCTGCTGCACAAGGTCCGGCGGCAGCACGTCGATGAGGTCCTGCGCAAAGCGCCAGATCGTCGACGGGTGGCGGAACAAATGGTGCGCGTTGAGGTACGCGCGGCCGTGATAGCCGTTCCCATAGTCGAAGTGCCCGTCCATCATCAGGACGCCAGAATCCTGAAGATCCTGCAGCGCTTTGTCACGGGCATCCGCTCGTCGATCGAGGGTAGGCATGTTCAGACTTCAGACTTCAGACTTCAGACTTGAGACTTGTGAGCTCACGTCTTCATTTACGTACACGACCCGTCCTCCGACGATGGTGGCCGCGACACCGCCTCTGAGCTGCCAGCCGTCAAACGGCGTGTTCTTCGACTTCGAGCGCATGCGCTCGGCCGACACCGTCACGGGCAGATCCGGGGCGAGGATGGTGATGTCGGCCGGCGCGCCCTCGGCCAGCGAGCCGCCCGCCACCTTCAGGATCCGCGCGGGGTTGACCGACAGCAGATCGACCAGCCTCGAAAGCGAGACGACGCCGGGATGCACGAGGCGATCGAGACAGAGCGACACCGCCGTCTCGAGGCCCGTGATGCCGAACGGCGCGTGATCGAACTCAACGCGCTTCTCGTCGTAATGATGCGGCGCGTGGTCGGTGGCAATCACGTCAATCGAGCCGTCGGCGAGGCCCGCCAGCATGGCGTCGCGATCGGCCGTCTCGCGCAGCGGCGGGTTCATCTTGACGTTGGTGTCGTAGGGGATGGGGGCCGTCAGCATGTCGTCAGTCAGGACGAAATGGTGCGGCGTCACTTCGCAGGTGACATGGATGCCCCGCGCCTTCCCGTGTCGGACGGCGTCGAGCGTCTGCCGTGCGCTCATGTGCGCGATGTGGACGCGGCCGTGGGTCAGGCCCGCCAGCGAGATGTCGCGCTGGGCCATGATCGACTCGGCCTCACCCGGGATGCCGCGCAGTCCGAGGGTGGACGCGTGAAACCCCTCGTGGGCGACGCCGTCGGCCTTGAGCGTCTGCTCCTCGCAGTGTTCGATGACCGGGATGTCGAACATCCCCGCGTACTCGAGCGCGCGCCGCATGAGCAGCGCCGTCGCCACCGGCCGCCCATCGTCGGTGATGGCCACGCAGCCGGCCTGCTTCAGCTCGGCGATGTCGGCGAGCTGCTCCCCCTGCTGACCGCGAGAGACGGCACCAATGGGATACACACGAGCAAGGTGGGCCTCGGCCGCCTTCTTCAGAATGAACTCGGTGACGCCGGCGTTGTCGTTCACCGGACTGGTGTTCGGCATGCACGCGACCGCGGTGAATCCGCCGGCCACGGCCGCCGCCGTGCCGGTGGCCACGGTCTCTTTGTGCTCCTGCCCCGGCTCGCGCAGATGCACGTGCATGTCGATCAGGCCAGGACAGACGATCAGTCCAGCGGGTAACTCGATGACCGTCGTGCCCGGTTCGACCGACAGGTCTCGACCGACGCGGGCGATGCGATCGCCGTCGATGAGCACGTCGAACATGCCGTCGCGGCCGTTGGCCGGATCCACGACGCGTCCACCCTTCAGCAACCGCCGCATCTATGCCGCCTCCTCCACACCACCCGCCAGCAGGTACAGGACGGCCATTCGGACCGCGACGCCGTTGCCCACCTGTTCGAGAATCACCGAAAATGGGCCATCCGCCACGTCCGACGCGATCTCGATGCCGCGGTTCATCGGACCCGGATGCATGATGATGACGTCCGGCTTCGCCAGGGCCACGCGTGCCTTCGTCATCCCGAACGTGTTGAAGTACTCGCGCACCGACGGGAAGTACGCGCCCTGCATGCGTTCCAACTGAATCCGCAGCAGCATGATCACGTCGGCGCCGGCCACTGCTTCATCCACCGACGTCGAGACCCGGACGCCGAGCCGCTCGATCCCCACCGGCACGAGCGTCGACGGCCCGCACAGGCACACGTCAGCGCCGAGCTTGGTCAGGAGCAATGCGTTCGAACGCAGGACGCGGCTGTGCAGCAGGTCGCCGACGATGGTCACCTTGAGGCCTTCGATGCGGTGCTTGTGCTCGCGGATGGTGAAGGCGTCGAGCAGCGCCTGCGTCGGGTGCTCGTGCATGCCGTCGCCGGCGTTGATGATCCTCGACTTGCAGATGCGCGACAGTAGATGAGCGGCGCCAGACGAAGAGTGGCGGAGGACGATCATGTCCGGCTGCATGGCCTCGATATTCAAGGCCGTGTCGGCCAGTGTCTCTCCCTTTTGCACGCTCGACGTGGAGACCGCGAGATTCAGTGTGTCGGCACTCAGCCGCTTCTCGGCAATCTCAAACGACGTCCGGGTGCGCGTGCTCGGCTCGTAGAACAGGTTCACCACGGTCTTGCCGCGCAGCGTCGGCACCTTCTTGATCGGCCGCTGCCCGACTTCCCGCATGGCCACGGCTGTGTCGAGAACCAGGGTGATCTCTTCGCACGAGAGATCCGCGATGCTGAGGAGATCTTTCTTCATTCGTCCTGAACGTCCACTTCATCGCGACCGTCGATTTCCGTCAGATGCACCTGCACGCTCTGGCTCGCCGAGGTCGGCAGGTTCTTGCCCACGTAATCGGCCTTGATCGGCAGCTCGCGGTGGCCGCGGTCCACCAGCACGACCAGCTGGATGAGCTTCGGGCGGCCGAAATCGATGAGCGCATCGAGCGCGGCCCGAATCGTCCGGCCCGTGTAGAGCACGTCGTCCACCAGCAGGATGCGCTTGTCGTCGATCGAAAACGCAATCTCGGTGCTGCGGACGACCGGCTGCGGGCCCACGGGGTGCCGCATCAGATCGTCGCGGTAAAGGGTGATGTCGAGCGCGCCAGTGGGCACCTCGTGGCCGGTAATCTCGGCGATGGCGTGCGCCAGGCGCTTGGCGATCGGGACGCCGCGCGTCCGGATGCCGACGAGGGCCAGATCCTCGACGCCGCGGCTGCGCTCCACAATCTCGTGCGCGATGCGCGTCAGGGTACGTCCCATGCGGTCCGCGTCCATCACGACGGCCACTGCGACCCCCTCACCAAGATTGCAGGATTGCAGAATTGCAGAATTGCAGGAAGTAATCGCTGGATTGCGGGAAGTAGGGCGGGCGCGCGGAGCGGCATCAGACACCTCTTTGCGTCCTCGCAGGGACGCGTTTAAAGAGCGGGGGCGATTATAGCATTGATGATTGCGGGATTGGTGATTGCGGATTGATTGCGGATTGCAGGATTGTGCAGCCGCGGTGGTCTGGTCAGCCCTGGAGCGCGGGCGCCAGCAGTTGTTTCGCCGCGATCGCTCTGGCGAGGGCCTCGCTCGGCGTGCCTCGGGCTGGGAATTCTCCGACACCGAGATGGGTGACGCCGAGGGATTGCAGGCGCCTGGCGTCGTTGATCCAGTCGGCCTCGCGTCCCGCCTGCGTCCAGACCCCCGCCTGCAGACCGAAAGACGAAACGTCCCGACCCGCTTGCTGCAAGTGGGAACGGAGTCGACCGAACACTTCAGCCGCGTCCTGACCGGGAAACAACAGCGGCATCCAGCCGTCGGCGAGCCGAGCCACGCGCTTCATCAGCGCATCGGTCAAGCCGCCGCCGATCCACACGGGAATCGGACGCGTGGGCCGGGGAGCAATGCCGACGCGATCGAAATGGTGCCAGCGCCCGTGGAAGGAGACCAGCTCTTCGGCCCAGAGTTTGCGCAAGACGAGGATCTGCTCTTCCTGACGGGCGCCGCGCGTGTGGAAGTCCTGGTCGAGGGCCTCGTACTCGGTGAAGTTCCACCCC
Organism: Vicinamibacterales bacterium; assembly: GCA_049679965.1. Taxonomy (GTDB): domain Bacteria; phylum Acidobacteriota; class Vicinamibacteria; order Vicinamibacterales; family CAVVIG01; genus 2-12-FULL-65-11. Next base: position 9,158 of record JBAUGX010000094.1, read on the forward strand.
ACGCCGACACCCAGTCGCAGCCGCCCGCCCGACAGCAGATCCACTTCGGCCGCCTGCTTGGCGACGAGCGCCGTCTGGCGCTGGGGCAGAATCAAGATGCTGGTCGTGAACTCGATCCGTGTGGTCAGGCCGGCGAGATAGGCGAAGAGCGTGAACGGCTCGTGAAACTCGCAGTCGTAGAGATACGGTGGTGACGGGAAGCCGACGTCCCGGCCGATGAATCTGTCCGGATGGGCGCCGGTGACATGGTCGTACGCGACCAGGTAATCGAAGCCGGCGCCTTCCGCCGCCTGGACAAAATCGCGGATGGCCACGGGATCCGTGCCGATTTCTCGTTGGGGAAACGTGACGCCGAATTTCATCGGCCACACGCTATCAGAACGCGCAGGAGCGTCAAAGCCCTGATCCTGAGTCGGCGGAATCAGCGATCCGCAATCCGGAATCAGCAATTCCGCCTATACTGACGCGCGCATGGCCCTGACCGCCGGCACACGCCTCGGTCTCTACGAAATCACCGGCATGCTGGGTGCTGGCGGCATGGGCGAGGTCTATCGCGCCAGAGACACGAAGCTCGGGCGCGAGGTCGCCGTCAAGGTCCTCCCCGAGGCCTTTGCCACCGACCCGGAACGCGTCGCGCGGTTCAAGCGCGAGGCGCAGGTGCTCGCCTCACTCAACCACCCCAACATCGCGGCGCTCTACGGGATGGAGCAAGACGGCGACCGCCACTTCCTCATCATGGAGCTCGTCGAGGGCGAGACGATCGCGGAGCGGCTCAAGGCTCACGGCTCAGGGCTTCCCGTCGGCGACGCCCTGGCCATCGCCCGCCAAATCGCCGACGCCCTCGAGGCCGCGCACGAGAAGGCCGTCGTCCACCGCGATTTGAAACCGGCGAACGTCAAGATCACGCCGGACGAAAAAGTGAAAGTCCTCGACTTCGGCCTAGCGAAGGCGATGGAACCGGCAGCAGCGATGAACGCGCAGCTGACCAACTCGCCGACGCTGAGTCTGATGGCGACGCAGGCGGGCATGATTCTCGGCACGGCGGCGTACATGTCGCCGGAGCAGGCGAAGGGCCTGTCGGCGGATTCGCGGAGCGACGTGTTCTCGTTCGGCGTGATGCTCTACGAGATGCTGACGGGCCGCCAGCCGTTCAAGGGCGAGACCGCGCCCGACATCCTCGCCTCGGTACTCGTGCGCGACCCGGATTTCGGCGCGCTGCCGCCGAATCTGAATCCGCGCATTGCCGAGCTGCTGAAGCGCTGTCTCGAGAAGAACCCGAAGCGACGCTGGCAAGCCGTCGGCGATCTGCGCGCGGAGATCGAGGCCGTCAGCGTCGCGCCGCTCAGTGCGCCAGCGGTGACGACCGTCCCACAGCAACGAGAGCCGTTCTGGCAAAGACTCGCGCTTTTCAGCTTCCCGACGCTCATCGTGGGCGCGACCATCGCCGGCGTTACGGCCTGGTTCGCCACACGTCCCGTTTCGCTACCCGTATCGCGCTTGACGATGTCAGCGTCCGGTGCGGCATTGCTGACCGTTAGCGGTATCGATCGCGACCTCGCCATCACGCCCGACGGCTTGCGTGTCGTCTACGTCGGCAACAACGGGACGCAGCTCTTCGTGCGCGCACTCGATGCGCTCGATCCAGTCGCCATCGCGACGGACACCAATGCTCGTGGGTTATTCGTCTCTCCGGACGGTCAGTGGGTCGGCTTTTCGAGCGACAACACTGTTCTCAAAAAGGTGGCTATCACGGGCGGACCGCCGATCACGCTCGCTCAACTTGACGGCAGCATGCGCGGAGCCACGTGGGCATCGGACGACACAATCATCTTCGCGACGGCGAACGGTGCGAGCGGGCTTCAGCGTGTGTCCGCCGGCGGCGGCATGCCGGAGGTATTGACTCACCCCGACCGCGCGCAGGGCAGCGCCGACCATCTCTGGCCGGACATGCTGCCTGGCGGGCGCGCAGTCCTTTTCACGATTGCGGCGGCGACAGGCGGCCTCGACGCGGCACAGATCGCGGTTCTCGACTTGCGCAGCCATACCCAAACGATTCTGATCCGTGGCGGCAGCCATGCGCAGTTCGTGGCGAGCGGCCATCTGATGTACACGGCGGCGGGCACGCTCCGCGCCATACCGTTCGATTCTGCGCGCTTGGAGACCCGTGGGACGGCTGTACCCGTCGTGCCGCGGTTGGTGACCACCACCGCAGGCGGAGCTGACTTTAGAATCGCCGACAATGGAACGCTCGTGTACGTCGACGCGCCGGGAGCCGGCGTCCTTGCCCGCTCCCTGGTTTGGGTTGATCGCGGTGGCAAAGAGGAGCTTATTCCTGCCCCGCCACGTGCATACCTGCTTCCAAAGCTTGCTCCTGACGGAACACGCCTCGCTGTGGCCATCGCTGATCTACAGAATGACATCTGGACCTGGGACTTCCAACATCAGACGCTGACCCGGGTGACGTTTGACCCAGGGAACGAGCTGGGGCCCAGATGGACGCCAGATGGTCGAAGGCTCATCTTCAGCTCGTCCAGTTCGTCCCCGACGGGCGTGGTGAACCTGTGGTGGCAGCTGGCCGACGGAGGTACGGCCGAGCGATTGACGACGAGCAATAGCAACCAATTTGTAAATGATGTGGCACCGGACGGCGAAATAGTCTTTGTCGAACAGAACGTGAATACCACTCGCGACCTAATGCGCCTCAAGATGGGCACGCCGCCTCTCGTATCTCCGATCCTTCGAACGCAATTCGACGAGCGAAACGGAGCCCCTTCTCCAGACGGCCAGTGGCTCGCCTACGAGTCCAACAGCTCCGGGCGACTCGAGATCTACGTGAGGCCGTTTCTGAGCACGGCTGTTGTCCAGTGGCAAGTATCAACGGCTGGCGGTACACGACCGCTCTGGTCACCGAGCGCCAAGGAACTATTCTTCTTCGGCTTGGATGGCGCACTAATGCGTGTCGCCGTCGAAGCTGCTGGATCGACGTGGAGGGCTCGGACTCCGCTGAAGACGCTGGAGCCGCGGTACTTCACGGGCGGCGGAAATGTCGCCCGGACGTACGACATCTCGTCGGACGGCAAGCGCTTCCTCATGATCAAGGAGTCCGGCACCGATCCAACCGTCGCGCCGCCCAGCATCATCGTCGTCCAGCACTTCGACGAAGAGCTCAAGGCGCGCGTGCCGGCTCGCTGATGCTCGCGCTCACGCGCTCATGAATTGATGATTGCGGATTGGTGATTGCGGATTGGGATTGTTGATTGGGGATTGTTGATTGGGGATTGCGGATTGGGGAGACTGCACCGGTGCATGCCCGAATCCTCAATCCTCAATCATCAATTCGTAATCATCAATCAACAATCCGCAATCCGCAATTCACGGGTGCGAGCGCGCCGTCATCGTCGAGCGCGCGAAGATTGCCGTCAGTTCGTCGGCTTCCCTGATTAGGGGATCAATCACCTTCGCCGGCCCGAGTTGTGTTTCTCGGCCAATCTCGAGCCAGAAGCCGGACTCGTCAGCTTCTTCCTCCACCAGACCGACCTTGGCGACGAATTCGGCCCGTGACCGCGCCCGGCAGGCCGCGCGATAGTTCGCTCCAACTGAGGTAGCTGCCTTCGTCAGCTGCGTCCCAACCGTCCAGGCAGGCTCCCCAGATGGGAACGTCCGTACGAGCGCGATGCAATCGAGGGCAAACTGCTTGGTCCGCCGCTTCAGCGCCTCAGCCTGTTCATTCATGCTCCCAGGCGGCTGCAAGACCCTCGCCTTGTCCGTCGATCGCTTCTTGAGGCCGCAAATCCGCAATCTGCGGGGAGAAGATGGCAAGAAATACAGCGTGACCCCAATCAGCAATCAATAATCCGCAATCATCAATTCACCAGTCGCCTCACGAGTCGCCGCGGGCCAGCCGATTGAGTCCGTTCAGCGCGGCGACGCGGTAGGCCTCGGCCATCGTCGGATAGTTGAATGTTGTTTTCGTGAAGTACTCGACCGAGTTGGCCTCGCCCTCCTGCGACATCACCACCTGGCCAATATGGATGATCTCCGAAGCCTGGTCGCCGAAGCAGTGCACGCCCAGGATCTCGAGCGTGTCGCGGTGGAACAGGATCTTCAACATCCCCACCGTGCGTCCCGTGATTTCGGCGCGGGCCAGATGACGGAACGCCGCGTGCCCCACCTCGTAGGGCACCTTCTGCTCCGTGAGCTCGCGTTCGGTTCTGCCGACTGAGGAGATCTCGGGCACCGTGTAGATGCCGGTGGGCGTGTTCGCGACGAGCGATTCGTCGCTCTCCCCGTGGACGATGTGGCCGGCCGCAAAGCGCCCCTGGTCGTACGCCGCGCTCGCCAGCGACGGCGCGCCCACCACGTCGCCAACCGCGAAGATGTGCGGCAGCGCGGTGCGGTAGCCGGCATCAACCTTTATATAACCGCGGGAGTCGAGCGCGACGCCCAGCCCTTCCAGACCCAGTCCTTCCGTGTTCCCCGTTCGCCCGTTGGCCCACAGCAGGTAGTCGGTCCTCAACTGCTTGCCGGACTTCAAGTGCAGGACGACGCCGTCCGCATGCGGCTCCACCTTCGCGTATTCCTCGTTGTGGCGGATGAGCACGCCCTGGTCGCGCAGGTGGTAGCTCAAGGCGTCGACAATCTCATCGTCGAGAAACGTCAGCAGCTTGTCCTGCGTGTTCACCAGATTGACCTTCACGTCCAAGTTGCGAAAGATCGACGCGTACTCGCAGCCGATCGTGCCGGCGCCGTAGATGCTGAGGGTCCGCGGCGTCTCCTTGAGATCGAGCACCGTGTCGTAGTCGACGATGCGCGGGTGGGAGAAGTCGACGTCGGCGGGATGATAGGGATGCGCGCCGACGGCGACGACGAAGTGTCTGGCCGTCAGCGTCTCCTTCGCGCCTTTCTTGTCGGTCACTTCCACGTCGTTTGCGCTGACGAACCGCGCCTTGCCGTGCACGACCCGCACTTTGTTGCGCTCGAAATGCGCGGCCCTGACCGCGACCTGCTGCTCGATCACGTTGTCCGCGGCTTTGAGCAGGGCGGGATAGTCGACGGTGTGCTCCGCCGCCATGTCCTTGAAGAGCGGACTCGTCTTGAACTCCATCAGCTGCTGGATGGCTTGGCGCAGCGCCTTGGACGGAATCGTGCCGTAATGCGTGCAGTTGCCGCCGACGCGCGGCAGGTCCTCCACCACGGCGACAGACCGATCGTTCTTCACGCACCGCATGGCCGCGCCTTCGCCGCCCGGCCCGGACCCAATCACGACGACGTCAAATACGCTGTTCATGAATTGATGATTGCGGACTGTTGATTGTTGATTTGTCGGTTGCCGATTGTAGATTGAATCGGCAATCAGCAATAATCATCAATCATCAATCCGCAATCATCAATCTCCCGAGTCACCGACGTCACCGACGTGGCCGCGGAAGTGATCGCCAACCGGCAGCTCTCGGGCGACTACAACGTGCTGGCGCTTCGCGCGCCTGCCATCGCGGCGGCCGCCACGCCCGGACAGTTCGTCATGGTCAAGGCGGCCTCGGGCCACGACCCACTGCTCCGACGGCCGTTCTCCGTCTTCGAAGTGCTCCGCGATCACGCGGGCGGCGTCACGGGTTTCTCGCTCCTCAACAAACGCATTGGCGTGTCGACCACGCTGCTCTACGCGGCCAAGCCCGGAGACGCCATCGCGTGCCTCGGGCCTCTCGGCCGCCCGTTCTCACTCGTCGACGCGCCCGCCGAGGCCTGGATGGTCGCCGGCGGCGTCGGTCTGGCGCCCTTTGCCACGCTCGCTCACGCCCTCCGCTCGCGCGGCGTGCGCTCGACGCTCTTCTACGGCGCCCGACGCGCGCAGGAACTGTTTTGCCTGGATCTGTTCCGCGGTCTGGACGTCGAGCTCGTCCTGACCACCGAGGATGGCAGCACCGGCGAGCACGGACGCGTGGTGGCGCCGATCGAGCGTCGGCTTGCCGCCCGTCCGACTGAGGCGCCGGTCATGCTGTATGCCTGCGGTCCGGAAGGCATGCTGGCCGCGACGGCGAAAACGGCCATGCGGTACGGCCGCCCGTGCCAGGTGTCGGTCGAGCGCATCATGGGATGCGGCCTGGGCGGCTGTTACAGCTGCGTGGTGCCGATGCGATCGGCCGACGGCCGTGTCCATCACGTCCGATCCTGTCTGAGCGGACCGGTCCTGCCCGGAGATCAAATTCTGTGGGAGTAGCAAGGCTTGATCATCACGAAGCGTTGATTCATATGGATCTCTCCGTTCGGATCGGCTCGCTCACGCTCAAGAATCCACTCATCGCCGCGAGCGGCTGCTTCGGCTACGGCGTCGAGTACGCCGACCTGGTCGATCTCGCCTCGCTCGGCGGCGTCGCCAGCAAGGGGCTGTTTCTCGCCGAGCGCGAGGGCCATCCGGCCCCCCGCATCGTCGAAACCCCAGCCGGCATGCTGAACGCAATCGGCTTGCAGGGGATCGGCGTTCGCCGCTTCGTCGCCGAGAAGATGCCCGAACTGCGGGCGCGGCGTGCCACGGTCATCGTCAACGTCTGCGGATCGACGATTGAGGAGTACGTCGAGGTCTCGAGAATCCTCTCCGACGCGGAAGGCGTGGCCGCCATCGAGCTCAACATCTCCTGCCCCAACATCAAGGAAGGCGGCATGCAGTTTGGCTGCAGCCTCACGGGCACCTTTGACGTCGTGAGCGCGGTCCGAAGAGTGACCCGGCTGCCGGTCATCCCCAAGCTGACCCCGAATGTCACCGACGTCGCCTCCTTCGCCCGCGCGTCGGCCGACGCCGGGGCCGACGCCGTCTCGCTCGTGAACACGTTTCTCGCCATGGCCATCGACATCGAGACCCGCCGTCCGAAGATTTCCAATGTCTTCGGCGGTCTCAGTGGACCGGCCATCCGGCCGATTGCCGTGCGGATGGTCTACGAATGCCACGAGGCGGTGAAGATCCCCATCATCGGCATGGGCGGCATCGCGGACGCTCGCGACGCTCTGGAGTTCATGATCGCCGGAGCCTCGGCCGTGCAGGTGGGAACGGCCAATTTCGTCGATCCGTTCATCTGGCCGAAGCTCATCGACGGCATCAGCGACTACATGCGCCGGCACCAGATCGCCCGCGTCGCCGATCTGGTGGGGACGTTCGACGCGGCGGGTGGCCACGCGGAATGAAGGTGGCCGCGCTCACGCTCTATTCCCGCCCGGGCTGTCATCTGTGCGACGACATGAAGGCGATCGTCAATCGCGTGGCGAGCGCGATACCCGGCCGTTTGCAGATTGAGGAAGTCGACATCTCGACAGACCCCGACCTCGAACAGCGCTACGGCCTGGAGATTCCGGTGCTGCTGGTGGACGGGAAGAAGGTCGCGAAATATCGAGCGAAGGAAGACGATCTAAGGCGGATGTTACGAGCGATCGACTAAGTCTCAAGTCTGAAGCCTGAAGTCTTTTTCAGACCTGAGACTTGAGACTTGAGACTTAACCCTGCTGATTACTTGGCCGTAATCAGAAAATGTCCGCGCCGGTTCTGCTGCCAGCAGGCTTCGTTCTCCTGGGTACAGAACGGCTGCTCTTTCCCCTTGCTGATGATGATGATGCGACCGGCCGGCACGCCCAAGCTGACCAGGTAGTCCTTCACGGCATTGGCGCGTCTCGTGCCCAGCCCAAGGTTGTACTCGGCGCTGCCGCGCGAATCGCAATGCCCCTCGATTGTCACCTGCGTACTCGTCCACTTCTTCATCCAGTCCGCGTTCTTCTGTAGCGGTGCCCGGGCGTCGGCGCGAATCTCTGATTTGTCGAAATCAAAGAAGTTGTCGTCGAGCGGTCGCTCCGCGTTCAGCTGCGCCAACGACTTGGCCGCGAAGAGCTGCGCCTCGGTCGGCGGCGCCGGCGGC
>JBAUGX010000095.1:0-11852 GCA_049679965.1 Vicinamibacterales bacterium
GCGGCGGGCGCCGGCGCCATTCTTGGCGCCAGCCGCGGCACCCGGCGAGGGGCCATGGTCTGAAGCGGGGGAGAAGGCGTGGTCGGACGCTGCTCTTCGATGCGCAAACGGATCGTGGGAGGTACGATGCGACCGGCACTGGGCCTCAGGGGCGGCGGTCCCGGCGTGGTCGCCGCGGGCGCTTCCGCCGGTTCAACCGAAGCGGCGGACGCCTCCGCGATTGGTGCCGGCTCGGGGGCGGCGGCTTCGACGTACCTGTCGGCAGCAGCGGGCGCCTGCGCGACCATCTCGGGCGCGGGCGCCTCGGAGATCGGCGCGGGCTCCAGATCGACGGCAGCTTCGGTTTCGGCCGCGACCGGCACCGCCGGCTTGTGGCTCTTGACAAGGCGCGGCGGCGGCAAGGCGGGCGCCGTGGGCCTCTGCGGCTCGGCGTGCTTTCGGCTGGGGGCGCCGCCCTTCTTGCCCTTGGCGACCGGCGTTTCGGCGAACATGTCGCCGCTCGGCAGCGAGATGTTCTTCTGGCGCGCGAGACGCTCGACGAGCTGGCGCCCGACGACTTCCTCGATGGTGCTCGACGCGCTCTTGACGTCGATGCCATGCTCTTTCTTGAGCATCGACACGATGTCCTGGCTCGTCATGCCCACGAGCTCTGCGACCCTGTAGATCCTGACTGTACCCAACTACGACTCCTGAGCATCCGCCGGAGTCTCCGGCGTCGCTTCGACTTCACTCTGCGCCGCGGCGAGAATCTTCTCGGCGGTCTTTTCCCCGACACCCGGGATCTCCGACAGTTGCTCGACGGTCGCGCTCCTGACCGCGTCGCGCGTCGTCAGGCCGGCGTCGACGAGCTTGAGTACGGTCTTCTCGCCGATACCGGCGAGCGCGTACGGCGGCGGCTGGTCGGACACCTCGCCTGTCGGCGTCTCTTCCGACGTGGCTTCGGACGTCTCCTCGGCCGGTGTCTCCGCCGCCCCCACCTCGAGGCCGGCCAGCTCGGCTTCGACCTCGCGCCGCTTCTCCTCTTCGCTCTTGATGTCGATGCGCCAGCCGGTCAGCTTGGCGGCCAGCCGCACGTTCTGGCCCTTCTTGCCGATGGCGAGCGAGAGCTGCTTGTCCTCGACCACCACTTCGACGACGCGGTCGCGGTCGTTCACGATCGACACGCGCTGGATCTTGGCGGGGCTGAGCGCGTTGGTGATGAACACGACGGGATCGTCGGAGAATTCGACGATGTCGATCTTCTCGCCGCGCAGCTCGCGGATGATCGACTGCACGCGCGTGCCCTTCATGCCGACGCAGGCGCCGACCGGGTCTACGTCGCGCTCGCGCGAGAAGACCGCGACCTTCGCGCGATCGCCGGCCTCTCGCACCGCGCCGCGAATCATCACCGTCCCGTCGTAGATTTCAGGAACCTCCTGCTCGAACAGCTTGATGAGCAGGGCGGGGTCAGTACGCGAGAGCACGATCTGCGGGCCCTTGGCGCTGCGGTTGACGCCCTTGATGACGGTACGGACACGGTCGCCCGGGGTGTAGCTCTCGGCCCGCGACTGCTCCTTGCGCGGCAGGACCGCCTCGATGCGGCCGATCTCGATGATGATCTCGCCGTTCTCGAAGCGCTTGATCGTGCCGCTCACGACCTCGCCCACCCGGTCGTTGTATTCGGCGAAGATGTGGTCGCGCTCGGCCTCGCGGACCTTCTGGAAGATCACCTGCTTGGCCGTCTGCGCGGCGATGCGCCCGAGCACCTCGGTCGGCTTGGGGAACTCCATCTCGTCGCCCAGCTCGATGCTGCCCGCCACCTCGTCGCCGTAGAGCTGCCGGTACATCTGGCGCGCTTCGTCGATCGCAATCTCGGTCGCCGGGCTGGCCACTTCCTGCACCACTTGTTTCAACGCGAAGAGATCGACCTGGCCGGTCTCCATGTTGAAGCGCGTCTTGAGGTTCTCGCCCGTCTTGTAGTACTTGCGCGAGGCGGTCGCCACCGCTTCTTCAATGGCGCTGATGACGACGTCGGGCTCGATGCCCTTTTCCTTCGCCAGGGCCTCGATGGTCTGCTGCAGAGGATTCGACATTATTAGAATTCCACTTCCAGATTCGCTCGCCTAATCACGTGCATGGGCACCCGGTGCCGCCGGCCGTCGTCGGTCTCGATCACGACCGCGCGATCCTCGACCCCGCCCAGCCGCCCCTTGAAGAACATCTGGCCGTCCACAGCCGCCCCCATCACGAGTTTGGCCCGCCGGCCCGTAAACCGGTTGTAGTCCGCTTCGTGCCGCAGCGGCCGATCGAGCCCCGGCGACGACACCTCCAACACGTAGGCCGTCGGCACCACATCCTCGACGTCGAGCAGCGCACTCAGGTCGCGGCTGACCCGCGCGCAATCCTCGACGCTCACGCATTCCTCGGCCGTCGCCGCGGCGCCTGGCCGGTCGAGCTGGATCCGCAGCACCATGCCGCGGCCTTCACGGCGAAACTGCACGTCGAACAGATCCAGCCCGTACGAGCCGGCCACCCGGCTGGCCAGGGTACGCACGCTTTCGGTGACATCCACGCGACCAACACGTCTGTAAACAAAAAAAGCGGGCACCCGCCCACTTCGGTCTTACACCCAGGGTCCGAACGCGAAATTATATCAGAACGGGCCTCGCCATCAGATCGTAATCTCGCGCGCCCACGATCTGGACCTCAACAAAATCGCCGGCCCGGTAGGCCGTGGGGTCGCATTCGGTCAGATAGACGGCCGCATCGATGTCGGGCGCCTGGGTGGCCAGCCGGGCCTTCAGGACCAACTCGTGGTCGGCCGACGGCCCGTCGATGAGCACGCGTGCCCGCTCGCCGATTCGGCCGCGCTGACGGGCCCGAATGGCCCGCTTTTGCTGGCTCATCAGACGGTTTCGCCGCGCCGTCTTCGCCCGGGCCGGCACGTCGTCCTCGAGCGCGAAGGCCGACGTGCCTTCTTCGTGCGAGTAGGTGAACACGCCCAGATGGTCGAACCGGTGGTCGTCCACGAACTCGCAGAGAGCGTCGACGTCGGCCTCGGTCTCGCCCGGGAAACCGACGATGAACGTGGTGCGCAGCGCGACGCCTGGCACCCGGCCGCGAATGCGGGCGAGCAGCGCGTCGTAGTGCTGCCGGGTTCCCGGGCGTTTCATGCGCTTGAGCACACCGTTCGACGCGTGCTGCAGGGGCAGGTCGATGTACTTGCAGACCTTCTCGCACTCGGCCATCGCCGCCAGCGTCTCATCGTCGATCGTCGTCGGATAGAGATAGAGGAGACGAATCCATTCGAGGCCGTCGATCCTGTTGAGTTCACGCAGCAGTCGCCCGAGCGCATGACGCTCGCCCCGGTCGATGCCGTAGAAGGTCGTGTCTTGCGAGATGAGGAGAAACTCCTTGACGCCCTGCGCCGCGAGCGACCGCGCTTCTTGAACAATCGACTCCGGCGCGCGGCTGCGGTAGTGGCCGCGGAGCGTCGGGATGATGCAGAACGCGCACTTGTAGTCGCAGCCCTCGGCAATCTTGATGTACGCGTAGTGGCGCGGAGTCGCGAGGACGCGGGGAGTGCTCGCATCATAGATATAGGTTGGTGCGGGGGTGCGAAGGTGCGAGGGTGCGAGGGTGCGGGGTGCCGCATCCCGGAAGAACGTGAGTGGTGACACGGACGCTACGCTCGCGCCGCTGATCGCCCGGACGATCTCGGGGACCTCGCCGGTGCCGAGCACGGCGTCGATTTCGGGAATCTCGCGCACGAGCTCGTCGCGGTACCGCTCGGCCAGGCAGCCGGTCACGATGAGCCGCTGGCAGGCGCCGTCGGTCTTGTGCCGGGCCATCTCGAGGATGGCGTCAATCGATTCCTGCTTGGCCGAGTCGATGAAGGCGCAGGTGTTGACGACGAGCACGTCGGCGCCCGCGGCGTCTCGGGTGAATTCGTGCCCCGCGTCGCGCGCGAGCCCCAGCATGACCTCGGAATCGACGAGGTTTTTCGGGCAGCCGAGGGAGACGAGGCCGATCTTCATGAAGGTGAGTCGTGCTGAGGTATGCGCCGGATGTCCGCGCCGCAGCCTTCCTCTATCGTAGTCGGTATTGCCCGTCGCCATACGCCGACATGATGGCCGATTGGCCGTCCATCGAATCGGGGACGCTCACGCCGGGACTTCATCCGTCCAGACCCGGAAGCTCTCGAGCGTGTTGGGGCCGAACGTCGTGGCGATGGCGACATCGGACGCGTCACGGCCTCGCGCCATCAGCACACGGCCCACCCGCGGCACATTGTTACGCGGGTCGAACGTATGCCATCTGCCGCCGATCCAGGCCTCGAGCCACGCCGCAAAATCACCAGCCGCGTACGGTGGCGGTGTGCCCACGTCGCTCAGGTAACCCGTGCAGTATCGCGCCGGAATATTCATGCAGCGGCAGAACGCGATCGCGAGATGCGCGTAATCGCGGCAGACGCCCGTCCGCTCGTTGAGCGTCTCCAGGGCGCTGCGGGTCGGGCTGGCGTTCTGGTAGTTGAACGCCACCTGGTTGTGGACGTAGTCGCAGATGGCCTGCACTCGCGAGTACCCTGAAGCCACCTGGCTGAACAGTTGCCAGGCTGTCTCGGATAGGCGGTCGGTCTCACAATAGCGGCTGCCCAGCAGGAACACGAGCACGGCTTCCGGCAGATCCTCCACCGAGCCCTGGACGGCTGCAAACAGTCGTTCGTCGGGCTGGCCATTATCCCTGACGATGCCATTGGTCGACAGGCGGAGGCGACCGGCCGGCGCAAGCGCGCGTTTGCACTGGTTGCCGAATGCGTCACGGTAGCTGGTCACGGGAATCGACGGCTCGGTCACGAGAGAATCGGGAATCACAATGTCGGCAGCCCGCGAATCGTGAATATTCACCAGAAGGATGACGGGCGTCGGTTGCGGAAAGCTGTACACAAGTTCGAAGCCGGTTCGGAGCAGCAAAGAAACACCTCAATCTACGGATACAGTCCGTACAACATCCGCGGAGAGGGAATCGTTTCGCGCACTCATCCTGGCCCGGATGGCCCGCCTGAAGGCTGCTCTTCGGTGAGCAGTCGGACCCGGGTTTCCCCCTCGCGGAGCGTGCGGATGAAGGCGGCGACGATGTCGGGATCGAATTCGAGGCCGGCGCGCTCCTCCAGGTACGCCATCGTCTTGTCGGATGGCCAGGCGTCTCGATAGGGTCGTTTCGTGCTGAGTGCGTCGAAGACGTCGCAGACGTGGACGAGCCGGCTGGCCATCGTGCACTCCCGGTGGTAGTGCATCGCGGGATAGCCGCCCCCGTTCAACATCACGTGGTGCTCGTAGGCAACGGTGGCGGCCAGGTCGAGGTCTTCTTCGCTCTGGAGGATGATTCGTGCGCCGTCGACGGGGTGTTGATTCATGATCGTCCGTTCCTCCTCCGAGAGCTTGCCAGGCTTGGTGAGGATGTCGATCGGGATCCGGGTCTTGCCGATGTCATGTAAGAGCCCCGCCACGCCAATCGCGCGTATCTCTTTCTGGCGAAAGCCCAGCGCCTCGGCCAGTCCAAGAGAGAGCACCGCGACGTTGAGAGAATGCGTGGTCGTGTACTGGTCGAATTCCTTGAGCTTGAGAAGCGGGAGAACGAAACGGCTGTCGCCGTGCATGGCGACGGAGAGCGATCGCACGACGGCTTCGGCCTCGAGCAGCGGAACCGTGCCCCGCGTCTGCACCTCCGACTGCAGCCACCGAAACGTGTCGGCTTCGTCGCCGAGCGTCAGGTCGAGCGTCGCCGTCGCCACCGGCGATTCCTGCGCGTCCTCCTGGCCTTGGATGCCCACCGTCCCGAAACGCGCACCCAGGGACCGCATCTGCCGCGCCTCCCCGGTATTGATGGTGGACAGGGTCAGCCGCGCGAGGATCTCCTGCAGCAGGCCGTCGAACTCATCCCGGCTGAGTTTCCGTTCGAACTCCAGGCGCTGGATGCCGGCGGCGACCAGCCGGCGGCCGAAATCCCACGCTTTGAGCTCCCGAAGCGGCTCCCGCCCGTAGACGACCTGGTCTTCGAGAAACGTGAACGAGGGATGGCCCGATGGGGCCGTCAGTCCGTCGAGCTCTTCAAACGCGGCGTCAAGGGCCCGCTCGAGCGCCGGATGTCCGTCCGGATACAGCGTCATCACCGCCAGGACGTGAGCGAACGCGTTCAGGAAGCTCGCGGGATCGCTCATGGTCTGGACCCGTGGGCAGCCTGGCGAAGTTCGGGGTCCGACGATCGAGCCGCAAGGGCCAGAACCGACGCGGCGCGAGGATCTGCGGCCCATTGATCGGCCAAGGCGCCGATGGCGGCAATCAGGACCGGTGTCCGTGGCGGAAGCTTTGGCCGCCCGAGTAGCGAGTGTCCGCCATCCGAGAGGTTCAGCAGGGCGTCGAGTGCCTGCGGCTGCCGGACTCGTCCGAGTGCCTTTGCCGCCAGGACCCGAACCTCCTCGTCGGCGTCAGACCGCAGGGCAACCTCGGCGACTCGGGCGGCCAGGGTTGGCGGGCACACCTGCTGAATGGCCTTGAGCCCGAGGGCCACGATACGCACGTCGGTGTCGTCGAGTGCCGTACGAACAGCCAGATGACTCTCGTGCGCGTGTGTCAGTTGCAGACGAATTGCCGCTTGCCTGACCCGCGCATCCGCATGAGTGGTCCACGGTGACGCCGAGAAACCAGCGGGGACGTGGCCGGAGCGCTCGAGGAGCACGAGCATGTTGCGCTGGACGTACCAACGCTCGTCGCCCAGCCGAGCGGCAACGAGCTCGCCGATGTTGACGTCGTTTCTGGACAGCAAATCGAGGAGTCTTCGTCTGGTGGTCCGTACCTCCGATGACGCCAGCGCCCCGAGCAGTACGTCGAAGCCGGCGACCGACAGGTGCGGAATGAGGGGCTCCAGACTGGCGACGTCGACTGACTCCCGAGACATGAGGATGCCGAGCGTGGCAGGGCGGGCGAGCGTCGACAGGATCGTCTCGGCAACCTCCTTGCCGCCTGCCGGGCGCGACGAGAGGAGCGCGAGGACTGCGCTCAGTCGTCCCTCATGAACGATCTGTTCGAGTGATTTCAAGACGAGGGGCCCGAAGACGCCCGATTCCAGGCTCATCTGCACGACCCGGAGCGCGTCCATCCCGGCCTCAATCGGCTTCCCCGCGGCGGCTGAAGCAGCCGACGGGCTGGCCGATGTGGCCATCTGCTGCAGGACTTTGCCGTAGACTTCCGGGTTCGGATCCTCGAGCTGCCAGCCCGACAGGAGTCCGGTCACTTGATCGCGCAACTCGGCGTCGGCGCGCGTTCTCGCCTGCTCGGAGCCCGCCTCGGTGTGTGCGGCCAGCTTCGAGAGCATTCGCATGAGTCCATGAGAAATCGTCTGTCCGCCGGCATCCGCCGCTGCCTTCACGATCTCCAGTACGGCGTCCACGGCCATGCCGTGCGTGGCGTCCAGCACGAACTCGCCGCGTTGGCCCGCGTCGCCTCCCATCTCCACGAGTCGCCGCAGCGTTGTCGGCTGGAGCGCGGCGATGAGGGAGGAGATCTTCCTGCGCAGCGCTTTGGTCTCGGCGCCGGTCGCTGATTTCAGTTCCCGCGCAATCTGCAGCAGGTATCCGACGATCACCTGGTCGTAGGCTTCGGCACTCGCGTGCTCGTCGATCGCACGCGCCACGATCGAAGGCTCGGTCGGAATCGGCTTCGATTCATCGACTTCGTCAATCGAGAGAGCGGCGCGCGCCAGTCCGACCCAGAGCTCGGCTTCTCGTACGCGGCCCCCGCTGCCAGTTCGTTCCGTCGACATCGGCGCATCACCCACCAGTGCGAGGCCATCGAAGGTCAACGGATGCAGCTTGACGTGGGTCCACGCGGCAGCCTGCTCCAAAGGCTTGAGTCCGACAATGTCCCCTCGCTCGGGCTCGGCGGCAAGCGTACGCAGGGCGTCGGCAATCTCGGTCGCCTGCACGCCGCGCCAGAAACTGATCGCGCCAAGATGGTGGCCGTGCAGGACTTCGGCGAGCCGTCGCAGGACCGGCTGATCGGGATCGGTCGTGACGCCTTCGATGACGAGCTGGCGCCGCGCAACGCCGAATGCGATCGACGGACGGTCCTCGAGCAGCCGGCTCAGCCGCTGCACCACGCCGTCCACCGCCGGGCCGAGCGAGGGATGGCCGCTCGGATACATGGAATGCCGATGGAGGGCAATCGACAGTTCGATGAGAAACTCGCTCAGCTGGCGGGACAGGGCGAGGCGTTCGGCACTCATGGGTCTAGGGATACAGCCTGTACAGCATCCGCGGGTACGGAATCGTCTCGCGCACGTGCTCGAGTCCGCAGATCCACGCGACGACGCGCTCGATACCCATGCCGAACCCGCCGTGGGGCACCGTGCCGTACCGGCGCAGGTCGATGTACCACTCGAAGGCCTCCTGCGGGAGCTTGTGTTCCTTGATTCGCTCCAGCAGGAGGGCAAGGTCGGCGAGCCGCTCGCTGCCGCCAATGATCTCGCCGTACCCTTCCGGCGCGAGCACGTCGACGTTGAGCGCGAGATTGGGATGTTCCGGATCCGGCTTCATGTAGAAGCCCTTGACGGCCGCCGGGTAGCGGTGCACCATCACGGGTCGATCGTACTGTTCGGAGAGCGCCGTCTCGTCGGGCGCGCCGAAATCGCCGCCCCATTCGAAGGGCAGGCCTTTCTCCTTCAGAATCTTCACGGCCTCGTCGTACGACACGCGCGGAAACGGCGCCTTCACCGCTTCGAGCTTGGTAACATCGCGCTCGATGGCCTTGAGTTCCCGCCGCCGGTGTTCGAGCACGCGGCCGACCACGAAGACAATGAGGGCTTCGGCGAGCGCCATGACGTCGTCGAGATCCGCGTACGCCATTTCGGGCTCGACCATCCAGAACTCGGTGAGGTGGCGCCGCGTCTTCGACTTCTCGGCGCGGAACGTCGGGCCGAAACAGTACACGCGCCCCAGCGCCATGGCGTTGGCCTCGTTGTAGAGCTGTCCGCTCTGCGTCAGGTACGCCGTCTGGTCATCGAAGTACTGCGCCGGAAACAGCGTGGTCGTGCCTTCGCACGCCGCGGGCGTGAAGATCGGCGTGTCGGCCAGGATGAAGCCCCGATCGTTGAAGAAGTCGCGGACGGCGTTGATGATCTCGTGGCGGACGCGCAAGATGGCCTGCTGGCGCTCGCTGCGAATCCAGAGGTGCCGGCGGTCGAGCAGATAGTCGACCCCGTGCTCCTTGGGCGTAATCGGATAATCGTGTGACTCGCCCACGACCTCGAGCTGCGTCACGTCGATCTCGAATCCGCTCGGCGCTCGCGCGTCGGCTCGCGCCGTGCCTGTCACGATGACGGAGGTTTCCTGCGAGAGGTGATCGGCGGTCTTGAAGAGCGCCTCCCCGACGCCGGCCTTCGACATGACGCCCTGGATGAAGCCGGTGCCGTCCCGCAGGATGAGAAAGTGAATCTTGCCGCTCGATCGGCGGTTGTGCAGCCATCCCTTGATGGTGATCTCTTCGCCAACGTGTTTGCCGATGTCTTCGATGTACGTCTGCATACGTGTCACGCCAGCAACCGCTCCATGCGTTCGCGCGCCTTTCGCGCCCGCTGCAATGTCTCTTTCGGCGGACCTTGTGGGGCCAGCTCGAAGATGATCGCGCCATCGTATCCGACCTTCTGAACGGCCGTGAGCGCCGCGGGCCAGTCAATCGTGCCGTCGAAGGGCGCGAGGTGGTCGTCGGCCCGGCCGAGATTGTCGTGGGCCTCGATCAGCACGAGGTGCTCCGACACCGCGTCGATCGCGTCGAGCAGGTCGCCCTCCAGGTGCGCGTGGCCGAGGTCGAGGCAGATGCCGACGTGCGATCCGTCGAGATCCTCCTCGACGAAATGGACGAGCGAGGTCGCGCGCGACAACTCGTTCTGCATCACCTCGAGCGCGATGCGCACGCCGAGCGGTTCGGCGGTCCGCAGCAGCTCTTCGATGCTGCGCCGCGCGGCCACGCGGCCCTGCGTGCCGGGCTCCTGCGGCTGCGATCGCGGCAGTCCAAGATGAGTCACCAGCACCTTCGCCTCGATGCGGCGCGCCACGTGCAGCGCGGCCTCGGCTTCGACGACCGCCCGCCGGCGCGCGTCCGGATCGGCGCTCGCGAGGCTGAGCGGCAGGTCGAAGCGGCCCCGGTCGTACCGCTCGGCGACCGGCGCGTGCATCCCATGAAGCGTCAGTCCCGCCTCAGCCAGCCACTGCTGCAGATTGGCTACCGCCACCTGGCTGTGATAGTCGAAGTGCGTGCGGGTGGCGCACAGGATCACCGTGTCGAAGCCGTACGCGGCGATCTCCAGCAGATGCTCGCGGGCGAGGCGCTGATGGTGGTAGAGGTGCGTTGACACCCCGAACTGACGTGTGGCCACAAGACCGAGCCCCTCATTGTAGCTCTTCGATATGCTTCGCCAGCAGCTCGCGCAGCCGGGCGAATCGCGTGTACTTCTCCAGGTTCGTTCGGGCGTAGCGCAGGGTCCGCGGAATGTACTGAATGTACACCTGGTTGCCGCGCGTGGCGGTCTGGTGGCCGAAGGTGCCGAGCGCCTTCAGATTCCGCTGCAGCGACACCAGATCGAAGCGGCGGCGGAACTCGTCGGCGCCGTTGGCTCCAGGGGGGGCCTTGAGGGCGAGGAACGACTGCACGAGCCCGTCGAGCTCGGCGTCGGTGATGTCGACGTACGAGTCGCGCAGAAGCGACGCGAGGTCGTACGTGTCGGGACCCATCCGCGCGTCCTGAAAGTCGATGATGTAGAGGCCGCCGCCGTGCACCATCAGGTTGCGGCTGTGGTAGTCGCGGTGGCACAGCACCCGCGGCTCGCCGGCGAGTTCCCGCGCGATCGACAGCCACTCCTCGTCAAGTGCCGTCCGCTCGCCGCCAGACAGCTCGATGCCCCGGTACGCCGCCATGAAATGGCGGACGAAAAATCCGAGCTCCCATGTCAGCTTCTCGACATCGAACGCCGTGCGGTAGGGCAGGTATTGATCCGAGGCCAGCTCGGCGCCTCGTTGTTGTAGCTGCGCGATGAGCGACACGGCCTGCCGGTAGAGCGCCGCTCGCTCGGCGGCCGAGGCGGCGCCCAGGCGCGCCTGCAGCGTCACGTCACCCAGATCCTCGAGCGCGAGAATCCCGAGCTCGTCGGAATGCCCAACGAGCGCGGGAATGGGCAGAGACATCCGGCCGAGCAGACCTCCGACCTGTGCAAAGGGCAGGGAGGCGACGTCAATCGGTCCGGTGTGCAGCGCCAGGACGATCGACGAGCCATCGTGGAAGACCGCGCGGAAGTACTGGCGATCCGATGCGTCCCCGGTGAGCGGCACGACCCGCGCCTCGCCACGTGCCCGCTCGCGCTCGGCGAGAAAACGACTCACGCGCTCCGGAATGCCCAGCTTGTTCATACGCCGACACTCGAGCTCAAAACGGTGACACCAGCAGCTCGTCGGTCGCCGGACGGCCGACGATCGCGCACCGGCGGTACGTCGAGCCTGGCGGCACGCGCACGCCATCGGTAACGATACATTCGTCGAGCGTCGCGCCGGCGCCGACCGAAACGTTGTCCCAGAGGATCGATCGCGTGACGTGCGCGGAGCGATCCAGGCGAACCCCGGTGCCCTGGATGGTGTCGCCGAGCGCCTCCGCCCGCATCAACGCTTCCGACGTCGTCCAGTAGTCTGACACGGTGCCCACGTCCGAGAAGGACGCATCGAGGACGCTGCCGCAAATGGCGCCAGGCCTCGAGGCCATCAACTCATCGTAGACCCCGCCGATCGAGTTGACGGGCGTATGGGCCGGCAGCGAACCGAAGGCCTCGGC
>JBAUGX010000096.1:0-10968 GCA_049679965.1 Vicinamibacterales bacterium
GCCTGCCCCGCCGGAATCGTGACGGGGCTGAAGATGAAGCTGTAATCGGTGCCGTGCGTGGCATTCCCTCCCAGGGTGTAGCTCACGGAGAGGGGCAGTGTCGTGTCGCCCGCGCGCGAGATCGTGAACGTCCCGGGGTCCGGTCCGATTTCCGACGCCACCGGATCCGTCGCGACGACGGTCACGGTCTGCGGACTATCGGCGATCGTGACCGTCGCGGCGCTCGGCGTGCCGATCGTGTATTCCGGGAACAGGCCGGGCACGAGCGTCAGCACGACCGTCTCCGGTCCCTCGGCCCCCAACGCATCCAGGATCGGCGTCACCGTCACGGTCGTCGAGGCCTGCCCCGCGGGAATCGTCGCGTTGAACGCGGAGGGCATGCTGAAGTCGGCTGCCGTCGCGGTGCCGGCCACGGTGAAGCTGGTGAGCAGATCAAAGGCCGTGCTGCCCGCCCGGGTAATCGTGAACGTTCCGGGGTCCGGCCCGATCTCCGCCGCCGTCGGGTCGGTCGCCGTGACCGTCACCACTTGCACCCCCTGGTCAGGATGCTTGATGGCGGTCCATGTGGTGTTCGCGGAGCAGAACGCCGAGGCAAAGGAGAGGGTGCCGGCGGCCGCCGTGCCGGACTGAAAACTTCCCACGATGGTCCCGATGAGGCCGCCCGTAGTACTCACGTTCAGCGTGAAGCTGTTGTTCGTGATCGGTGTCGCCGGCGATGGGTCCACCAGAACGCCCACGATGCCCGGACAGGGGGGAGAGAAGCCGACATTGAGCGAGACCAGCAGGCGCGTAATGCCATCGCTGCCCACGGCGAAGGTCAGATCGAGGCCCTGCCCGGTGGGCCCGCTCCAGACGCCCACGAGGGATCCGCCCGAGACATTCACCGTCAGGGTCGCCGCGGCGCTGACCGCAGAGCCCGCGCTGTTGGTGGCCACCGCGCGGTACTGGTTCCCGGTCAACCCCACGGTCGCGCTCGTCACGGTGAGCGTTGCGGTGGTGACGCCGCTGTAGGGCGCGGTGTTGGTCAGGTCGGTGAAGGCCCCGCCGCCAATCGCGACCTGCCACTGATACGTCGGGGTGGGCGTGCCGCTCGCCGCCACCGTGAAGGTCGCGGTCGCGCCGGCGGCGACACTCTGATTGGTGGGCGGCGTGGTGATGACCGGGATCGCCGTCACGGTCAGCGTAGCGGCCGTACTCGTGGCGGTGCCCGCGCTATTGGTCGCGACCACACGATACTGGTTCCCGGTCAACCCCACGGTCGCGCCGGTGATCGTCAGGGTGCCGGTGGTGACGCCGCTGTAGGGCGCGACGTTGGCCAGGTTCGAAAACGAAGTGCCGCCGTTCGTTGAGATCTGCCACTGATACGTGGGCGTCGGGTTGCCGGTCGCCAGGGCGGTGAACGTCGCATTCTGCCCCGCGTTGACCGTCTGATTCGTCGGCTGCATGGAGATGATCGGAGCCATCGTGACGGTGAGTGTGGCCGCGGTGCTCGTGGCGGCGCCGACGCTGTTGGTGGCGACCGCGCGGTATTGGTTCCCGGAAAGCGCCAGCGCCAGGTTCGTCAGCGTCAGCGTAGGTGTCGTCACGCCACTGTACGGGGCGGTGTTGGTCAGGTCGGTGAACGCCCCGCCGCCGCTCGAGATCTGCCACTGGTAGGTAGGCACCGGCGTGCCGCTCGCCGCCACGGTGAATGTCACGTTCGCGCCGGCCGCGACGGTTTGGCTGACTGGCTGCGTCGTGATCGTCGGCAGCACGCCGCAGCTGGGATACCTGAAGCTCCCGATCCGGGTAAGCCATCCCATGCTGCTGGACCCCTGGCTGGCCAGCGTGTAGTACTCGGTCGTGTACCAGAATCGGCAGTCGTCCGCCGGATCGAGGACCAGCGAGCTGAGCGCGCCCCATTTGCCGGACGTGTCGAGCTGCACGCCGCTGCCGTCGATGAGGGTCGCTTCTCCTTGCTGGAGACCATTCGGCGGATCCGTCGCGAGGCGGCCGGCATAGCGAATCGAGGGAAACGTGGTCGCGCCTGAGACGCTGTAGCCGACCGCGAGATTCCCGCGCATGTCCAGTGCGGCGCTCGCCATCCAGCGATTGTCCGCGTCGGGTCCAAACGTGGCCTGCTCGGGCACGCCAAAAAAGCCACTCGGCAGGGCGCGACGGAATTCGTAATATCGGACCGCGGCCTGGTGACCGCCCGTCGTCGCGGGATTGGGCCCGATATTTACCGTGTGCGTCACCACCAGCGACTCGCTCGTGCCTCCGAAATTGCGATACGCGAGCCGCCCGGTCAGCCGGTCCTGGAGCGCTTCTAGGTACGCGCTCGCCGTGGCCGGCGCGGGCTGTTCGATGCGGTTGCTGCGCGAATCGAACGTGGCGACGGCCCTCGGGCTTTCGGGACGCTCGACAAAGGTGGACGCGGGCGGATTGGCGAAGTCCGCGTGGAACGCGAACAATCGGATCGTGTCGGTCATCCCTCCTGTGTCCAAGAAACTCAGCCGTGGGCCGAGCGCGGCGAAGTAACTCGGCGTGCCGGCCGGTGGCGGTGTCGGGCCATCCAGATCGGCCGGCAACATCCCGCTCACGGCCGTACTGACCGTGAAGTACGTCCCGAGATGGAAGCCGATGAAGCCGGCGTTCGCGTTGCCGGCGAGCAGCTTGGTCCGATCGAAGGCAAACACGCCCACGCCCGCGAACGCGCCGCTGCCGGTCAGCTCGTTGGCCGCCAGGTAGTATCCATCGCGCCACACGCCGAACCGCGGCGAGTCGTACGCAGTGGGCAGGGCGAAATCGTACAGGAAGTACGTACCGGCGGGATCGGCGCTCTGCGACACGGCAACGCACTGATGGTACGGCGGCGTCAAACTCCCGGTGAATGCCGTCTGCGTGAGGACCCAGCGATCCGAGAGCTGATCGTACAAGACAGTGGCGTTGCCGTCGTTGCGGGTCGAACAGAGTCCGGGGAAGGAAGCCTGCGAAAACAGCTGGCTCAACTTGAACGGCGTGGGCTTCGCGCTCGAGGGCGTGCCATCCTTCTGGTAGATACGGACCAGGACATCGACCGCCTGGACGTAATGGTTGGGCCCGACGTCGCCGTTGGTGTTGGGCGGCACGATCCGGTTGCCGCCAAAAGCATCCGCGACGTCTTGACTGCTCACACCATCGAAGTTCGCCGCCAACGGCTGTGGCATGTTGGCGAGAGGGAGGACCGGCTGGGGTGCGGCGGTGCGGGCGCTGCTCACGGCCGACGTCTGCGCGCCAGGTAACGCCGCGAGCGGCCGAACAGTCCCTTCGGGGGACGTCGCGCGGAGCGGGATCTCCTCGGGGATCTCTGCTACCGGTCGCGACACCGCAAACGCGACGGTCTGCCCGACTTCGGGGATGAGCGCGGCACTTGAAGGGTCCGCGGCGTCTTGTGACGAGGTGCCGCTGGCCCGTTGGGCCGTGACGACGCCGACGGCGAGCAGCGCGACCATCGCAACGCCCGCCAACAGGTGCCCGTGTCGATTCGGCAGAAGACGTCGGCGCTCGTGGGGACGCTGGATGTCGGACATATGGTTACGTGATGGGCGCATCTGTACACAGTACTCAGGTCTTGCGCGGACTATTTTTGAGGGCAACCAGTTGTCCGATGCGAGGAAGACTTCGAGTTGAGAGCGTTGACGCAGTCGGCAATCGGTCGTATCGTGTCGCCTGCGATTGCCGTCTCTCCGGGTCAGTTTCCTATGGAGTCAATCGTGGTGAAACAGTTGCTCAGCACGGCACTCGTTGGACTGATGGTGTTCAATAGTCCGGCGCCGGTCCTCGCTCGTCCAGAACCTGGTTCCTCCGCTGCCGCTCCGGCTGGCGATCTTTTGCTCGCCAGCAACCCGAGTGGCGCCGGCGCGTACGTGGACGGAGTGTTCGCGGGCCAGACACCCATGAGAGTGACCGTGCCCGCGGGTGACCACCGCGTGCGCTTCGTCAGGGATGGCTATCTCGAGAATGCTCGCGTCGTCAGCGTCAGCGCGAATCGGTCGACGAACCTCGATGTCAGGCTCACGCGTCACGTCGGGGCGCAGGCCGCTCGGTTGGAGCTGGCCCAAGGGGCTGGTGGACCCGCGACGCGCGGCGGTTCCAAGCTGCCGTGGCTGCTGGCTGGCGTGGGGGGTGGATTTGCCGGCGGCTATCTCTTTCAGAAGTCCAGAACCTCTGATGCTCCCGCTAGTCCGGCCAATCGGGCGCCGGTTGTCGGAACTGTGGTGGCCTCGCCTTCGATCGGACTCATGTCTGCGACTGCGATCAGCTTTTCCGCGGCGAGCGTGAGCGATGCCGATGGCGACACGCCAACCTTTGATTGGGATTTTGGCGACACCGTGCACAGCACGCTCGCCAATCCGGCGCACACATACACGGCTGCGGGCACCTATCCGGTCAAGGTGACGATCGGCGATGGCAAAGGCGGCATGGTCACGTCGGCGGCGACCAACGTTGTCATCAAGAGTCTCACTGGAACGTGGACGGGAGCGCTCAGCGGAAATACGACGTTCAACACAACCCTGGTCTTGACCCAGTCAGGGTCGAGCGTGACTGGGACGTACTCGGACCAGGTCCCCAACGCGGGAACGTTGACCGGCGCCGTCTCAGCGACTGCGCCCGTCCTCACGCTTTCCGTGACCGTGGGTGGCAACGTGCCGTTTGTCTATCTTGGAACTCCGAGTCTCGGAGCCACGACGGACACAATCACGGGCGTGGTCAATGGCTCCGGCTTCACGAACGCTCCCTGGACGCTCTCAAGGTAATAATCGTAATCAGCGTCTTCTCCGCCCACCGCTCGCGTACTACAATCACTGGGTAGGCTCGGGTCCTGAAGACCTGCCCTCTTGTGACTCCTCGAAAACCTGAATCGGAGTACGCCAATGAAATTCCTTAACGGATGGCACACCCGCGGTCTCTTGATCTTCTGTGGTCTGACCGCAGCGGCGATGACGGCAACGGTGTCCGCGCAGGGGCCCAGCCGACTGACGCTCGCGCAGGCCGTGCAGGACGCGCTCGTCCAGAACGACCGCATGATCGCGCAGAACGACACCGCCGAGCAGGCCAATCTCAGCGTGCGCCTCGCCCGGAACACCTTCTCGCCCAAGGTGGTGCCGAACGTCCTCGGATCGTTCGGGCAGAGCGACGTGAGCAATCAGACGTACCGTCTGGATCTCACGCAGAAGCTGACGACGGGGACCGAGTTGAAGGCTGGCGTGGGTACCACCAGCGCGCAGATTCCGGGCGCCTCGGGCATTCCCGGCCAGGGCGACATCCGCTTCTACAACACCGACACGACGTTCGCGGTGAGCCAGCCGCTGCTGCGCGGCTTCGGGCCGACCGTGGCGCGGCGAAGCCTGACGAGCGCGGAGCAGAGAGAAATCGACGCGCGACGCCAGCGGACGCTCGCCGAACAACAGGTGACAGTCGAAGTGGCTTCGTCCTACTATCACCTCGTGGCGCAGCAGACCTTGGTCGAGGTCGCGAGGAAGAGCCTGGACCGCTCGCGCAGCCTGCGCGATGCCTCCGAAGCCAAGCTCGATGCCGGCCTCGTCTCCCAGCTCGACGTGTTCCGCGCCCAGCAGCTCGTGGCGCAGGCCGAGAGTCAGCTCTTCGACGCCGAGTCGGCGGTCGAGGACGCACGCGATCAGCTGGCGTTTCTACTGGGCCGGGAGTCAGGCACGGGTCTCGACGTCGCGACGGAGATTCCGAAGGACGTCGATCCGATCGCCGCCGACGCCGCCGTGGCGACGGCGCTCGACAAGCGCCTCGATCTGCAGAGCGCGGTGGCCGCCGCGGCCGAGGCCGACCGCGCCACCGCGTACTCGCGAAACCAGCTCCTGCCCCAGGTGGACGTCAACCTGGCGATGACGCGCCGCCAGACCGCCGACGGTTTTGCGAACAGCTTCGGCCTCGACAACTTCAAGGCCGTGACGTTCCTGTCGATCTCGATGCCGGTGGACCGGACGCCTGGCAATATCGAGTATCAGAACACGCTCATCGATCGTGACCGGCGCCGGCGCGAGATCGAGACGCTCCAGAGAAGGATCAGGGACGATGTCAGGCGCGCCGTGCGGCAGCGGGATCGGGTGCTGCGCAACCTTGCGGCGGCAGAGACGAGCGTCGAGATCGGACAGAAAGAAGTGGAAGTCGCGCAGTTCCGTTACGAGCGCGGCCTGTCGAACAATCTCGACGTCGTGACGGCGGAGGCGAGCCTGCTGGCCGCCGAGAGCCGGCGCATCTCGGCGCTGGCCGACGCGGCGACCTCGCGCATCGGCATGCGGGCCGTGCTCGGCCTGCTCGATCCGCGCACGGATATCATCGAGCCCGCGAGCACGAGTGCGGCCAAATGAGTCCAGCCACGATGACGATGAAGCGGCTTTGGTTCGACAGGCTGACTCCGGGCCGCGTGGCCGTCTTTGTCGGCGTGCTCGTGCTCGTCGCGGCGGCGCTTTTCTGGCGCGGGACGACGGCCGATGAGGCGCTGACGGCGACGGTCCGGAAGGGCAACCTCTCGGTCCGGCTGACGGCCACCGGCGTGCTCAAGCCCGCGCAGTCGCTCACGTACCGATCGCCGCTCGCCGGGCGCGAAACGGAAATCACATTCCTCGTCACCGAAGGCACGCGCGTGAACGAGGGCGACCTGCTCGTCAGGCTCGACACGACCGAGCTGCAGCGCGAGCTCGAGCGCTCGCGCCAGGAGCTGCGCCAGGCCCAGGTGGATCTGCAGGTCGCGGAAATCGATCGCCAGGAGGGGCAGGCGGCCATCGAATCGCTGACGGCGGGCGAGGGCGCGCTCGGCGTCGAGGAGGCGCGGAGGCGTCTTCAGCTCGCCGAGAAGAAGGCGGCGGGCCTGCGCGAGGAGCAGCAGACGCTGCAGCCGCTTCTCGACAAGGGTTTCATCACGCGCGAAGAGCTGCGAAAGACCAACGACGCCCTGGAGCAGGCCGAGGAAGACCTGGCGCTGGCGCGCCGGAGGGCCGACATCCTGATCGAACAGACGCATCCCCGCGACAAGCAGCGCGCAGATCTCCAGCTGGCGCAGAAAGACGCGCAGCTCGAGAACGCGCGGACGCGTCTGCAGGAGGCGCAGGCCCGCGTCAAGCTGCTCCAGGCGCAACTCGAAGACTGCAGTCTGTACGCGCGGCGGCCGGGAATGGTCGTGCACGAGGAGTTTCTGGGCGCGAATCCGCGCCGGAAGATCCGCGCCGGCGATCGCGTGACAGGCAGCCTCGGGCTCGTCACGATTCCCGAGGTCAACAGCATGCTCGTCGAAGCCTCGGTGAGCGAGGCCGACGTGCACCGCGTGCAGCCCGGCCAGCAGGCGACCGTGGCGCTCGAGGCCTTTCCGGATCTGCGGCTCTCGGGCAAGGTCGCCCGCGTCGGAAC
Source organism: Vicinamibacterales bacterium (assembly GCA_049679965.1). Taxonomy (GTDB): domain Bacteria; phylum Acidobacteriota; class Vicinamibacteria; order Vicinamibacterales; family CAVVIG01; genus 2-12-FULL-65-11. The sequence goes on from JBAUGX010000096.1 coordinate 7,402, forward strand.
CCTGGCGAGCGCATCCGCCGATCGGCCGTTTGAAGAAAAGCGTTTCGATCTCGTGGTCCAGCTCGACCGATCGGAGGCCGATCTGCGGCCCGAGATGACGGCCCGCGTCGACGTTGTTCTGGGAGAGCGGACCAACGTGCTCCTGCTTCCGATCAACGCCGTGTTCAATCGCCAGGGCCAGTTCGTCGCTCACCTGGTCGGCCCCTTTGGCGCGGAGACGCGTTCGGTCGAGCTCGGCCAGTCGAGCGACGCGTTCGTCGAGGTCGTGTCCGGCCTGAAGGAGGGCGACCGCGTGTCGCTCACCGAGCCAGCAAACGTGCCCACATCGCCCGCTCCCGCTCCAGGCCCCGCTGGGGCGCGCGGCAGCCAGTCCCCCCTTGGGTTTCGCTGACCTCCTCCGCGACTCGCGCGAGTTCCTCGGCATGGCGGTCGAGGCGCTCGGCCGCTACAAGCTCCGCACGTCGTTGAGCGTGCTCGGCGTGATTCTGGGCGTGGCGGCCGTCATCGCGATGATGTCGGTCAGCGACGGCGCCCGGCGCGAGGCCCTGCGGCAGGTCGAGCAGCTGGGGCTCGACAACCTCGTCTTGCGCAATCGTGGATTCACCGCGGCGGAAATGGCGGCCGGCCGGCGCATCGGGCTGAGGGCGGGGGACGCGGAGAAGATCGCGAGTGCAGTACCGCTCGTCAAGGCCGCCTCGCCGCTCGTCCAGCGGTACGTGCCGGTGGCGCACGCGGGGAAACGACAGATGGCGCTCGTGCTTGGCGTCGGCGCGAGCTACCCGGCGATCCTGCGCCTGCAGCTCGACCATGGCCGACTGCTGGCGCCGGTCGACGAGCAGCAGAACTCGCGTGTCTGCGTGCTGGGCGCGGGGCTCGCCAAGCTCCTCTTCGGCTTTCGCGATCCGGTTGGAGAGAGCGTGCAAGTGCAGGCGGAGCACTACCAGGTCGTCGGCGTCCTGAGGGACCAGGGCTCGGATCTGCGCACGCCGGGCGCGCTGGCGTGGCGCGATCTCAATCAGGCGGCGCTCGTCCCACTCGCGGCGCTCTCGGGCCGGAGCCTCGAGATCGATCCGAACATGCGCGTGGACGAGATCTGGGTGCAGGCCGAGGACGGCGAGCGGGTCGAGGCCATTGGCCTCGTGCTCGCGCGCACGCTGACGGCCCTTCACCGGGGCAACATGGACTTCGACGTCGTGATCCCGCGCGAGCTGCTCGCCCAGCGCTACCGCACCCAGCAGACCTTCAGCGTCGTGGTGGGCAGCGTCGCGGCCCTCGCCCTGCTCGTCGGCGGGATCGGCATCATGAACATCATGCTGACCTCGGTGATGGAGCGTACGCACGAGATCGGCATCCGCCGGACGGTCGGCGCGACGCGCCGGCACGTGACGCTGCAGTTTCTGAGCGAAAGCCTGCTGATGACGCTGGGTGGCGGCGCGATCGGCATCGCCGCGGGTGTCGGCGCGTCGTGGGGGATTACCGCCTATGCCGGCTGGAGCACGCACATCTCGCCGGCGGCCATCGCGCTCGCCTTTTTCGTGTCTTTCCTCGTCGGTCTCGCCTTCGGCATGTATCCTGCTATCAAGGCCGCTCATCTGGAGCCGGTTGACGCCGTTCGCTACGAGTAGTTCGGTCCCCGGCTGACTATTGTCGACGCAAATCCCATTTTCCGGGTTGAAACGTCAGCCCACGGCGGGTAATGTAGACGCTTATGGCGAGCACCGCGCCTGAATCCATCGGCCGTTATCAGGTTCTCCACAGCATCGGCCAGGGTGGGATGGGATCGATCTATCTCGCACGCGATCCCAAGATTGGCAACCGCCAGGTTGTGCTCAAGGTCCTGCGGGAAGGCTTCGACAATCCGGAAATGCGCGAACGGTTTGCCCGCGAGGCCAACGCCGCCGGCGGCCTCCGCCACGTCAACATCGTCACCATCTTCGATGTCGGCGAGTACGAGGGGCAGCCCTTCATCGCGATGGAGTACATCAAGGGCACCACGCTCACCGATGTCATCGCGCGTCGCGAGGCGTTGCCGATGGCGCGCAAGCTCCAGTGGATGGAAGAGCTGTGCGCGGGCCTGCACTACGCCCACAAAGCCGGCGTGGTCCACCGCGACATCAAGCCCGCGAACATCATGATCGACGAGGATGGCCTGCTGAAGATCGTCGACTTCGGCATCGCGCGTCTGCGCTCGGCGGGCACCGGCATGACGCGGACGGGCACGGTGATGGGCACGTTGAACTACATGGCCCCCGAGCAGATGGCGGGGCTGCCCGTGGAGGCGCAGGCTGATATTTTTTCGTTCGGCGCCGTGTTCTACGAGGTCCTCTCGTATCGCAAGGCGTTCCCGGGAGATTTCCCCAGCATCATTCAGAAGATCCTGACGGCCGAGCGCGAGCCGCTCCAGACGATCATGCCGGATCTCGATCCGGCGCTCACGGCGATCGTCGATCGCTGCCTGGCCAAGGACCCCGCCGATCGGCGCACCGACCTCAACGAGGTTCGTCTGGAACTGGCCGCCATCCGGCAGCGGATCGCGGTTGACGATCACCTCAAGGAGGAACGGCAGCTGAAGACGTGGCTGGCGGAAGCGAAAGGCGATATCGATCGCGGCGCGCTGACCAGTGCCGCGCTGCTCGTGGAGCGTGCGCTGTCGGTCAACTCTTCGTCGCCCGACGCGATCGCCATGCGCAAGTCGATCGACGAGGTGCGGCGGCGGCTCGCCGACGGGCAGGAGAAGACCGTCGTCCTCGAAGGCGCCCTGCAGCGCGCGCGCCGGCAGCTCGAGATGGGATCGCCAGACGCGGCGATGCAGACCGTCCACGAGGCGCTGAAGATCGACGCGACGAACTCGGAGACGCTGCTGCTGAAGGCCAAGGTCGACTCGGCGTTGACGCAGCAGCAGAAAGCGGAACGAGAGGCCGATCGGGCCCGCACCGTCGTCGGCGAGGCCCGGCGGCAGTTTGCCTCGGGCGACCGCCAGTCGGCGCTGAACGCCCTCGAGGGCTTCCGTCCTCAGCTGCCTGTCGTCACGAGCGCGCTCGCGGAGCTCCAGGTCGAGGCCCGCGAGATCGAGCGACGGACCGCCGCGATGGAGCGTCAGCGACTCGAGGCCGAGGTGACGCACCTCAAGCAGGAAGCCGAGTCGGAGACGCGGAGACTCGAGGCGGAAGCAGAGCGCCAGAGGCTGCAGGCCGAAGTGGAGCGCCTGAAGCGCGAGGGCCAGCAGGCTCGCCGGAAGACCGAAACCCAGGATCCGAGCGTGTCTTCGCGTGTGCGAGCCGCCGAGCGTGCCGGCACGCAGCGCGGCCTCGTCGTCGGGGGCGTGGCCGCGGCCGTCGTTGCCGTGGCCGTCGCCGGCTGGATCTTCTGGCCGGCGTCGCCGGATGTCGCGGACAACGTCGTGCAGGCGGCGCCCGAGCGTGTCGTCGAACAGTCGCCAGCCTTTACGCCTCCACCCGTTCTGTCCACGCAGCCGGAAGTCCCCACGCCTGCGCCGCCGATCACCGAGCCGGTCAGACCCGTCGAGCCCGCCCCTGTCGCGGCTCCGCCGCCGCGAGCGCCGGCACC
>JBAUGX010000097.1:0-12557 GCA_049679965.1 Vicinamibacterales bacterium
CCGAGCTCGAGCTCGGCTTTGTTCAAGGCTCGGCCGTGCCAGCCGTCCCTGCCCTCCGCGAACGACAGGCCCTTGCCCTTGATCGTCCTGGCCACGATCATCGTCGGCCGGCCCTTGGTCCGCCGCGCTTCGTCCAGCGCATCGAGAATGGCGCCCATGTCGTGGCCGTCGATGACGATGGCGTGCCAGCCACAGGCGCGCCAGCGGCGGGCGAACTCGTCCATGTTGTGTCGCCACATCGTGTGGCGGCTCTGGCCGAGCCCGTTGACGTCGGTGACGCCGCAGAGATTGTCGAGGCCTTCGATGGCAGCGACGTTGGCGGCCTCCCAGACCGAGCCCTCGGCCGACTCGCCGTCGCCCATGAGCACGTAGGTGCGATAGTCCGACTTGATCCGTCGGGCGTTGAGGGCAATCCCGACGGCGGCGCACGCGCCCTGGCCGAGCGAGCCGGTGGCCACGTCCACAAACGGCAGGCGCGGCGTCGGATGGCCCTCGAGGTCCGACCCGATCTGCCGCAGCTTCATCAGCTCTTCGTGATCGAAGACACCGGCCTCCGCCCACGCGGCGTAGAGAATCGGGGCCGCGTGTCCCTTGGACAGCACGAACCGATCGGAGTCCGGATTGGACGGGTTGCGGGGATCGAACCGCATCTCCGCAAAAAACACCGCCGCCATCAGGTCCGCGGCCGAGCAGCAGCTGGTCGGATGGCCGCTGCCCGCCTGCGACGTGGACTTCACGGATTCCTTGCGCAGCCGCGTCGCGACATTCTTCAGCGCCGGGATGAGCGTCGATCGGTCAAGCGGCATCGTGAATTGATGATTGATGATTGTTGATTGTTGATTGTTGATTTCAGGTGCGTTCAGATTGCAGATTCTATTTCAGATTGGCTCTGAATTCCTACCCTCAATCAGAAATCCGTAATCCGCAATCAACAATTCACCGCAAGCGAAGCAGTTCGTCGAGCGCGAGGCCGAAAAGGGCCGTGTCTTTGCCACGATCCGCCAGCGTCGAGACCTGCGCCAGCAGCGTGCGCTCGGCATCAGCGGCGTAATCGGCGTCAACGGCCACCACGGCCGCGTCACGATACTCCGCGTCGCGGTGGAGCGCCGTCAGGCGGCACAGCACCAGCGCGGCCTCGCAGTTGGGCGCAAACGGGGCGGTCGGCAAGAACCCTCCCTTCTCGGCGTCCCACCACGTGCGCCGCGCACCGTGCATGAGCTCTTCGGCGAGCATCGCGTACGGCAGACGGCCGGTCAGCGCATGGGCCGTGAGGAGCGCGCCCGCCGCGCACACCTGACCGCCGAGATCCCCCCGCGCGAACACCGGCGCACCGATCGCATCCGCCATGCCTTCGCCGGGCTGATACGCCACGCCCACAATACGTTCCAGCTCGTCGATGGCATCCGGGACCAGCTGGCGCGAATCGCACAGATTGGCGGCCGCGAGGCACGCGGCAATCGACCGCATGCTGTCGTCCACCCGGGTCGCCGCGCGCCACTCGCCACGCAGGTGCAGCACCAGGACCGCGGCCGCGTCCCGCAGCGCCGGGGAGTCGGACATCGCCGCCGCCTCCGCGAACACGATCAGCCAGCCGGCCCGGTCGCCGGCGCGTTCGAGTCGTGGCAACTCCGACGTGGCCCAGTCCAGCGTCAGCTCGAGCGCGTCGCGCAGATCGTCACGACGCGTCGCCCCGTAGCGGCGCAACAGGAAGGTCAGGGCGGGGGGATTGGCGGCGTCCGGGCGTGCCACGCCCTCGAGCACGCGCCCGGTAATCCACTCGATCAGGCTCGCGTCGAGATTCACGTTCGCACTGCAATTATAATGACCCGTGCTCTTCGTCCGGTACCTCGCGCTGACGACGCTCGCCGTGTGGCTGGGCGGCATGGTGACCGTCGGCCTCATCGTCGCCCCATCGACATTCAGCGTGCTGCAGGCGGCCGACCCGGCGATGGGCCGCGTGCTGGCCGGCGCGCTGTTCGGCGAGATCCTCGGGCGGTTCCATCTGCTGGCATATGGGTGCGGCGGCCTCATGCTGGCCTGTCTGCTCGTGCTCAAATTCGTGGGCCCGCCGCCGCGTACCTTTGTTCCGCGCCTCGCGATCGTCGCGGCCATGCTGGCGCTCGAAGTCTATGCGGGCGTGCCCGTCACGCGCGAAATCAACGCGCTCCAGTCACAGGTCACCGGCCCCATGAACGCGCTCCCTGCCACCGACGGGCGGCGCATGCGCTTCGATCGACTGCACCAGACCTCCACGGTGCTGATGACGATCAACATGGCGCTTGGCCTCGTGTTGCTCACGTGGTACGTGAGGGAACCGTGAACGCCCAGGGCCCTGAGCCTTCTTTGGTGCTATAGTCCGACTTCGCCCATGCTGGACGATGTTTCACAGGCGGTACTTGCGCACGAGGAAGTGCTCAAGTACCTCCGAGGCGATCTCGGGGACGCTGGCGCTGGGGCGCGCCAGCGCATCTGCGCCTACCTCGAAGAGTTGCGCACGACCCAGCGCTATCCCTTCTACCGCGCCCTGCAGCATCCGCTCTACCCGATCCTCCGCAAGATCGAGCGGCTCCCGGAACACCTGCAGCACGTCCTGACCGCCACGCGTTCGAACCGGATCGTGTACGCGTCGAACCACAAGAGCCATACCGACTCGATTGTCGAGCTGCTCGTGCTCGACGACCATGGCGTGCGGCCGCCGCTCATCACGGCAGGCATCAACATGTTTGGCGGCCCGCTGGGGCTCCTCCATCGGCACGTCACCGGCGCGATTCCGATCCGCCGGAACCTGAAGGACCCGGCGTACCTGGCGACGCTCAAGGCCTACGTCGCCGAGGTGCTGAAGAAGCACGATCTGTTCATCTACCCGGAAGGCGGGCGCAGCTACAGCGGCGAGCTCAAGCCGGCCAAGACGGGCCTCTTCCGCGCGGCGCTGACGGCCGGCCGCGCCGATCTGGTGATCATCCCCACCGCGATTGCGTACGACCTCGTGCTCGAAGATCACGTCCTCGCGCGCCAGCGCGTGAAGCGGCGTCAGCGGCCGTTCGGCCGCGAGCTGGCCGAGATGGTGCGGTACGCGGTCGGCTATCGATCCCGCGCGTTTATCACCTTCGGAGCACCCATCCCGGTCGGGGATCGCGACGCGCAGTCCGGCAGCGAGGTCCTCGAGCTGGCGCGCCTGGTCCGCACGCGCATCGGCGAGCTCTACAAGGTGCTGCCGACGGCCGTGCTCGCCTCCTGCATGAGGCCCTCGATCGCGAAGGCAGACCTCGAAGACCGCATCGATCGGCTCCTCGAGGAGCTGACGGCGCGCCGCGCCAACCTGGGCGTGACCAGCGGCCGTCAGGCGATCGAGGAGGCGGCCGAGCCGCTCGAGACGCGCGGGATTATCGTGCGCGAGCGCGGCCGGTTCCGCGTGCGCGACCGCAGCGTTCTGCGCTACTACGCCCGCACCATCGATCATCTGCTGGTGACCCCCGGCCGCACGCACTGATGCTCGACACGGCGTCAAAGGCCTTCTTCCAACTCCTCGCGCAGAGCGGCGTTCTCAAGAGACTGGCCTCCCGATTCGGGATGCGACGCGGGACGAGCACGGCCCGCCGATTCATCGCCGGCGAGACGGTGGAGGACGCCGTCGGTGCCGGCCGCGCGCTCGCGGCAGCGGGCCTGCTGGCCACGTTCGATCACCTTGGCGAGGGCGTGAGCACGCGCGAGGAGGCCGACGTGGCCACACGCGAGTACCTGGAGGTCGTCGACGCGGCCATCCGGTCGGGCATCGAGCGCAACATCTCGCTGAAACTCACCGCGCTCGGCCTCGACGTCGATCGGGCGACGGCGGTCGACAACCTGCGGAAGATACTCGCGGTGGCCGAGCCGGCCGCGTTCTTCGTGCGCGTCGACATGGAGAACTCGTCGCACACCGCGGTGACCCTCGACGTCTTCGAGACGCTGTGGCAGCAGGGCTACCGCTCGATCGGCATCGTGCTGCAATCGGCCCTCTACCGGAGCGAGGAGGATCTCCACCGCCTCAACGCGCTCGGCGCCCGCATCCGTCTGGTGAAAGGCGCGTATCGGGAGCCGAAGGCGATCGCGTACCAGAAGAAGGCCGACGTGGACGCCGCGTACGCGCGCATGATGAAGACGCTCATCACCGACGGCACGTACCCGGCCATCGCCACCCACGATCCGGTGATGATCGACCTGGCGCGGGCCTGGGCCTCCGAGCGGCAGATCACGCCCGACCGCTTCGAATTCCAGATGCTCTACGGCATCCGGCGCGACCTGCAGACGATGCTCGTCAAGGCGGGCTACCGCGTGCGCGTCTACGTGCCGTTCGGACGCGAGTGGTTCCCGTACTTCATGAGGCGCTTCGGCGAGCATCCCGCCAACATGTGGTTCGTCCTGCGCGGCATCTTCCGCGAACACACGTAGCGCTCGACCACAAGGGACGCAGAGACCACAGAGTCCGCAGAGGGAATTAGCCACACGGGCATAGAGCAGACCTCTCCTGACTGTCCGATCTCCGTGGCTCTGTGGCTCCGTGGTTGATCCACTCTGCGATCTCGGCGTGCTCCGCGTCGCCGTGGTCCGATCGCCGCGTGCTATCCTGCCACTCGCATGCAGCCCACGCTCGTGGTCGCGATCACGGGAGGCTCGGCCGGCATCGGCCGCGCGACGGCGCTTCGCCTGGCCCGCGACGGTGCCGCGGTCGCCATCTGCGCGAGACGCGCTGACCGCCTGGCCGTGCTCGCCTCCGAGATCGAAGCCATGGGTGGCCAGGCCCTGCCCATCGAAGCCGACGTCGCGCGTGAGGCCGACGTCGACGCCTTCGTACGGCGCACGGTCGAGCGATTCGGCCGGCTCGATGTGATGATCTGCAACGCCGGTTTCGGGATCGCCGGGACGATCGACGCCATCACACCCGACCAGATGCGCACGCTCATCGACGTCAACTATCTCGGCACCTACTACGCGGCCCGCGCCGCCCTTCCCGTCTTTCGCCGGCAGGGCCGCGGGCACGTCATCATCGTGTCCTCGATCGTCGGAAAACGCGGAGTGCCCTACATGGGCGCGTACGCGGCCACCAAGTTTGCGCAGGTCGGCCTCGCCGAGTGCCTTCGGTCGGAGTTGGTCGGCACCGACATCCACGTCAGCGTCGTCTTTCCCGTGTCGACCGATACCGAGTTCTTCGACGTCATGACGCGCGAAACCGGCAGCCACGTGGAACGCGCCTTGGGTCCGCGACAGCACGTCGATCGCGTGGCGGACGCCATCGCGCGCGCGATCGCGCATCCCGTACCTGAGGTGTATCCGTACGCCACGGCGCGCGCGCTCGTCTGGCTCAACGCCCTCGCACCAGGACTATGCGATCGGTTTGTGAAAAGGTACGGCCGTAGACCTATGTAGGCCGGACCTTATGAGGTCCGGCCCGGGACCTGCAGCCTGTGGGATCCGGCTTCAGCCGGATTTGGTCCGCCTAAAGGCGGACCCCACGTACCATACGGACGTGACGACTGCAGTCAATCCTCTCGACCGCGCCCGTCAGATCGCGGATCTGGTCCGCCACGCCGGCGGCCGCGCGCTGATTGTCGGCGGCTGGGTCCGCGACCGCCTGATGGGTCGGGACTCGAAGGATATCGACATCGAGGTCTTTGGCGTGCCCGCCGATCGGCTGCGACAGCTGCTCGAATCGCTCGGCCGCGTCGAAACCGTCGGCGAGAGCTTTCAGGTATTCAAGGCGGGGGACATCGACGTCTCCCTGCCCCGGCGCGAATCGAAGTCGGGACGCGGGCATCGGGGCTTCGACGTCGCCGGCGACCCCACGATGAGCGTCCCTGAGGCGGCACGGCGGCGCGACTTCACCGCCAACGCCATCTTGTGGGATCCCCTGACCGAGGAGTACCTCGACCCGTACGACGGCCGCGGCGACATCGGGCGCCGTCTGCTTCGCGTCGTCGATCCGCAGACCTTTACCGACGACAGCCTGCGCGTGCTGCGCGCGATCCAGTTTGCCGCCCGGCTCGATTTCGCGCTCGACGAGGCGGCCAAGGCCCTGTGCCGCGACATTCCGCTCGACGACTTGCCCGCCGAGCGCGTCTGGGGCGAAATCGAAAAGCTGCTTCTCGCGCCCCGGCCTTCGGTCGGCCTGGCCCTGGCCATGGAGCTGGGCGTTATCACGAAGCTGTTCCCAGAGCTGCAGGCGCTCGCCGGATGCGCGCAAGAGCCCGAATGGCATCCCGAGGGCGACGTGTGGGTCCACACGCTGCAGGTGATCGATCAGGGGAGGAAGCGGATCGACGACCTCGACCGTCCGCAGCAGGTCGCCATCATGCTCGGCATCCTCTGCCACGACCTCGGCAAGCCGACGACTACGAAGTTCATCGATGGACGGATCCGGTCGCTCGACCACGAGGAGCAAGGCGTGGCGCCGGCAACCGTGCTGCTCGATCGGCTGAACGTGCATTCGCTCGACGGCTACGACGTCCGCCGGCAGGTGCTCGGCATGGTTGCTCAACACCTCAAGCCGGGCTCGTGGTTCAAGGTCCGCAACGAAGTCGGCGACGGCGCGTTCAGGCGGCTGGCGCAGAAGGTCGATCTGGAACTGCTCGCGCGCGTCGCGAAGGCCGATTGCCTCGGCCGCGAGCCCGGCCAGTTCGATTGTTCGGCGATGGACTGGTTTCTCGATCGCGCTCGAGCGCTCGGCGTCGAGCATCGCCCGCCGGCGCCGATTCTGCTCGGGCGGCACGTGCTCGAACTGGGCCTAAGGCCCGGTTCGCGCGTTGGTGAGATCTTGAAGGCTGTTTACGAACAGCAGATGGACGGAACAGTGACGAATCTTGATGAAGCCGTCACAGCCGCGAAGCGGCTGCTATAGCTTGCCCTGACGGCGCCGCTGCCGACGATCCAGTGCGGAGACGATCACGATGGCGATGATTCCAAGAATGGTAAAGATCGCCGGCATGATCAGTGTCTTGTATTCGTCCATTGCCTGACCTCGACTGCGATACCAACACCGAGAGCTATCGTGACAATCACGATGATAGTGAGCATGAATCGCATCGTCAAAGGTTTTTCCTCAAGCACCTTGTCGAGTGGCGCGAAGACGGCGATGAGCACGGCCATCTCGCGGAGGAACTCGCCGAGGAGCTTCAGCACGATCCTCAACGTCGAACGCGCGTGATCAGTGCTCACGCCGCGCGAGCAGGGCAGCATGCGTGCCACGTCGCCGGAGCCTGTTTTCCGGTGCGTTTCCAGTGACGGGCGATCGAGAGATCGCAGTCTCTGCCTCTCGCCGACAGACCCAGGTGGCTATTCTTGCCAGATGTAGTGATCGCGACGCTGTGCTCGAGCCGCGTGTCGCGCGCCTTGTAGACCCCCCATGCCGCCGGCACCGACGGCAGACTGAATCTCGTACGGACCGAGCCTCACGCCGGGGCAAGCGATGACATCGGGTACTGCTAAATCTGAGATCTGCAGTCTGAAATCTGCAGTGCTCAGTTCCGCGAGGCGCGCCATTCGTCGAGCAGCCGCGCCGCGTTCCCGCTGACCGAGTGGAGCGACGGCATCCATCCGAGCGCGCGGGCGCGAGGACTGCGGACGACCTGATCGAGCGCCAGCGCCTCGGCAAACGGACCCATCTGATGCCGGGCCTCCTCGATCGGCACGTGGCGCACGTCGGGCGGCGTGGCCAGGTGCGGCGCGACGGCCGCGATGAGGTCGTTCACGCGCTCATCACCCTCGTCGTTGGCGTGGAAGACACCCGACGCGTCTTCGTGTGCCGTCAGACGCGCGTAGAGGTCGGCAAGATCGCGATCGTAGACGAGCGGCCAGTGGTTGTTGCCGTCGCCGATCACCCGGACCAGGCCGTTGCTCGCGGCCTTGATGAGGTCGCCGACCATCCCGCCGCCGCTCCCGTAGACCACGCCCGGGCGCACGACCATCGTCCGCAGACGGGCGGTGCCGGCTTCCAGGATCAACTTTTCGTGCTCGGGACGCCACGCGACAAGTGGAATCGGATTGAGCGGCGTGTCCTCGGCAACTGGCTCCGGCGACTGGCCCAGCACCCAGACACCCGACGTACAGATAATGAAGCGCGAGGCGGGCGCCATGGAGCCGGCCGTCCGCGGCCGCTTCGCCGCCGCAATCATCGCCTCGAGCGCCGCTCGTTCGACCGACGGACCGCGGCCTGCCGCGCCGTCAAAGGCCGTGTGGATGTAGCCGTCCTGGGCCTCAGCGGCGCTCTTGAAGGACTCGGGCTCGGCGAGGTTGCCCAGGACCGGATGGCCGCCGCGCGCGGCAATGCGCGAGGCTTTCTCGTTGTCGCGCACGAGCGCCGTGACATCATGGCCCGCGCGCACGAGCGCGTCGAGTACAGCCGTGCCAACGTATCCGGTAGCACCGGTAAGAAAGATCCGCATCTGGGGGAGCGCCAGCTTAACAGGTCCGGCTGAAGCTGCACACCACATCACGGCCACGCGGCCATATTCGGTCAGGCGACCATAATCAGCGGGCGGTCGTGGCCGGCGCCGAGAGAAACGCCTTGAAGCCGCGATGCAGCTCCCAGAGATCGACCTTCGACGACACTTCCATGGGCGAATGCATGCTCAGGATGCCGATGCCCACGTCGATCGCGTCGATATCGGCATTGGCGAACCACTGGGCGATTGTGGCGCCGCCATAGCCTGCCCGATACGCGTGCGTCTGCCAGTGCACGCCGGCCTCGTTGAACACCCGACGCACCTGGGCGAAGAACTCCGCCTCTGCCTGGCGGCCCGATCCGTACTCCTTGAACACCAGTCCCCAGCCGAGCCGCGCCGACCCGTTCGGCAAGTACGGCTGCGGGAAGTTGGGCTCCATCGCCGTCGTGCAATCCGAGACCAGCACCTGCGACGCTCTGAGGGCCCGTCGCAGCATCAGATCGCTGTAGCTCGGCTCCTGGGCGGCGATGATCTCGGCCAGCAGCGTCCGGAACCATTCCGAGTTGATCCCAGTCGTCCAGGACAGGGCTTCTTCGTTGTCCACGCCGTACGCAATCGCGGTCTTGCGAGGCGCCCTGACCTCGACGATGGCCCGAAACGACGCAAAGCCGTTCGACCGGTCGTCGTGCCCGAACGCACCAATCAGCTGTTGATCCAGGCCGACGTCAACGGGCATCTGCGCCGGGACAATCTCGAGATCGGCCGCCAGAAAGTCCTCGCGGCCCAGGCCGTACTTGGTCCGCAACGCCGTCATGGCCGCCTCGGCGGTCAGGGCCAGCACCGGATCGAGCTCCTCGGTTTGGATGACGTCGCGGTTCGTGCGCGCCCGAAAATCGTTGTCGATGTGCGGCGCGATATCCGGGATGAGCAGGACCGGGTCGCCGGGCTGATGCCCGATATCAATCGTCACGACGCTCCCGTCGGCCTTCGTGACGCGGCCGATGAGCGCGAGCGGGCGGTTGACCCACTGATAGTTCTTGATGCCGCCGTGCACGGCCGTGTCGAACAGCGAGATACCCACGCTTTCGCGAAACGGGTTGGGCTTGAGCGTGAGGTGCACCGAGTCGTTGTGGGTGTTGACGATGCGGGTGCCGGTCACGACCGGGTCTGTTCCCAGCACGAACGCCACGATCGTGCGGTCGCGGTTGACGGCGTACCACTTCGAGCCCGGCCGGACATCGTTTCTGGATGGCACGGCGGGCCACGGTTTGAAACCGCTGGCCTCGACCAGCCTCACGGCCTCGCGCACAAACGCCAGCTCGCTCTTCGCGCGGCCGATGAACAGCTTGTAGTCGTCGCCAAAGCGCATGACTTCGTCGCGCTGTGCATCGGTGAGTTTGGTCCACACCGGGCCCGGTTCCTGCGCGCGGACCGGAGAAACGGATGCGCACAGTACCACGGCGGGAAGAAGAAGGGTCCTAAACGTCATTGGCGCCACCTTTCGCGTTTACATCATAATTCAGCCGTGGTCCGCGACACGCTCATAGACTTTTTCCGCGATCTCTCGCGCGCGCCGGGCGACTTCCTGACCTACGACGATGGGTTCAGAAGCCACACGGTGACGTACGAGGAAGTCGGCCGGGCGGCCCGCGGCTTTGCCGCGCGACTCCACGACGCCGGCCTGCGCAAGGGCGACAAGGTGGTGTTCTGGAGCGAGAACCGGCCCGAGTGGATCGTCGCGTTCTGGGGCTGTCTGCTCGGCGGCGTCATCGTCGTCCCCGTTGATTTTCGCGCGTCGGCCGAGTTTCTCGGCCGCGTCGGCCGCATCGTGTCGGCCAAGCTGGTGCTGGTCGGGCAGGACGTGCCCGACTTCCACGAAGGTCCGGCTGAAGCCGGACCCCACGAACAAAGCGGACCCCACGAACGGAACATGTGGGATCCGGCTTCAGCCGGATTGATCCCCCCGGTCTGGAAGCTGCACGAGATCGCGTGGATCGACGGGAAGCCGCCCGACGTCACCATCACGAAAGACGATATTGCCGAAATCATCTTCACGTCGGGTGCCACGGCCGAGCCCAAGGGGGTGGTCATCACGCACCGGAACGTGCTGGCCAACATTGTTCCGGTGGAGCGCGAGGTCCTCAAGTATCGGAAATGGGGCCGGCCCTTCTTCCCCATCCGGTTCCTGAACCTTCTGCCCCTCAGCCACATGTTCGGCCAGGCGATGGCCACCTTCGTCCCGCCGATGCTGCCCGGGGTGGTCGTCTTCATGCGCGGCTACAACCCCTCCGACATCGTGTCGCAGATCAAGAAGCGGCGCATCTCGGTGCTCGTGTCGGTGCCGAAAGTTCTCGAGGTGCTGCGCGAGCACGAGATCCGCGTCAACCCGTTGCCTGAGTCGCGGCCCGGGCAGGGCGTCCTCGTCCGCTGGTGGCGCTACCGCGACATCCACCGGCGCTTCGGCCTCAAGTTCTGGGCGTTCGTGGTGGGGGCGGCGCCTCTCGATCCGGAACTCGAGGCGTTCTGGTCGGCGCCGGCGTTCGCCGTCATCCAGGGATACGGCCTCACCGAGACCGCACCCATCGTCACGCTCAATCATCCGTTCAAGCCTAGAAAAGGCTCGGTGGGCAAGACCATCGCCGGCGTCGAAGTGAAGATTGCGCCGGACGGCGAGATTCTGGTCCGTGGCGAGAACGTCACCACGGGTTACTTCAACGCCGCCGACGAGACCGCGAAGGCCTTCGAGGACGGCTGGTTCCATACGGGCGATGTCGGCGAAGTGGGCGCCGATGGTCAGCTGTACATCCGCGGGCGCAAGAAGGAAATGATCGTCACGCCCGAGGGCCTCAACGTGTTTCCCGAGGACGTCGAGCGCGTGCTGCTGCACATCGCCGGCGTCCGCGACGCGGCGGTCGTTGGCGCGCCGCTCGGTCCTGGCAGCGCCGCCGAACGCGTGCACGCCGTGCTCGTCCTGGATGAGGGCCGTGCCCCCACGGATATCGATGCCATCGTGCGCACGGCGAATGCAGCGCTCGAAGATCATCAGAAGATCCGGCGCGCGCTTCTCTGGCCGGAGCGCGAGCTGCCGCGGACCGAGGGCACGCGGAAGCTCAAGCGCGCGGCCATCCGGGAGTGGGTGACGCGCGGCGGCACGCCGGCTGTCGCCGCCTCTGGCCAAGACAAGCTGGCCGCGCTCGTGGCCAAGTACGCCGGCCGCGGCGATTTGCCGGCGACGACCACGTTCGACGAGCTGGGCTTGAGCTCGCTCGACCGTGTCGAACTGATGGTCGCCCTCGAGGACACCTTCGACACGCGCCTGGACGAGGGCGCGTTTGCCGAGGCGCGGGACATCGGTCAGCTTCGCGCGCTCGTCGAACGCGCGGCATCCGCCGAGGCCACGCCGCGGTCAGAGCCGGTGGAGTTTCCGTCCTGGAACCGATCGTGGTTCGCGCGCGCGATTCGCCGCGTGAGCCTGCCCACGTGGCTGCTGCCGCTCGCGCGCGTGTTCGCCTGGATCCGCGTCGAAGGACGCGAGCATCTCGCGCCGCTTCAGGGTCCCGTGATCTTCGCCGCGAACCATCAGAGCCATATGGACGTGCCCGTCATCCTGGCGTCGCTCCCCGCCCGCTGGCGCTACCGCGTGGCGCCGGCCATGGCCAAGGAGTTCTTCAAGGCGCACTTCTTCCCTGCCCAGCACACGCGAGCCGCCTGGTTCACCAACTCGCTCAACTACTATCTCGCGTCGCTCTTCTTCGGCGCGTTTCCGCTGCCGCAACGCGAGGCCGGGGCGCGGCAGACGCTCCACTACATCGGCGAGGTGCTCGAGAACGGCTTCTCGGTGCTCATCTTTCCAGAGGGCCAGCGGACCGACACCGGCGCGATCGATCGGTTCAGGCCTGGCATCGGGATGATGGCGTCCCGTCTCGAGGTGCCCATCGTCCCGGTGCGCATCGAGGGACTCGACAAAGTGCTGCACCAGACGTGGCGTATGGCCAGGCCCGGCCGCGTGCGCGTCGCCTTCGGCGCGCCGCTCCGGCTGGCGGGCGAGGACTACGAGGCGCTCGCCAAGCAGGTCGAAGACGCCGTGCGCGCGCTATAGTGAAGGAGCGCCTGCGGCCATGCCGAGCCGAGGACATGAGAATC
>JBAUGX010000098.1:0-14290 GCA_049679965.1 Vicinamibacterales bacterium
GGCCTTATCAGGCCCGCCTGGCGGACCCGATAGGGTCCGCCCTACACATGATCATCTGAACGATTTGCAGGCTCCGGTGGCAGAGCATCATCCTGAAATCACGCGGATCGTCAAAGCCCTTCACCGCGCGGGGGCGTCGCACGCGGCGATGTCGGGCAGCGGCTCGACTGTCTTGGGCCTCTTCGGCCGCCGATCCGACGCCGAGCGTGCAGCCCGTGTCCTTGGACGCGGCGACCGGAAGGTCCTCGTCACTCGCACGGTCGATCGTGCGGCGTATGGGCGTAGCGGTGTGCGGCGCCTACTTCAGCGCGTCTGACAGGTCGTACGCGGCGATCTTGTTCTCGGACATGTGGGGAATGATCGCGATGTTGCCGCCCGCGAAGAACGCGAGATCCGCGGTGCCGGGCATGAACTCCTTCACCACCCGGCTCTCGCCGGCGCTCGTCACCTGCAGCACCTGTCCCTTGACCCAGTCGGTGACGATGTACCCGCCGCGGCCGTCACTTTCCAGGCCGTCGATGTTCGCGAACGGCGTGGGCGTGATGAGCGTCTTCTTCTTGGTCTTCAAGTCGAGGGCGAACAGGCGCCCGGGGACCTTCGTGCTGAAATCCGCCTCGGGCTTTCCCCAGCCGCCGACGATGAGCCGGTCGCCTTCGACGAGCAGGCCGTTCGGGTACTCGACGTCGCCCTGCGCAAACACCGAGGCCTTGCCGTCCTTCACCGCGTAGATCTTGTTGCCCAGCATGTCCGACACGTACACCGTGCCGTCGCCGCCGACCGCGACGTCGTTCAGAAACTGCGCGCCGGCGATCTTGACGAGCGACATGACGCCGCCGGTCGCAATGTCGATGCTGACGACTTCGTCGATATCAGCGACCCACAGCGTGCCATCGTGGCTGCGCAGCCCCTTGGGCGCGTTGAGCTCCTTCACCCAGGCAGCCGAGACCACCCTGCCGTCGCCGGCGAGTTTCATGATGCGGCCGTTGCCGTCCTTGTCACCCGGTTGGCCGCCGATCATCGAGACGAAGATCCAGCCTGACTCGGAATCGATGTACGCGCTCTCGGGGGCGTCGACGCCTTGAGCGACCGTCCATCCGGCCGTCAAGGGGCCGGGCACCGGAAGGGCCGGGGCGGGAGCGGATGCGCTGGGCGCCGGGGCTGGCTCGGGCGATGGGCTGCAAGCGGACAGGGCGATGCCGAGCACGATGACAGGCGATAGTCGATTCACGTCAGGACCTCCATAGGGCAAAGAGCAGACAACGTTATACAACACCGCGCCCGGCTCGCCGACTTGCCGCCGCGAAAGGCCATCGTATAGACTTACCGATTGCGTCACCCGGTTCGGGGCCACTCCTGAAGTCGCACCAGTCGGCAGTCACCAGTCAGCAGTCGGCAGTCGGCAGTCGGTGATCGACGGGTCACCATCGGCGGTGGGGCGCGTCGGACTGCGGAATGAGACGCGAGTCGCCCGCTGGCCGGTTTGGGACTGGCGATTGTCGACGACCGACTGGCGACCGCTGACTGATGGTGGGGCGTGGCCAAGCGGTAAGGCGCGGGACTTTGGATCCCGTATTCGAAGGTTCGAATCCTTCCGCCCCAGCCAATTTTGAGGCGGCGGCAGCAGCTGGAGTAGAGCGGAGCGAATGGGCGAGAGCTTGATGGCGCCGGGCTTTGGCGATCTCAAAGTCTTCTCCGGGAGCGCGCACCCGGAATTGACGCGGGAGGTTGCCGCGTTTCTCGGCGTACAACCCGGCCTGGCGCGGCTGCGGCGGTTCCCCGATACGGAGGTCTCGTTTCAGATCGACGAGAACATCCGCGGCACCGACGTGTTCATCGTCCAGCCGACCTGCGCGAGCGGCAATCTGTCGGTCGATCAGAATCTGGTCGAGCTGTTGATCATGATCGATGCGTTCCGGCGCTCGTCGGCCGCGCGCATCACCGCCGTGCTGCCGTATTACGGCTACGCCAGGCAGGATCGGAAAGA
Organism: Vicinamibacterales bacterium; assembly: GCA_049679965.1. Taxonomy (GTDB): domain Bacteria; phylum Acidobacteriota; class Vicinamibacteria; order Vicinamibacterales; family CAVVIG01; genus 2-12-FULL-65-11. The sequence goes on from JBAUGX010000098.1 coordinate 1,985, forward strand.
CAAGCCGCGCGTACCCATCTCCGCCAAGCTCGTCGCCAACGTGCTGAGCGCCGCGGGCACGCACCGCGTGCTGACGATGGATCTGCACAAGGCGCAGATCCAGGGGTTCTTTGACATTCCGGTGGACCATCTGTTCGCGGCGCCTGTGATCGTCGATTGTCTGGCGCGGCTCAATCTGGCCAACCTGACGATCGTCTCGCCGGACGCGGGGGGCGCCGAGCGCGCCCGGGCCTACGCGAAGCGGCTCGACGCAGAACTGGCGATCATCGACAAGCGGCGCACCGACGATGGCGCGGCGGAGGTGATGAACGTGGTCGGCGACGTCAAAGGGCGCACCTGTATCATCCAGGACGACCTCATCGACACGGCCGGGACGATCACCAAGGCGGCCAGCGCGCTCAGGGAGAACGGCGCGGGGCGCGTGCTGGCGTGTGCCGTGCACGGGGTGTTGTCAGGCCCGGCGATCGATCGGATTGAGAAGTCGCCGATCGAACAGCTGATTGTGACCAACACGGTGCCGTTGTCGCCGGCGGGGAAGGCCTGCTCCAAGATCGTCGTGCTCTCGGTGGCGCGGCTTCTGGGCCAGGCCATCAAGAACATTCACGATGAGACGTCGGTCTCATCGCTGTTCGTGTAGGGATTCGGGATTTGGGATTTGGGATTCGGAGTTAGAGCTTATGGAAACGACGCTTGAAGCAACGGTGCGGGGGACGCTCGGCAAGAACGAAGCGCGGCGGACGCGCCGCGAAGGCAGGGTGCCGGCCGTGGTGTACGGCGCCGCGAGTGAGGGCGACAGCCGCGAGGGGACGCCGATCGCGGTCGAGCCGCGCGCGCTCCTCAAGATTCTCCACTCCGAGTCGGGCCAGAACACGCTCATTTCGCTGAAGCTGGCGGGGACCGACGATGTGCGCGTCCTCATCAAGGATTTTCAGCTCGACCCGGTGACCCATCACGTGCTGCACGCGGATTTCTACCGAGTGAGGATGGATCGCGAGCTGCGTGTCACCATCCCCGTGACGGTGAAGGGCGAGGCCAAGGGCGTCAAGCAGCAGGCGGGCGTGCTCGAGTTCGTGACGCGCGAGATCGAGGTCGAATGTCTGCCAGCCGACATCCCGGAGCACGTCGAGATCGACGTCACCGAGCTGATGCTCCACCAAGGCGTCCGCGTCCGCGACATCGCCGTCGGCCCGAAGTGGAAGCCGGTCACCGACGCCGACATGATGCTCGTGCACATCATCATGCCGAAGGCCGAGGAAGTGGCGGTGACGCCGGAGGCCGCGGCCGTGGCGGCGACGGCCACGCCAGCCGAGCCCGAAGTCATGAAGAAGGGCAAGAAGGAAGAGGCCGCCGAAGACGAAGGGAAGAAGGAAGCGAAGAAGGAAGAGAAGAAGGAAGAGAAGAAGAAATAGGCCCTCCGGAATTGATGATTGCGGATTGCTGATTGTTGATTTGGCAATGAAAGCGATCATCGGTCTGGGGAATCCCGGCCCCAAGTATCGCGGGACGCGGCATAACATCGGATTCGAGGTCGTCGACGAGCTGGCCAGGCGCGGGCAGGTGACCTTCGAGGCGGCGCCCGCCGACGCTCTGATCGCCCGGTGGCGGCGTGGGATCGACGATGTGGTGCTCCTCGGCAAGCCACTGACCTTCATGAACGAAAGCGGTCAGGCCGTGGGCGAGCTCGTGCGATACTTCAAGGTCGGCGTGGGCGATTTGCTGATCGTGCTCGACGAAGTGCAGTTGCCGCTCGGCAGGCTGCGCGCACGGGCGCGGGGATCGGCCGGCGGGCACAACGGGTTGAAATCGGTGATTGCGCATCTGGGAGACGAGGTCTCGAGGTTGCGCATCGGCGTCGGGCGGGGTGACGATCGGCGCGAGTTGGCCGATCACGTCCTGGCGAGATTCGAGGCCGAGGAAATGGCGGAGGTCGAGCGCATGCGGACGCGCGCGGCCGACGCCGCTGAGACGTTCATCACATCCGGGATCGCCGCGGTGATGAATGCGTATAACGGCGGCGATCCGGCAACAACCGAATAGCGTCCCCTGGCGAAATGGTCGGGGCGCGCCCTTGCCACCCTATGGTGGCCTCGGTGCACGGTACGGCTTCAGCCGGACCATGACATCGAGTCCAGAAGGAGCAGTGAATGGCTGATCGACAGTACGAGCTCGTCTACATCCTCCCGCCCGACTCGACCGAACTGCAGGTCGCCGAGGTCCACGAGGCGATCGGGGCCATCGTGTCGCGCCTGAACGGCCAGATCGAGAAGACCGACAACTGGGGGCGCCGCCGACTCGCGTACGAAATCGCGCACCACAAGGAGGGCGTGTACGTGCTCGACGTCATCAACGGCACGGGCGAGCTGATGAAGGAGCTGGATCGCCGCCTCAAGGTGATGGACCAGGTGATCCGGCACATGGTCGTCCGCATCGACGAAGAAAAGCGCGTGATCGAGCGCACGCGGTCGAAGCGTCAGGCCAACTCCGAGCGGCGCCGCGTCAGGCGCGGCCTCCCGCCGGTCCGCCAGCCGGGCGAAGGACGGCAAGCCGAGGGTGACGATCAAGACGACGATCGCTTTGACGGGATGGAGGGCTGACGTGCCATTTGGACCAGGACGCGGAGGCGGGGGCGGCGGACGAGGCAAGACCGGCGGCCGCGGCGGCCGGAGCGGCAGTCGAGACGCCGGCAAGGCCGGCGACAAGAAGGACCAGCAGGGGCAACGGCGCACGCTGTTCCGCCGGCGCAAGGTCTGCAAATTCTGCGCGGACAAGATCGACGACATCGACTACAAGGACGTGAAGCTCATTGGCCCGTTCGTGCCCGAGCGCGCCAAGATTCTGCCGCGCCGGATTTCGGGCACCTGCGCGATGCACCAGCGGAAACTGCAGAAGGCGATCAAGCGCGCGCGCCAGATCGCACTGATACCCTACGCGACGGAGTAAAGGCCCATGGAAGTCATCCTGAAAGAACACGTCGACAACCTCGGACGCCGGGGCGAGATCGTTAAAGTCGCTGCCGGCTACGCGAGAAACTTCTTGCTGCCGCGCAAGCTGGCCTTGCTTCCCACGGAGGGGAACAAGAAGCACATCGAGCGGGAGCGCAGCAAGTTCGATGCGCGGGAAGCCGAGGAGAAGCAGGGCGCCGAAGCCGTGGCCGCCCGGATGGCGGGCCTGGTCGTCGAGATTCAGCGCCGGGTCGGCGAGACCGAGGCGCTCTACGGGTCGGTGACCAACGCCGACATCGCGGCCGTGCTCGTCGCCAAGGGCTTCGATATCGATCGGCGCAAACTCCAGATGGCCGAGCCGATCAAGAAGCGCGGCGAGTTCGACATCCCGATCAAGCTGCACCGCGAGGTCACGGTCACGGTCACGGTGAAGGTGATCGCGGAAGGCGAAGCAGGGAAAGTTAAGAGTTAAAACTCAAAAGTTAAAAGGACTAAGCCGGCCCCGGCTGCGGGTGTTTTGTTGGGCATTTGCAGTCTTAAGTTTTAACTTCTAAATTCTAACTTTTGAGTTCCGTATGGCCGACGTCGCCGTCGCCGAACGCACGCTCCCGCATAATCTCGAGGCGGAACGCTCCGTCCTCGGCGCGATTCTGCTGCATAACGACGCCTTCAATCTCGCCGCCGAAGTCATCGACTCTCGCGATTTCTTCCGCGACGCCCACCGCCGCATCTTCGACAAAATGGTCGCGCTCGTCGAGCGCGGCGATCCGATCGATCTGGTGACGCTCAAGGAGGAACTGGGTCGGTCTTCAGAGCTCGACCAGGTCGGTGGGCCGGCCTATATCGCCGCGCTCGTGGACGGCGTGCCGCGGTCGACCAACGTCGAACACTACGCCCGCATCATCAAGGAGAAGTCGACCCTCCGGCACCTGATCTACTCCGCGAACAAGATCGTCTCCGAGGCGTACGGGGCCGAAGAGGAGGCCGACGTCATCCTCGATTCGGCCGAGCGCGCGATTTTCGAGATCGCCGACGACAAGATTCGTGAAGGGTTCGTGTCGATCGCGCATCTGGCGCAATCGAGCCTGGAGACGATCGAGAAGCTGCACGCCCGCAAGGAACTGATCACGGGCGTGCCCACCGGCTTCATCGAGCTCGACGAAATGACCTCGGGCCTGCAGGCCTCGGATCTGGTCATCATCGCCGCCCGACCCTCGATGGGGAAGACCAGCCTCGTGCTCAACATCGCGCAGCACGTCGGCACCAAGACCGGCATGACGGTGGGGGTCTTCAGCCTCGAGATGTCGAAGGAGCAGCTGTTTCTGCGCATGCTGACGGCCGAGGCGCGCATCGACGCGCACCGGCTGCGCGGCGGCTTTTTGGGCGAGCGCGACTGGGGACGGCTGTCGACCGCCATCGGCACGCTGAGCGAGACGAAGATTTTCATCGACGACACGCCGTCGATTGGCGTGCTCGAGATGCGGGCCAAGTGCCGGCGGCTGGCGGCCGAGCACGGCCTGCACCTGGTCATCGTCGACTACATCCAGCTGATGCAGGGGCGCGGCCGGTTCGAAAACCGGACGCTCGAGCTTGGCGCAATCTCGCGGTCGCTCAAGGGACTGGCAAAGGAACTGCGCGTACCGGTCGTCGTGTTGTCGCAGCTCAGCCGCGCGCCCGAGTCGCGGTCGGACCACCGGCCGCAGCTTTCTGATTTGCGCGAGTCGGGCGCGCTCGAGCAGGACGCGGACGTCGTCGTCTTCATCTATCGCGAAGATCTCTACGCCGACAAGAGCCAGCCGGCCGAAAACCAGGGCGTGGCCGAACTCATCATCGGGAAACAACGCAACGGCCCGACCGGCGTCGTCAAGCTCGCGTTCATCCGCGAATACACGAGGTTCGAGAACCTCGCCCGGGGCAACCCGTGACATGATCCGGCCCACCGTGGCGCGCGTCGATCTGGACGCGCTCAAGTCGAACTACCGGCTCATCGTCGAGCACCTGGCGCGCGAGCAGCCAGCGCATCCGCCGCAGCCGATCGCCGTCGTCAAGGCCAATGCGTACGGACACGGGGCCGGCCAGGTCGGGCGCGCGCTCGAGGAGGCGGGCGCCGACGTGCTGGCGTGCGCCGACATCGAGGAGGGCGCCGTCCTGCGCGCGGCCGGCGTGCGCGCCCAGATTCTGGTGTTCGGCGCCTTGAGCGTCAGCGATCTCGAAGGCCTCTTCGACTGCGCGCTCACGCCGACCATTTCGACGCCTGGCGCGGCGCGCGCCGTCGAGACCGTCGCGCGCACGCACAAACAGCGGCTGCGCTATCACCTCAAGATCGACACCGGCATGAACCGGCTCGGGTTCCGTCACGACAACCTCGGGCGCACGCTGCCCGAGCTGCTCGCGAGCGACAGCCTCGATCTCGAGGCCGTGTACACGCACTTCGCGACGGCCGACGTTCCCGATTCGCCGCTCTTCAGCGAGCAGCGCCTGCGGTTCGAGCGCGCGCTCGAGGACGTGGATCGTATCCGACTCGCCACGCCTGGCGATCGGCGTCCGTACGTCCACGCGGCGAACAGCGCCGCGCTGCTGCGGGACTCGCGGGTTTGGTACGATCGGGTCCGCCCGGGGCTGCTGTTGTATGGGATCGTGCCGCCCCCGCTCGCCTCGACCATGCTGTTGCTGCCCGTCATGACGCTTCGCAGCAAGGTGGTGGCGGTCAAGGGTGTTCGGCCTGGCGAAGGCGTGGGTTACGGCGTCACGTTCACCGCCGAGCGGCCCGCGACGATTGCGACCATCCCGGCCGGCTATGCCGACGGCCTCGACGCTCGCCTGGCCGGACGCGGCGCCGTGCTCATCCGCGGCCGCCGTGCGCCCATTGTCGGCGCCGTGTCGATGGACATGCTGGCAGCCGACGTCACCGGCCTTGACGCGGCGCCTGGCGACGAAGTCGTGCTGCTCGGATCGCAGGGCGCCGATCGCATCGACGTGCGCGAGATGGCGGCGACGATTGGCACGATCCCGTACGAGATTCTCTGCCGAATCGGCTCGCGCATCGAGCGGGTGTACACGTGACGAAGCCTACTAATCTGCAATCTGAGATCTGCGATCTGCAATGAAATCGAAGACCGTCTTCGTCTGCCAGGAATGCGGGTCACAGTCGCCGAAGTGGCTGGGCCGTTGTGCCGACTGCGGCGCGTGGAACTCGTTTGTCGAGGAGCGCGCGCCGGGCGCCGAGGGTCAGGGCGGCGCGGCGGGTGCCGCGCATCGATATGCGACGGCTGGCACGTCGGGCGTCGCCAGGCTGTACGCAGACATCGAGCTCGAGTCACACGCGCGGCTCTCCACGTCGATCGACGAGTTCGACCGCGTGCTCGGGGGCGGCGTCGTGCCCGGCTCGCTCGTGCTGCTCGGCGGCGAGCCCGGCATCGGCAAGTCCACGTTATTGCTGCAGGCGGCGGCCAACATGGCGCGGACGGTCGGCCCCGTCCTCTACAGCTCGGGCGAAGAGTCCGAACATCAGATCAAGTCGCGCGGCGAGCGCCTGGCCGTCGGCGACGCGCCGCTGTACCTGCTGGCCGAGACGTGTCTCGAGCGCATCCTCGAGGAGATCGCGCGCATCAAGCCGGCGCTCGTGATCGTCGATTCCGTGCAGACGGTCTTCTCGCTCAAGTTCCAGTCCGCGCCGGGCAGCATCAGCCAGGTGCGCGAGGCGGCCACGCAGCTGCTCTTCACGGCCAAGGGCCAGAACGTGCCGATCTTTCTCGTCGGCCACGTCACCAAAGACGGCAGCCTCGCCGGCCCCAAGGCCCTCGAGCACGTCGTCGACACCGTGCTGTATTTCGAGGGTGAACGTCACCACTCACACCGCGTCGTTCGCGCGGTCAAGAACCGGTTCGGCGCGATCAGCGAGCTCGGCGTGTTCGAGATGACCTCGTCGGGCCTACGTCCGGTGCCCAACCCGTCGAAGATGTTCCTGGCCGAGCGTGCGACGAACGCGCCCGGCTCGGCGGTGTTCTGTGCCGTCGAGGGGTCGCGTCCGATGCTGATCGAGGTGCAGGCGCTCGTCAGCTCGAGCAACTACGGCACGGCGCGGCGCATGGTCAGCGGGATCGATCAGCAGCGGCTGTCGTTGCTGCTCGCCGTCCTCGACAAACGCGCGGGCTTCAATCTGGCCGGAGACGATGTGTTCGTGAATGTCGCGGGCGGGATGAGCGTGGACGAGCCGGCCTCGGATCTGGCCGTCCTTGGCGCGATTGCCTCGAGCGTCCGCAACCGGGTGATTCCCGCCACGACCGCGATGTTTGGCGAGGTGGGGTTGGCCGGCGAGGTCCGCGGGATCCCGCAGGCGAACCTTCGCGTCCGCGAAGCGGCGCAGATGGGATTCAGCCGCCTCGTCATGCCCGAGGCGAACATCGATCCGGCAGACCGCAAGGCGGCGACGACCTGTGAGCTCATCGGGGTCCGGACCGTCGGTGAGGCCCTCGAGGCTCTGATCACGTAGGGTTCGCCTGGTTCACGGGGTTCCCGTGGTTGCGAACCCTGAGAACCTCTAGAAGTGATAAGGTGTCGCCGATGGCTTGGTTCGCGCTGGCGCGAGTCCTGTTTATCGCCGCGGTCGCCTATGCGGCCGCCGAGCTCAAACCCCTGCCGGTCGGCGTGTATCTCAACGTCGGCTTCGCCCTCGGGCTCGCCGGGCTCGTGGTCATTTTCGAGAGCCGGCTTCGCGAGACGTCGGTCCCGCGGGTTCTCGGCGCGCTCATTGGCTGCGCGATTGGTCTGGGGCTCGCTCGCGCGATCGGCGCGGGCCTCTTCTGGGCCAACACGAGCGATCGGCGCGTCGAGTTCCTGCACAGCTTCATCCTGATCGTCCTGCCGTACCTCGGCCTGGTGCTCGGCGCCAAGCACGGCGAGTGGCTCGAGCCGGCACGGCTCATCAGCCTGTTCCGTGCCGCCGGGCCCACGCGCCGGTACCGGATTCTCGACACGAGCGTCATCATCGACGGCCGCATCGCAGATGTCTGCGAGACCGGTTTTGTCGACGGCACGCTCGTCATCCCGCAGTTCGTGCTGAAGGAACTGCAGCTGGTGGCCGATTCCAGCGATTCGCTCAAGCGCAACCGGGGGCGACGTGGTCTCGACATCCTGCAGAAGATTCAGAAGATGTCCGGCCTCGAGGTGATGATCTCGGATCTCGATTTCCCCGAGGTGCGCGAGGTCGATCTCAAGCTGATTGAACTGGCGCGGGCGCTGCAGGGCAAGATTGTCACCAACGACTTCAACCTCAACAAGGTTGCGCAGCTGCGCGGCGTCGACGTGCTCAACGTCAACGAGCTGGCCAACTCGCTCAAGCCGGTCGTCCTGCCTGGCGAGGTGATGAAGGTCTTCGTCCTCAAGGAAGGCAAGGAATACAACCAGGGCGTCGCGTACCTGGACGACGGCACGATGGTCGTGGTGGACAATGCGCGCCGGATGATCGGCAAGACGATCGACATCATCGTCACGAGCGTGTTGCAGACGACGGCCGGGAAGATGATCTTCGGGCGGTACGTCGAATCGGCGCCGGCGGCCCAGCCGGCGGCGCCTGCGGCGGTCGAGCGCGAGGAGACCGGCCGCGCACGCGTCAGATCCGTGTCGGGATCTCCGAGCTGAAGCGGATATTTCAATTATTCCCCCCTACCACTGGTGGCGGACGGTCTTCTACCTGATTCCCGCGATCAGTGTCTATACCATCGTTTTGGGCGCCGTCTCGATCGTCTCGAGTCTCTTCGATCGCCGCGGACACTTCGCGCACGCGTGCGCGCGGACGTGGTCGTGGCTGATTCTCAAGACGACGGGTGTGCGCGTGACGGTTGAAGGCCTCGATCGACTCAAGCCGAACACCACGTACGTCTTCGTCTCGAATCATCAGAGCATCTACGACACGCCGGTCGTCTTCACATCGCTGCCCTATCAAATCCGGATCATCGCCAAGGCATCATTGGCGCGTTTTCCGGTACTGGGATGGCACCTCACACGAGGCGGCCATCTGTTCGTCGACCGGAAGCACCCGGATCGCGCAGGCATTCTCGCGCGGTGGCGCGCGCTCGTATCCGACGGCTTGTCCTTGATCGTCTATGCGGAAGGCGGCCGCAGCAGGGACGGCCGCGTCGGCCGCTTCAAGGCCGGAAGCTTCCTGCTCGCCATCGAGGCCGGGCTGCCGATTGTGCCCATCGCGGTCATTGGCACGCGCCAGGTGATGCCGAAAGGCCGGCTCCGCACCGAGCCGGCCGACGTGCGCCTGGTCATCCACGATCCGATTCAGCCGCCGGCGATCCCCAACCCGACGATTCAGGACGCCAGGGCCCTCGCCGCTCGAGTCCACGACATCGTCGCCGCGGAGGTTGACCGCGCGCACGTCAGCTAGGGCAATCGCGCCAGTCGCACCCTTCGCACCTTCGCACCCGCCGCACCTTCGCACCTATAATCCTTCCCACCTATGTTTGTCACAGCAATCATCGCCGCCGCCGGCCGTGGCGAGCGGTTCGGGGTCGGTCTCAAGCAACTGCTGTCGATCGAGGGCCGGACGATCCTCGATCGGAGCGTGGGGACGTTTCTCGCGCACCCGGCGGTCGACGAGGTCGTCGTCGCGCTGCCGCCCGAGCTGGCCGCCGATCCGCCCGCGTACCTGCGTGGCACGAGCAAGCCCTTGCACATCGTGGCGGGCGGCCAGCGACGTCAGGATTCGGTGAGCAACGCCTTCCAGGTCGTGGCCGCGGCGAGCGACGTGGTGGTCATTCACGATGCGGCGCGGCCGTTCGCGAGCGAGGACCTGATCGCGCGAACGATTGCCGCCGCCGCCGAGTCTGGCGCCGCGCTGGCGGCCGTGCAGGCGCGCGATACGGTCAAGCGCGCCTGGAAGGGCGGAGCCGGGTCCACCGCGACCCACTACATCGTGCGAGACACACTGCCCCGCGAAATGATCTTTCTTGCACAGACGCCCCAGGCCTTCAAGCGCCACGTGCTGCGCGACGCGCTGGCGGTCGGCGCGCGCGGCGTCCAGGCGACCGACGAGGCGGCGCTCGCCGAGCGGGCCGGCCACACGGTCCGGATTGTCGAGGGCGAGCTGTCGAACATCAAGATCACCACGCCCGACGATGTGCCGATGGCTGAGACGATCGCGCGCGGCGGCAGGGCCGCTCGGATCGGGCGCGGCGGCATTGGCTACGACCTGCATCGCCTGGTCGAAGGACGCCCGCTCATCCTCGGCGGTGTCACCATACCGTTCGAGCGCGGCTTGATGGGAAACTCGGACGCTGACGCCGTCTGTCACGCCATCATCGACGCCGTGCTTGGCGCCGCGGCGCTCGGCGATATCGGCCGCCATTTCCCGGAGACGGATCCGCAGTGGCACGGGGCGTCGAGCATCGATCTTCTGCGGCGCGTCGCCGGCCTGGTGCGCGAGCACGGGTTGGAGGTGGGCAACGTGGACGCGTCGGTCATCGCCGAGCGGCCCAAGCTCTCCCCGCACGTGGACGCGATGCGCGCCAACGTGGCCGACGCGCTCGGCATCTCACCCGAGCACGTCAGCATCAAGGGCAAGACCAACGAGGGTGTGGGCGAGCTCGGCCGCGGCGAAGCCATTGCCGTCCATGCGATCGCGTTGCTGCAACTGAGAATTCAGCACTGATGCGTGTCCGTTTCGCGCCCAGCCCCACCGGCCAGCTGCACGTCGGCAACGCGCGGACGGGGCTCTTCAACTGGCTGCTGGCCCGCGGCTCGGGCGGCACGTTCATCCTGCGCATCGAAGACACCGACGCGGAGCGGTCGACCCGCGCGTCGGAGGTCGCCATCGAGCGCGACCTCCGGTGGCTCGGCCTAGAGTGGGACGAAGGGCCGGACGTGGGAGGGCCGCGCGGTCCGTACCGCCAATCCGAACGCCTGCACCTGTATCAGTCGTATGCCACGGAGTTGCTCAACGCCGGTGCGGCGTACTACTGCTTCTGTTCGGCCGCCGACCTCGAGGCCGAGCGCGAGGCGGGGCTGGCCTCGGGCCGGCCGGGCTATGCGGGCACGTGCCGGCGTCTGTCGAAGGAAGAGGCGGCCGCGCGGGTCGCCGCCGGCGAGCGGCCCGCCATTCGATTCAGGGTGCCCGACGCGGCTGACGTCGTCTTCACCGACGTCGTGCGCGGTGACGTGCGCTTTCCGATCGAGGTCATCAGCGACCCGATCATCGTGCGCGCCGACGGCCACCCGGCGTACAACTTCGCCGTCGTCATCGACGATGCGCTGATGGAGGTGACGCACGTCGTCAGGGGTGAAGATCACATTTCGAATACGCCGCGCCAGATACTCCTGTACCAGGCGCTCGGCTTCACCGCGCCGGCCTTCGCGCACCTGGCGCTGGTCATGGGTCCCGACCACAGTCCGCTGTCCAAGCGGCACGGCGCGACGTCGGTGGCGGAATTCCGGTCGAAAGGGTACCTGCCGGAAGCGCTCGTCAACTACCTCGCGTTGATCGGATGGTCGCCCCGCGGCCAGGGCCGGTCGCGATCGGCGGACGAGGAGGCAGAGTTGTGGCCCATTGACGAGCTGGCGCGGCGCTTCTCCCTCGAGGCGGTCGGCCACAGCGCCGGGGTGTTCGACGAAGAAAAGCTGGCGTGGGTGAATCGGCACTATCTGAAGCTCGCCGACCCGGGGCGGATCGCCGGGCTGTCGGTGCCGTATTTCGTCGCCGCCGGTGTGCCGATGGCGCCCACCGGCCGAGGCCTGGCCTTTCTCGCCGGGTCGATGGCCATGGTCACCTCGTCGGTCGATCGGCTGGACCAGATTCCGTCGCGGCTCGCGTTTCTGTTCGATGCGGACCCCTCGCGGGCGCTGTCAGACCCCTCCGTGCGCAGCGAGATGAGCGCGGATGGTGCGCGCGCGGTGGTGGGCGCGCTGGCCGAAGAGCTTGAGAACGCGCCGCGGCTCGATCGGGAGCGCTTCCGTGCCGTCGCCGGTCAGGTCAAGGCCAGCACCGGACAGAAGGGGAAGGCGCTCTTCCATCCCATCCGCATCGCGCTGACCGGTCGTTCCGAAGGCCCGGAGCTCGATCTCGCCGTGCCGGCCATCGACGCTGGCGCGGATCTGCCCGACGAGGCCGGCGTCCCGAAGATCCTGGGCTGCCGCGAGCGAGCGGCGACGTTTGCGAAAGCGCTTGAAGGTGCTTAGGTGCGTAGGTTCGTAGGTGCGGCAGACCTCAGCGTTCAGCTCCAAAGCACCTACGCACCTACGCACCGATTCGGTCTGTCACCATGCTCATTTACGGCATCAACCCCGTCCTTGAAGCCCTGCGCGCCGGGCGCGTGACGTCGCTGCGCGTCAGCGCACGGGGAGGCGGGCGGATCGACGAGGT
>JBAUGX010000099.1:0-16044 GCA_049679965.1 Vicinamibacterales bacterium
TCGTGGGGTCCGCCTTCAGGCGGACCGACTGAAACACCAGTGTCAGCAGCAGGGCGGGGAGGACGACATTCACTGCCCGGCCGGCACTGCGAATCTCACGCCGACGTCTGGGCGGCGGTAGTCGGAGTAGTCGATCGCGTAGCGAAGATCGAGGTCGCCGATGGCGAGGCTCACCGATGCGGCCAACTCGACGTTGCGCGGGAGCCAGACATCGGGGAACGGCTGGCCCATCGTCATCGAGGCATGCACGTCGGTGACGCGCGCGAGCCATTGCACCGGCAGGAAGTCGAACGCCACGTTGTTGAAGGTGTATTTGACGATCTGGTGAGCCGACGGCTCGACCCACAAGGTGACGAGCGCCACCTTGTTCATCATGCGGCGCATCTGGGCCTCGACCTGGTCGCCCCGGGCCGATCGATCACCCAAACCCTGCCGTCGGGTGTCGCCGCGGAAGAGATTGGCCGGGTAGTATTCGACGCGCAACACCTCGCGGCCGTCGAGCATCTCCTTGCCCGCAAGGGCGTACTTGCCTTCCTCGAACCGGAACCGGAGGAAGTACGCCGACGAGATGAACTCGGGCTGACGCGCCTGACGCAAGATCGCGTCGGTGCCCGTCGGGGCGTCTGCGTCCGTGGGCGAGGGCTGGGCGGGCGAGACTGCGCCGGGCCGTCCGGTTCCGCGCCCGCGGCGCTGTTCGATCTCTTTTTGCCGCTTCAGGTATTCGTCTTCGTACTTGCGGCGGTCGGCCTCGCTGACGGTGGCGCCGTTGGCCTTGATCGGACTCCGCACGAAGAAGCCGTCGCGCACGAACCAGGTGTACTCACGGCGCTCGTTCCACAACGACCAGCGTGCCGGGCCGGTGAGCGCGATGACCTCGCGCTCGTCGAGCACATACTGCTGCAGCTTTTTCCAGTTTTCATCCCGCCGCGCGAGCACCTGCTGCATGAAGGCGTCGAGGTCGGTCTGGGCCGCCACGGTGGGCGCGACACGCGGAGCGGTCGCGACGACCAGCAATGCGACGATGGCAAGGGCGGTCCGCATTACCATCCCACCGGCTTGCCCGCGACCTGCTCGTCCAGCCACTTGGAGAGCGGCGCGAAGTAATCGAGAATCGCCGTCGCGTCCATCTGGCGCGAACCGGTCATCGCCTCGAGCGCATCGGGCCACGGACGAGTCTGTCCCATCGCGAGCATCGTGTTCAAGCGCGTGCCAGCTTCCTTGCTGTCGTAAATCGAGCAGCGATGGAGCGGCGTCGTGCAGCCGGCGGCCTGCGACAGCGCGCGGTGGAACTGGAACTGCAGGATGGCGGCGAGGAAGTAGCGCGTGTACGGCGTGTTGTCGGGGATGTGGTACTTGGCGCCCGGATCGAAGAACTGCTCGTCGCGGACCGACGGCGGGGCCACGCCCTGGTACTTCAGCCGCAGGTCCCACCACGCCTTGTTGTAGTCGCCGGGCGCCACTTCGCCGGAGAAGACTTTCCAGCGCCACTGGTCGACGAGCAGCCCGAAGGGCAGGAACGCGATCTTCTCGAGCGCGCGCGTCATCAGCAATCCGATGTCGCGTGACGTGTCGGGCGCCTTGTCGAGCAGTCCGATCTTGACCAGGTACTCCGGCGTGACGGACAGCGCGATCGTGTCGCCGATGGCTTCGTGGAAGCCGTCGTTGGCACTGTCACGCAGAATGATCGGCTGATCCTTGTACGCGCGCTGGTAGAAGTTGTGGCCGAGCTCGTGGTGGATGGTCGTGAAATCCTCCGCCGTCTGGTCGATGCACATCTTGATGCGGACGTCGGCCACGAGATCAATGTCCCAGGCGCTCGCATGGCACACGACCTCACGGTCCTGAGGGCGGACGAAAAGCGACCGCTCCCAGAAGGTCGGGGGCAGGGGCTCGAATCCGAGCGACGTGTAGAAGCGCTCGCCGATTCGGACCATGTCGGTTGCGCTCGTCTTGCGCCGCTTGAGGATATCGGTCAGTGAGTAGCCCGCATCGGCGCTGGCCGGAGCGACGAGCGGGTAGACGTTGGTCCAATCCTGCGCCCAGATGTTGCCCAGCAGGTAAGCCGGTATCGGCCCGCTGGCGGGCACCGCATCGCCGTACTTCTCGCGCAGCTTCATGCGGACGTAGGCGTGCAGCTTCTGATGGAGCGGCCGCACCTGGTCCCACAGCCGATCGAGCTCCTTGGTGAACTCCTCGGGCGGCATGTCGTACTTCATCCGCCACATCGCGCCGGTGTCCGCAAATCCAAGCTCTTTGGCGCCTTTGTTCGACAGCTCGACGAACCGCGCGTAGTCCTTGCGCATCGGCGGCGAGATCGTGTGCCACCCCTCCCAGACCTGACGCAGCCGCGTTGCGTCGCGCGAGGTCGCTATGATCTCGGTAATCTGATCGATGTTGAGGCAGACGTCCGGCTTGGCCGCGTCGGCGCACCACTTGCCCTTGCCGTACATCCCGTTCATCCTCGCGGCGATCGTCGTCAGCTCCTCGGCTTCCTTGGGGTCGGAGGGCGTCGCCATCACGAGCGACGTTTTCAGGACGTTGAGCTGACGGCGATCCCCGGCGGGGAGGTCCAGCCCATCGAACCTCGTCGCGTCTTTCGCGAAGCGGGCGACGGCATCGATGAGCTGCTGGTTGAGGCGTGCGTTGAGAGCCTCGGTGTCGTCGGTGATGAAGTTCTGCTGGACCCAACCGGCCTGGTTGCCCTGAATGCCCAGCTTCAACAGCGTCTGATTGACGGTGTCGAGAAAGGCCTTCGCCTCGGCGGCCGACGCGGGCGGCGGCGCGCTTGGGGTGCAACCGGCCGCGGCCAGGGCTGCAAGCATGGCGGCAAGCGCCAGTGGGTATCGAGCCATCACACACCTCATGTTCAAGCCAGTCTTCGGCCGGGCTACCGTGATCCCAGCGCCTCGGCCGCCAGCGCCGACGCGCCGTAGATCTTCGTCAGCGCCTCGATGATGGCCGCGCTGTGGACTGCCACCGCGCGGCTTCCCTCGGCTTCATCAATATAGAGATAACGGTTGGGCAGCTTCTGCTGGTTGCTGTCGAAGTTGAGGCCCACCAGCTCTCCGTTGCGGTTGACAATCGGGCTGCCCGAGTTGCCGCCGATCGTGTCCACTGTGTACACGAAATTGAGCGGCGTGGACAGGTTCACGGCGTTTCGGGCCTCGCGCCATCGCGCAGGCAGGTGATAGGGCGGCTTCTCCCCGAAGCTCTCGGCGCGATCGTAGAGCCCGAAGAACGTCGTCTTCCAGGGCACGAGCGTGGTGTCTTCCTCGTAGCCCAGCACGCGGCCGAAGCCCAGCCGCAGCGTGAAGGTGGCGTCGGGATACACCGTGGTGCCGTAGACGGAAAAGCGCGCAGCGGCAATCTGCTGCCCCGCGCTCGCCTCGACGCTCCGCAGCCGCTCGTCCTGCCAGGTCCGCAGCTCGCGGAGGACCGGGTCGACGCGGCGGGCGAGCGCGATCATCGGATCGGTCGATTGGCGGATGGCCGCGGCACCGCCCTCGAAGAGCCGCCGCCGCACGGCGACGTCGCCGAGCGAGGTGCCCGCGATCGCGGCGCGCACCATTTCGGCGGGCGCCTGGGCGCCGAGCGCGGCCCGGATGAACGGATCGGTGGCGCCGAGCGTACGCCGCGCCTCCTCCAGCCAGCCGGTGAGCGCCGCCTCGTCGAGGTCGGGGTACACGGGCGCGGTCGAGAAGAGCGTCACCTTCATGGTCTCGAGGCGCGAGTCACGGAATTCCTCGAGGCGCGAGCCGTTGGGCTTCTCGATCTCGTCGGCATAGCGCACGAGCGTGGTCGCCAAGCCGCCGAGCCGCGCCACGCCAAGCGTGGAGAACGAGAGCCGCGGCGCGCGCGGCGTCAGCTCCCTGTAGACGGCGTCGATGCGTCCCCATGCGTTGCCGTAGGTTCGCTGCAGCTGGGGATTGCCGGCGACAGCGGTGCGGAACATCCGTTCCTCTTCCGCCTTGCGCCCGAGAATGCGCGGATTCTCCAGGCCCTGCTGCTGGCCGACCAGACGCTTGAGCGCGTTCTCGAGCCCGCGAATCGTCGCGCCAGCCCGGCGCGCGGCTTCCGGACTGCTCTGCGCGTATGCGGCGAGGGTATCGCGACGCGATTCCCAGACCTTGCGCTGCAGCGGATTTCCGAGGTCGCGCTGATACGCGATCTGTGTGAGCGTCAGCAGACGATCGGTCGAGCCGGGATTGCCGGACAAGACGACGAACTCGCCGTCCTCTGGCCCCGACTTCGACCAGCGCAGGTAGTGCTCGGTCCGCGCCGGCTCGCCGTTTTCGTAGAGACGGAGGAACGCGAAGTCGACGTCGTGCCGCGGGAACGTGAAGTTGTCGTAGTCGCCGCCGAAGTGGGCAATCTGTTCTTCCGGCGCAAACACGAGGCGAACGTCGGTGTAGCGCTTGTAGCGGTACAGCCAGTACTCGCCGCCGTTGTACAGCGTGACGACATCGGACCGCAGGCCCGTCGCGTCGAGCGACGCCTTCTCGATGGCCGCGACGACGCTGCGGCGCGCGGTCGCGGTGTCGGCGTCACTCGCGCCAGGTCGCGCCGCCGCCTGCACGCGCGGGGTGACGTTCTCCGACGACACGAGCACGAGGGCCTCGGCGTCGGGCAGCTTCGGCTCCGCGGCGCGCGTGGGGGCGGAGAAGCCGTCGCGCACGAGGTCGCGTTCGGCGGTCGACAGCTTCTGCAGCTGTCCGGCCGCGATGTGTTGATTGGTCAGCACCAGGCCATCCGGCGAGACGATCGAGCCGCTGCCGCCTTCGAGCCGGACCGAGGCGAGTCGCAGATGGTCGAGCCATTCAGCGCTTGGCTCGAATCCGTAGCGCGCCTTCCATTGGGCGCGGGGCGGATTGTCGAACGTCCACATCCCCTCGTCTGCCCGGGAGCCCGGGACCGATAACATCGCCAGGCCGACGAGCAACCATGTCCAACGACGGGCACGACCTGACATAAACTTTATGGGCCCTCAGCGGTCATCATACGCCGGGCGCACTGGAATTCTGAAGGAGTACGAAATGACCCATTTTCGTGTCGGTTGTACGGCGGCCTTTGCCGCTCGTGTGTTGTTGACGGCCGCCGTGGCGTCGGGGCAGACGCGAGACGTCCTCCCGGCGACCGGCGGCAACATCACCATCATCCCGGTCTACCACGGCAGCTTGCAGATCGTGCACGCCAACCAGGTGATTGATGTCGATCCCGCCGCGCCGGCCAATTTCACCGGACTTGCCGCCCCCACCCTCATCCTGGTCACCGACATTCACGAGGATCACCTCGACTCGGCCCTGGTCGGGAGACTCCGTACGCCCATGACGACGGTCATCGCCCCGTCGGCGGCGGCCGGTCAGCTGAGGGGATCGACCGTAATAGCCAATGGCGACACCAAGTCCGTGGCAGGGCTCACCGTCCAGGCGGTGGCGATGTACAACCTCGTGCGGGGGCCGTCGGCTGGCCAGCTGTTCCACACCAAGGGCCGAGGCAACGGCTACATCGTCACGGTCGGCGGCAAGCGCCTGTATTTTGCCGGTGACACGGAGTGCGTCCCCGAGATGAAGGCGCTGACCAACATCGACGTGGCCTTCATCCCGATGATCCTGCCGTACACGATGCCGCCGTCGGAAGCGGCCGAGTGCGTCAAGGCGTTCAAGCCGAAGATCGTGTACCCGTATCACTACCAGGGTGCGAATCTGAGCGAGTTCACCGACGCGCTCAGGGGTACGGGCATCGAGGTCAGGCTCCGGGAGTGGTACGCCGAGGGGCCGAAGTAGGCGGACCGCCGAGGGCTAGGCCAGCCACCGCTGCTCAACCGCGTAGTCGTGCAGCGCCCGGTACGCGGGCCGATCGATTTTGAGCGTATCCACCAGCAATTGCACGAATTCGGGGTCGCGGCCGATGTCGTGGAAGATGGACGCGAGACGCATCTGAAGGTATCCGAAGGTCGGCCGGTCGGGCTCGGGTCCTCGCAGGCGGCCGACCATCTCATCGAGCAGGTCGAACAGCTCTTTTTCCTTCGTTTCCGTCGCCCCGTACCGCTCGAGGACACGCGCCAACGGCCTCTCCGAGGACAAGAGACGCAGCAGGACGTCCTGAACGGCGCGCAACTCCGCCACCGCGGTCTCAAGTTTGGCCAACCGGACTGTCACATCGACTTCGGCCATGTCGCTTCATCGCTCCTTAGAAAAGAAGAAACGTCATCCGACGGGCCTTGATTATAGGGCGGATGTAGCCGAAGAGCCGTCCTTGCCGGCGCCGGCGCTGCGGCCGCGCGCGTACCCGAAGACGCTGTCGCTGACGATAGTGTCCCCGGCCGCCGCCTGCTGCTACATAAACGTCAGAGATAACCGTTCTGTCGACAATAGTGTCCGCTCATCCCGGTTGCGGCCCGCGCATTTGCAGGCCCGCTCGACGTTGCGGGACGCCGGGCTGTGCACGGCGCTTGCAGGAGCGCAGCCACGCCCCTTTCGAGTGGCGCCGAACGGCGGTCGGCGCGCGGTGCTTTTTCTCACGTTTCCTTGGGCGCGGGCCGGGTTTGGAGACCCCAAGTCCCGGGGAAGGTGCGGTTCGATGTTGGACAAAATTGTCTGATAGTGATTTTCGTATAACATAGCTGTAGGTTGATTCAGCACCCACTATGAGCAGCGCCGCTCACAAACCCCGCCGGGTCGCTCCGGCCGATACGCAAGCCCCGGAGATCCGCCGGCTGTCGTCGTTGCTCGAAGTCAGCCAGGCCCTGTCCGGCACGCTCAACCTGAAATCGGCGCTCCATCGCGTCCTGGAGATTCTGGCGCGCCACCACGGCGCCGTGCGCGGCATCGTCACCATGCTGCAGGAGGGGGGCGAGCTGCGGGTCGAGGCCTCCGACGGTCTCGAGAGGCCGGGCGCCCCCGTGCGGTACCAAGTGGGGGAAGGCATTACCGGGCGCGTGGTCGAGACCTGCCGGCCGGTGGTCGTGCCGCGCGTAAGCAGCGAGCCCCTGCTGCTCCATCGCGCGTCCAAGCGGCCGGAGCTTCCCGAGCAGGAGCTGAGCTTCGTCTGCGTGCCCATCGTCCTCAACCGAAAGGCAATTGGGGCGCTCGCGGTGGACCTGCGGTTCAAGCCCGATCGCGACTACGACCGGACGACCAAGTTCTTCGGCGTGGTCGCGTCGATGCTGGCGCAGGCCATCAAGATCCAGCGGCTCGTCGAGGAGGATCGGCGTCGGCTCGAGGACGAGAACACGCACCTGCGGCAGGAGCTTCGCGAGCGGTACGATTTTTCGAACATCATCGGGACGAGCGGCCCGGTGCGGCAGATGTACGAGCAGGTGGCGCAGGTGGCGGGCACCAACACCACGGTGCTCATCCGCGGTGAGTCGGGTACGGGCAAGGAGCTCATCGCGCACGCCATTCACTACAACTCGTTGCGCGCCAAGAAGCCGTTCATCAAGGTGAGCTGCGCGGCGCTGCCCGACAGCCTCATCGAATCGGAGCTCTTCGGGCACGAGAAGGGGTCCTTCACGGGCGCCGATGCCCGCAAGAAAGGCCGCTTCGAGCTCGCGGAAGGCGGGACGTTGCTGCTCGACGAGATCGGCGAGGTCAATCTGGGCACGCAGATCAAGCTGCTGCGGGTGCTGCAAGAGCGCGAATTCGAGCGCGTCGGGGGGACGGAAACCATCAAGGCGAACGTTCGCCTGCTGGCGGCGACCAACAAGGACCTGGAGAAGGCGATCGCGGCCGGGACGTTTCGCGAAGATCTCTACTATCGCCTCAACGTGTTCACGATCTTCGTGCCGCCGCTGCGCGATCGCAAGGGCGACCTGCTGCTGCTGGCCGACCATTTTCTCGAGAAGCTCTCGTCAGAACATCACAAGGTCATCAAGCGGATTTCGACCCCGGCCATCGATATGCTGATGAGCTACCACTGGCCCGGCAACGTCCGCGAGTTGGAGAACGTCCTCGAACGTGCGGTCCTGGTGTGCGACGGGCAGGTCATCCACGCGCATCATCTGCCGCCGTCCCTGCAGACGGCCGAATCGTCTGGCACGGTGACCCGCGTGTCGCTCAGCGATGCCGTGGCCGCGTACGAGAAGGACCTGATTCAGGACGCCCTCAAGACGACCCGGGGCAACCGCGCGAAGGCGTCGCGGCTGCTCGATACCACCGAGCGCGTGCTCAACTACAAAGTGCGGCAGCTCGAGATCGACTACCGGCGGTTCAAGGTCTGACCGGGTCTAGCCCGCTTCGACCTCTCCCGTGCGGATCTTGTAGCTGTGTGTCACCGGGGAGACGAACACCCGGCCGTCGCCGATCTCGCCCGTTCGGGCCGCCTGCATGATCGCCTTGACGACCTCGTCGACGACCGCGTCGGCCACGACGATTTCGATTTCCATCTTCGGCAGCAGGCTGACGTTGTACTCCTTGCCGCGGTAGATGGCGGTGTGGCCCTTCTGTTTGCCATGGCCTCGCACTTCGGTGACGGTCATGCCAGACACGTTGAGCTTGCCGAGCGCCTCTTTCACGTCGTCCACCTTGTTCGGCCGGACGATGGTCTTAATGAGCTGCATCTGTACCCTCCAGCATGCGTTGTAAGTCGGCCGTCAGCGCCTGCTGTGCGGCGTCTGAGAGCTTAGCCCCTGCCTGGGTGATATGGAACACGTCGATGGCCTTTTCGCCCTCGGTCGAAATCAGCACCAGGTCGACATCGCAGCCGTGCCGCGACATCACCCGGCTGATCCGGTGGAGCAGCCCGATGGCGTTGGTCGCAATGATATCCAGGATGGTATACCGGCGCGATGATTGATTGTCGCAGTGAATGACCGGCGCGAAGCGCGAGACGCGGCGGCCCAGGATGCCGTGCTCGAGCGCCCGGAGCTTGGTGGAGACGTCAGTCCGCCCGGACACGACGTCCCCGAGCACGTCCAGCAGGCGCTGCTGGCCGCCCGGATTGACCGTCAGGAACCGCTCCTGGTCTCTGAACTGGAAGATATCGAGCACGAGCCCGTTCGGGTTGGTCAGCGCGTGGCCGCGCAGGATGTCCATGCCGTAGGAGGACAGCACGCCGCAGATGTTGGAGAACAGAAACGGCTTGTCGAGCGTGACCACCGTCAGCTCCCACGCGTCGCCTTTGGCTTCGAGCGTGGCATGCACCTGGTCGGGCTTGATGGCGCGCGACAGCTTGACGTGGCGATAGATGGCGTCGCGGGAGAAGAGCTGCAAGTACCGGCGGGGCAGCCCCTCCAGGAATCTGGTGATCTCAGCCTCGGACACGTCGCGGGGGCGTCCGGCCAACAGCTCCGAGAGGCCGGACTGGTTGCGGTCGATCAGCTCGTCGCCGTACTGCAGCGTGAGATGGTTGTACGTATCGACGTACAGCCGCCACAGCAGCTCCTCCCGCCAGGGCGTGAGCGTCTCGGGACTGACAGCCCCGACGTCGACCAGCGTCATCAGGCAGAGCATCTTCAGCCGCTCTTCGACGCCCACGAGGTCCGCGAACTGCTTGACGATCTCCGGGTCCTCGGTGTCCCGACGAAACGCGACGAGCGACATCTGCAGATGATGCTGGATGAGAAACGCCACGGTGGCGCGCGATTCGGCCGGCAGTTGGAGGCGTTCGAACATCCGCTGCGCCATCCGGACGCTCTCGACGTGGTGGTCCTCGTCGCGCCACTTGCCCACGTCGTGGAACAGGAGCGACAGAACCAGCAGTTCGGGGGCGGCCAGATCCGCGAGCAGTGACCCGAACCGATCGCGGCTCGGCCTGGACGGCGCAGTCAGCCGTTCCAGGTTCCGGATCGTCAGCAGCGTGTGCTCGTCGACGGTGTACTTGTGGTAGAAGTCGCGCACGACCCGGCAGGAAATCGCCTGGAATTCCGGAAACATCCGTCCGAGCAGTCCGCAATCGTGCATGTCGGTCAGGCGGGCAGAGAGCCCGGGCTTCGGCTTGAGGAAGGCCAGCACGGCCGCCCGGATGGCGGGCGTGGGATAGAACATCTCGGGCGCATAATCCTGCGCGTGCTGCTGGATGAGTGCCAGCGCTTCGTCGGCCACTGAGGCGCCCGTGTCGATCGCCACCTGGAAGAGCGTGAGCCAGCTCTGCGGCTCCTTGGCCGCGCGCCGGGCGTCAACGAAGCGGATCCCATCGCGGGATCGCACGAGGTTGACGCCGACCGGCGTCGGCGCACTCCGGCGCATCCATTCGAGCGATCGACTGACGACCCGGGCGTGCCGGAAATAGTCGCTCATCAGCCGCTCGACGCGCTGCTGCGGCTGCGCGCCCTCGTAGCCGAGCATCTGCGCCGCCTTCTCCTGCAGCTCGTGGCTCAACACGTTCTGATTGCGCTTGGCTTCGAGATGGACGATCGATCGAATTCGGAACAGGAAGTCCTCGGCCTCGTCGACCCGCACCGGATCCGCAGGACCGCTGCCGAGGAGCGCCGGATCCGTGAGATGGCCCACGACGCGCAACGCCATCAGATCGCGCAGGGCGCCGGGCGCGTCTTTGACATCGGGCTCCAGCTGGTAGAGCGTGTCGTTGAACTGCGCGTGGCGCTGGGTGATGAGCTGTTGGAGCGCCCCCAGAATGAACGCGTGCGTCTCGGGCCGATGGAACAGCGTCGTGAACCGATCGAAGACCGAGCCGTCCCCGGCGATCAGGCGGGCGTCGAGGAGCGCCATGAGGAACTCGGGGTTATCGGTCTCGAGTTGAGCGAACTCGTTCAGTTCACGGACCTGATGCCCCAGGACCAGCCCGAGGTCCCAGAGCGGCGTGAACAGTCCGTGGACGAGGCGCTCTTCATTGACCCCGATGGGCCCGTCAAACAGGACCAGCACGTCGACATCCGAGTGCAGGCAGAGGTGGCGTCGACCGTAGCCTCCCAAGGCCACAATCGCCACGGGCGTTGTCACCGCCGGCGCGCCCTCGAAGACCTGCCGCATCAACGTGTCGAGCCGATCGGAGAACCGCTCAGCCGCAGCCCGGCCCGCACGGCCGGCTCGCGTCTCGTCGATGAGCTCGCGGCGGGCCGCGTCGAGCAGCGCAAGAGGCGGAGTGGCCGCGTGGCCTTCGGTCGTCTTCATCGGACCGCACCATCATAATCGTTCGAGAATCTCGCGAAGCTCCACTTCAGCGCAGGTGGTGTCATGACCGTCGTGACGATCACCATGGCCACGACGGCGGAGAAGATGCGCTGATCGACGACCCTCTCGCCAGCGACCATCAGTGTCAGGCCGATGTTGGCGAAAATCAGCCCCACCTCGCCGCGTGGAATCATCCCGATTCCGACCGAGAGCCGATCGAGCTTGAGTCCCACCACTCCCAAGGAGCACAGCTGCTTGCCCGCGATTGCTGCAAGCGTCAGACCCGCTGCCAGGCCCAGCACGCCCGGTTCCGCGAAGACGCGCAGATCGGTTCGCATCCCCATCAGCACAAAGAAGACAGGCGCCAGAAACGAGACGATGGGCTCGACCAGATGGTCGAGCGTGAGCTCACCGCGGCTGACGAAATCGCGGTAATGGAGATCTTCGAGGACAAGCCCTGCCGCGAAGGCTCCCACGATCGGCGCCAATCCGACCGCGTGGGCGGACCAGGCGGTGATGAAGCACAGGGCCAGCCCGAGTGCGAGCAGGACGCCGCCCGACTTGACCCTCGATGCCAGCGAGAACAGGCTGGGAGAGAGGTAGACACCCAGAACGAGCGAGCCGACAAGAAACACACTCGCCTTGAGGACCACGATGCCGACAGCGGCATAGGAAAGGGTGGCTCCCTGATCGGCTGCGGCGATGACACCTGTCACCACGGCCAGGATGACGAGGCCGAGGACATCGTCGATGACGGCCGCCCCCAGGATCACGCGTGCCTCGCTGCTTTGCGATCGCCCGAGGTCTTTGAGGACGCGCGCCGTGATGCCGACGCTCGTGGCCGTCAGCGTGGCCCCGAGAAAGACATGGGCGTACATGCTCTCGCTCGGCAGAAGCCACGCGGCGACGGCCCAGCCAAGCACAAAGGGACCCGCGACGCCCAGCATTCCGACGAGGAATGAGGACAGCCCCACCTTGAGCATCTGACCGACGGTCGATTCCACGCCAACCTGGAACAGGAGCAGGATGACGCCCAACTCCGCGAGCAGCTCGAGCCCGGCGTCGCTCCCGAGGTGCTGCAGGCCGGAGTATCCGACGAGCGCCAGGTTTCCGATGAGGACGCCTACCAGCAGTTCCCCGAGCACCGACGGTTGACCGAGGCGTACGGCGACGTGCCCGCCCAGCTTGGCGACGATCAGAATGATGGCAAGCGAGAGGAGGAGGGGCGCGATCGAATCCATCCGAGTGGCCCGATCATACTCAAAACCACTCGAGCAGGGCGCCTTCCGCGTAGATGAGCACGCCCATCACCACGAGGATCTGAATGATGACTGGAGTCATTTCCTTCATCCACTGCACTGGCGTGTAGTGCGCATCCACGTCTCGCTGGATGAACGCATAGGCGACGACCGACTGGGCGCACCCGATGTGGGTCCAGCAGCCGCCGAGCGCGTAGCCGGCAATCTGCGCCATTGCGAAAAACTGCAGGACGTTGAGATCCAGACCTTCGAGGCCGCGCGACGCAAAGTCGGCCACGACGTTGTTGTCGAGAATGGCCGAGAGGAACGTCGAGCCCAGGAACTGGGCGAAGCCGACGTGCGAGTGGCCGAGCGTCGCGATCCCGGATCGAATCAGGCCCTGCATCGAATCGAAGAAGCCGGCGCTCGTCAGGAGCGTAATCGAGAGAAAGAGGGGAAACAGAAAGTAGTACTCCGCGTACTCCAGCCGGGCCTCGCGCAGTGCCAGCCGGCGCATCTTCGGGATCCGGGCAATCGCCGGCAGGGCCGCGAGGAATCCGGCGAACGACGCCAGAAAGAGTGGGACCTCATGATTCATCCCATGCAGGACCAGCATCGCGATGAACGGGGCCAGCGCGAACGCGCCGATCTTCTGCGCCCGCTGCCGGACGCGCGCCATCGAGGCCAAGACCTCGTCCACGGCCTGCTCGGCCTGAAACGCCTCCTCGTACCGACCTTCGGCGTCGAGCAGATAATGGCGGTCGAGCCCGTCGGCCAGGTCCTCGGTGACGTAATGGCCGAGCAGCTGCCTGCGCGTCCACACCGGCACTTCCTCCCGCACGAGCGCCAGGCCGAGGGACTCGCCGTTGCGCAGCCGCGCGATCACGCCCTCGGCCTTGCCTTCGAGGACGCTGTCGTGGTCCTCGACCAGTTCGACGGCCGTGACCACGTCTCCATGCCGCGTCGCCTGGAGAAAACGCACGTCCGCCACGTTGGCGTCGATGACGTCCATGGTCTCGAGGTTCACGCGCTGCCCGCCAAGCTTTCCGCGAAGCTGCCAGGCGATGACCAGATAGCTGGCGACGGCGGCCGGCGCGCAGTACCGGAGGAAGAAGGCGTTGTCCAGGTACGGGTACAGGTTTGCCTTCATGATCAGGTTTGGCGGCTCGCCGTAGGCCAGCCAGATACCGCAGATCGTCGTCACGGCGGTGCAGACCATGACGGCGTATCGCACGGCCGCCGGGGGCGCGGCGGCCAGCATCAGGATGATGACGAGGGTGCGGATCGTCAGGCCGATCATCGACACGCCGTCAAGGATGCCGGAGGCGAAGGCGACGACGACCGTGACGGCGATCACGGTGGGCAGGATGGAGCCCTTGTTGCGCCGCAACAGGAAGAAGGTGATGCCCTCGAGCAATCGAGTCTGTGCGATGACCGACACGAAGAAGGTCAAGCCGAGGATGAAGAGCATCGTGTCAGCATGAATCAGATCGTCGAGCCCGCGGAACGACAGCAGGTGCTGCTGCGACCAGAGCCCCCAGCCTTGCTGCGCGATCTCGACATGCCAGGTGGACGTCGAGAGCCCGCAGAACGTGGCGACGATGACGAGCAGCATGCCGTAGGTGAGCGCGTTCTTGTGGATTTGGTACTGGAAGGATCCAAAGGCGAAGAGGCCGAGGATGGTCGCCAGGACTTCGGCCGCGAGCAGCCAGAGCGGGACTGGCGCGAAGCGGCTTGCGACGAGAATCCCCGCGGCGACGAGCGCGCAACCGGCCACAAACCAAGAGTTGGGCAGCATGACGACGGCTGGCTGCGGATGGAAGGGGGTGCCGTCGATGGCCGAGTCGGGTTGGTTGGCGTTCACATTCGGAGTCGCGGCCAGAACGTTGATGAAGGTAGAAGAGAACCGAGCCCGACCTCAGGCGCTCGATGCGTCTGGCGTCGGGCTCGGGAAGACTCGCTCGTCCGGGCTAGCCGACCTTCGCCGCGGGTGCCGTGAGGAAGTCCGGGTAGGCGACTTCGCCGTGCTCGCCGATGTCGAGACCTTCGAGCTCTTCTGTCTTGCTGACCCGAAGTCCCATCACCATCTTGACGATGAACCAGAACGCCAGGGAGACGGCGAGCGTATAGACGGCGACCGCTCCAATGCCCCTGAGCTGGGCCATGAGGAGTGTCATGCCGCCGCCGTTGAACAAGCCGTTGCCCGTCGCGGTGCCCGTAATCTTGTCTACGGCAAAGAGGCCGACGCAAATGGTTCCGAACACGCCGTTGAAGAGGTGAACGGGTACCGCGCCGACGGGATCATCGATCTTGAGCGTGTCCAGCAGCTTCACCGCGAGCACCACCAGGACTCCGGCTGCCGCCCCGATGAGCAGGGAAGCATTGACCGTGACGAATGCGCACGGAGCGGTGATCGCCACGAGACCGGCGAGGCATCCGTTGATCGACATGCCCAGGGAAGGCTTGCCATCCCAGAACCAGCTCATGGCCGTGGCCGACAGGAGCGCCATGATGCCGGCGGTGTTGGTCGTCATGAAGATGTGCGCGATCGCGTTCGGATCGGCGGCCATGGTCGAGCCCGGATTGAATCCGAACCACCCGAGCCACAGGACGAAGCATCCGATGACCGCCGAGCTGTAGTTGTGCGGCGCAACCGCGTTGACCTTTCCGTCAGCGCCGTACTTGCCCAGGCGGGGCCCGAGCACGAGGATGCCGGCCAGCGCTGCCCAGCCGCCGACGCTGTGGACGACGGTCGACCCAGCGAAATCAAAGAAGCCGCTGGTCGCCAGGAACCCGCCTCCCCAGATCCAATGGCCGGTCACGGGGTACACGAACGCGACGAGCAGGAATGAGAACACGATAAAAGAAAAGTACTTGATACGCTCGGCCACCGACCCGGAGACGATGGTCGCCGCGGTTCCGGCAAACACGAGCTGGAAGAAGAATTTCGCGTTCAGCGGAACGCCCGTCCAGGCGATCGACTTGTAGACCCCGCTATACGCATCACCCACCGCCGGACTGTTGTCGGCGCCGCCGGCCAACAGGACGCCGGTGGTCCCGATGAATCCATTGCCGTCGCCGAACATCAGCCCCCAGCCAAAGACGTAGAAGGCGAGACTGGAGATCGCGAAGACGATGAAATTCTTGGAGAGGATATTGACGGTGTTCTTCGATCTGCACATCGCAGACTCGACCAGCGCGAAGCCGAGGTTCATAAAGAACACGAGAGCAGCCGTGAGCAGCACCCATACCGTGTCTAGCGCGATCTTGTTGGTGTCGACCGCGGGCGCCGCTGCCGGCGCCGCGGCCTCGGGAGCCTGGGCCGGCGCGGGAGCTGCGGCCGCCGCCGCTTCCGGCGCCTGGGCCGAAAGCCCGGTGATCAATCGCGGAATGAACAGCAGCCCCAGAAGCAGCAGGCTGGCCTTGATGAGATTCTTGCGGCGACTCATTCTTCTTCTCCTCAGTAGTTCAGTAGTAATGAATAGGGTTGAGCTCGTCACGCCGACGCC
This sequence comes from Vicinamibacterales bacterium, assembly GCA_049679965.1. Taxonomy (GTDB): domain Bacteria; phylum Acidobacteriota; class Vicinamibacteria; order Vicinamibacterales; family CAVVIG01; genus 2-12-FULL-65-11. The sequence goes on from JBAUGX010000099.1 coordinate 15,817, forward strand.
GTGCGCCAGCCAGCGACGGCCGTAGTGCAAGGCAGACGCCAAGCGGTCGCGGCGCCGACGTTGTAGAAAGCCCAGATTTTCCGGCGGTGCCAAAGTCGGGGCAGTCGATTCGGGACGCCATAAGTGTCGTACACAGTTGATATAGGTACATTTATGTATTTATCTACCTTGGCTCCTGACAGAAGTGGCGGGCGACCAACCGGGCGGCCCCTTGGGTCACGTCTGGCT
>JBAUGX010000100.1:0-5108 GCA_049679965.1 Vicinamibacterales bacterium
GTTCATGGCCAATGAGGGGCTGAAGCCGGAAAGCATCGACACCACTGCGACGGTGAACTTCGAGAACGTCAACGGCGCCTGGACCATCACCGAAAGCCACTTGAAAACGATGGTCAAGAGCGCCGGGGCCAGCGCGGCGGCGTTCCAGAAGGCCGCGGAAGGCGCCAAGGCCGGCTGTCCCATTTCGCGCCTCTTGAATACGAAGATCACGCTCGACGCCAAGCTCGCCTAGGGGCGTCGTCCAGCCAGCGCGTGCGCGAACACGCCGACGACCGGATGCGCGAGGTCTGCAAGATCCGCCCAGTGCATCCGGATCGCGTCGGTGTGTGTGCCGGCGTTGAACACCATCTCGGGCTCGCCCACCAGGCTCCGGTCCAGAAAGACGCGCTGTCGGTATAGATCGCCGAATGGTGGCATGGCCCCCGGCTCGCAGTCCGGGTAGAGCTCGGTGATTTCCTGCTCGCGAGCCAGGCGAAGAGTCCCGGCTCCGGCCAATGCGCGCAGCTCTTCCAGGTCCACCCTGAAGTGGGCGGGAAGAACGGCCAGGACGGGCTCGCTGTCGGCGAAACAGACGACCACTTTGGCCCACGACCGCCCCGGCACGTGGGAAATCGCCGCTTCCTCTTGAGCCGTGAAGGCGACTCGATGCTGGAACGTGGTGTACGGAACGCGGGCGTGCTTGAGGAATTCGACCAGTGCGTGCGGTCTCACGGCGCCCTCCCGGCCGGCGGCTGCCGGCCCACAACGGCATGACCGAGGGTCCGAAACGACGAAGCGAAGGGCGCGATTATATGACGGTCTCGTGGCCTTGGAAATCTGAATTACAATTCAAATTCACTCCGCGTGGGCCAGTAGCGCAGTTGGGAGCGCGCATGAATGGCATTCATGAGGTCGCCGGTTCGATCCCGGCCTGGTCCACCATTTCTCTTTTCGACCCCTCACCTGGCGTTAAGTAGTTGAAGACAGGAAGCGTTACGCCGGTTCGAACAAGTCGTTTTCCATCGAACGCCACGCCTTCAGGGAAGAATACCTGCTGCAGCCGCTGTTTTTGACTCAGCGATGGCCTGCGGCAGCTTGGGCTGTTCAGTCTCGCTGTTCGAGCGGCGTGCAAATGCCTGGGTCGCGATCGGGGCTATACGCGCCACGGACGCCCCCGCCGCCGAAGTGCTGGCGCCAGCGCCGGGAGACCGTTATGGCATCCTCAGGGGCGGTTGCGCCGGCGATAGGCCCTGCGGGGAATGGACCTATTACCGCTGGAACGGCAGTGCCTATCAGGACGCGATGATCGATGTTCGTGGGAACTGGGTCGACATCGCAAACGGCGGCTTATGGACGCTCGTCACCGAAGTCGGGGTTCTCGCAGCACCCTCGCCTGATGCGGCCGTACTGGAGCGCTACCCCAAGGGCACAGAAGTGGTCGTGATCGGCAACGCACGCGGTGGGCAGTACAAGTATGTGTCCCCCTGCAACGCCTGCCAAAACGGCTTCATCGATCCTGCCGCGTTGCGCAAGACGTACTAACCCGCGATGTCGCGGCGGTGGCCCCGGGGCCCAGGCGAGCGCCCGGAGCGTGCTATTCCTCTCCGGTCGCGCCGATGAAACGGTCGAGTCCCTTCAGGAACCAGCAACCGATCACCATGACGATGAGCAGCACCACGATGCGTTCGATGCTGACCCCCTCGGCGCCCCCGCTGACCAGTGTGTAGACAACCATGGCGGGTATCAGCAGCACGCGCATGATCCAGCGCACGGCGCGATACGCCTTCGACTTCGAGACCCTGCGCTCGACAGCCACGCCGCCCAGGAATGCCGCCACCAATGCTATGAGAGCCACGATGATCAAAACGCCGCCGCCGGATCGTATGCCGACCAACGGCGCGCCCCTTGGGACAAGGAACGCTGTTGCCACGGTTGCCAGTCCGACGAACGGGTAGGCGACGCAGATCAGCGGCGACAGTATCACCGCTGCGACGAGCATCCCACCGCCCTGCCCTCCTTCCCGAGTGCTCTTTCCCTGGGAATAGGCGAGGGAGTCCTCTACAGTCGAACCCGTGAACTGGGAGCCGCGCAGGCCCTCCTGGTAATGGTCGTGGTCCATGTCCCTTCCTTGTGTAGCAGCATCTTACACAGTCTTCCTGATCTCCCAACACGCGTCACCCCTCTCTCAGTTCCCGCTCGTCGATCTACTCGTCGATACCTGCACGGAGTCTTTGGATCTGGCCGCGTGCGTTGGGTTCGACTACCATCGACCAGGCAAAAAGGGGGGCAGGTATGGCAGCAGTTGGCAGCGTCAGCATCGGTTCGAAGAAGATCGACCTCCACGCGTTCACGGGCGAGGTCATCAGCTCCTCACAAAGTTCCGAGACGGAGACGACCTACGAAGACGGCCGCGAGACGAAGCACCGTCGATGGACCTACAACAAGTTCGTCGTGCGCGCACCCGATGGTTCAACGCAAGGGACCGAGGTCGACACCCGACAGGCGACCGTCACCGAGGGCGAGCAGGTCACACTGTTTTGGGGAGTCGTCGGAACGAAGAAGAGCGACTACCTGGCCGTCTACAAACACGCCAGCGATAAGCTCGGCGTCGTGTGGGAGACGCGCAACCAGTTGGCGACCCCAGCCCTTCTGCGCAGCCAGATCGTGCTCTCCATCCTGGCCCTGGTCTTCATCGTGGCCTTCGTCGCCACGTCCGGATTGGGGTCGGTCATTGTCCTCGGGCTGATCGTCGGGTTGTGGTACTGGCTCTACCGTCGCCGGCAAACCTTGATCCAAGCGGTCGAGGCGGCTATTCCTGTCGTGAAGGCCCGGCTTGGCGCCGGCGTGTGAGTCGGCTGGGACGTCGCTCTCGTACGTCACGCGCACACGGACAACAAAGGCGCACATGCGAGCGCCTCGAGCCATCGAATTGGCAGAACGATTCTAGCTGTTGTTGAGAGCGGCCCCGCGACGCAGGGCGCCCCTGCGGGATAGGTCCCGCCTGGTCGGCCAGTGGCGATTGATCCAGAATCTGACGGGCGCGGACGCTGATCAGAGCTTCTCTGAATCGCGAGCCCAGCGGTGCCTCCGCTTGGCCTCACTCAGTGCCGCTGGCCATCTTGCGGTTGTAGCGCCGAAGGGTACGCGCCCAGCAAGGCTCGCGTTGCCAGCCTCAGGCAGGAACGACGACGTACTCGGCAAATGACGTGGACGCCGGAACGGGCAGCTTATCTTCAAGGAGGCCCTCCACGTGCAACTGGATCACCTCATACATCCGCCGCTCAGTTTCCTCGCGCGTTTCCTCGCGCGTCGACCCTGTAGCGACGCAGCCTGGCAAATCTGGCGAGTACGCGGAGAAGTTGGTGCCGGCCTTCTCGATGATGATCAAGAATCGATGCATGATTACCCCTTGAGCCCCGCCTGCTTCAGGATGCTGTTGTACGTGCGTGCCCGGTGCCAGGTCGTCAGACGGATGCCCGGCAATAGTGACGCGTCCCGCCTTCGTCGGGTGTTTGAACTGACGGTGGCTGCCCTTGGTCGCCACTTCGCGCCAGCCGTCAGCCTCAATCAGCTTGACAGCGTCACGAACCTTGGGCCCAGGGTCCATCTTATCGCGACCGATACCGGCCGCCCAAGGCGACCGTTCGCTCCCTTTCTCGAGGAATCCCGGCCGCGCGATGGCTTCGACTGCGCATGGACCATCGTTTTAGAGGGTCGCGCCTCACTTGTCCGACCGTCTAAAGAGGGCGGCCGTTCCAGGCGCCGGTGTGATCCGGCGCGAACAACTCCGCACCTCAATGGCGCGTCAGATAGCGCAAGCGCTGGATGCCCTTGTCGGTGATTCTGTAGAAGAGCGCACCTTGTGCGTTGAGCGCCCGGCAGACCAATTGATACCGCTCCAACCGCCTCAAGTAAGTGTAGAACGCGCGGAACGCGCCCGGCTGCCGCGCCGCCTGCCAGATGTTCTTCGGCAGCATCCATTGACCAACCGGCGGATCACCGGCGAGAGGGAACGCATCGAGCACACGGACCTTCAGCACGTTTCTTGTGCGCGCCTGATAGAACGACATCAGCGGGGCGCTCCATCCGGCGTTGGTCCCAAGCCGCTGATTCGCAGGAGATCCAGTCGCTGGAGCTAGGACGCCATCTGGTTCCAAGCGGCGCCCGGCTTGGTCCACCATTTCCTTCCCTCCAGTTGGCCGGCTCCCGCTGTCGAGCGCCGATCCTTGTCACATAAATAGTCCATAAAATAATCTATAATCCGCAGGTTCGACAACTCGGAGTCCCCTGAATCTTGGAGGCAGTCATGTTACGCAGGATGTTTTCGATCGCTGTGGTCCTTGCGACCATCCTCTCAATGGGCGCGGCCGCGCAGAACGCCAACCCGGTCGTTGCCGCGGCATCGAAGGCGATGGGCGCGGACGGTCTGAATTCGATCACCTACTCGGGAACCGCGCGAAACGGGCAGTTCGGCCAGAGCAAGGCCATTGGGAACCCCTTGGGGCCCAACAATTTGACGCAGATCACGGCGTACACCCGCACGCTCAACTTTGGACAGGCAGACAACCCGATGGCGCTCGTCTCGCGCGCGACCGGGCCGACCATGCCCCCCGCCGTGCCGGGCGCGCCGGCGCCAATGCCGGGCGTCTTCAACCAGAACATCTCGGCCATGCAGGTCAGCGCCAATTTTGGCCAGGCGCTGAACGTCCTGGCGACGCCGTGGGGCTTCCTGAAAGCCGCGGCGGCCAATAACGCCACCGCGACCGCGCAGGGCGGGCAGCAGGTGGTCTCGTTCTCGCCAGCGAACCTCATGTCGCCGTCGGGTCAGAGGTACACGGTGACCGGCTACATCAACAACCAGAACCTGGTCACCAAGGTCGAGACCCGCGTCGAGCACGCGGTGGTCGGTGACCTGCTGAGGGAATTCGAGTACTCGAACTACTCGAATAGGAACGGCGTGCAGGTGCCGGGCCGTATCGTCGAGAAGCAGGCCGGCCTCGAGACGTTCAACGCGGACATCACGGGCGCGACTGCCAATCCCGCGAACCTCGCCGAGCTGCTCACGCCTCCGCCGGCTCCGGCGCGTGGCGGCGCTCCGGCCGGCGCGCCAGGCGCACCAGGTGCACCGG
>JBAUGX010000101.1:0-10829 GCA_049679965.1 Vicinamibacterales bacterium
ATCGGCGTAAGTTCGCGGCGGGGGTGGGGCCCCGCCGCCAGTAGTTAAAGGAGAGCATGTGAAGATTGCAATCTTGGGTGGTACTGGCGATCAGGGACCGGGATTGGCCCTGCGCTGGGCGATGGCCGGGGAAGAGGTCATCATCGGTTCGCGCGCGGCCGAGAAGGCCGAGAAGGTCGCGGCGGAGCTCAATGCCGAGCTCGGTCAGATGAAGATCCGCGGCATGGACAACGTGTCGGCGGCCGCCGCGGCCGACATCTCGGTGTTAACCGTCCCGTACTCGGCGCACCTGCCCACGCTCGAGAGCGTCAAGCCCCATCTGCAGGGCAAGATCTTCATCGACGTGTCCGTGCCCCTCGACCCGGAGAATCCGCGCCGCATGAAGATGCCGGCTGCCGGCTCGGCGACCGAAGAGGCGCAGGCGTTTCTGGGCGAAGGGACCAAAGTCGTGGCAGCGTTCCAGAACGTCGCGGCCCACTTGCTGCGCGATCCCAAGCACGCCATCGACTGCGACATCCTCGTGTGCGGCAACGACGCCGAGGCGAAGAAGGTCGTCATGGGCCTGGTCACCAAGATGGGGATGCACCCCTACGACGTCGGGCCGGCCGAGAGCGCCCGCGTCGTCGAGAGCCTCACGTCGATGCTCATCCGCCTGAACATCAAGAACAAGGTCAAAGGCGCCGGCATCCATCTCACCGGTCTCCCGCGCTAGGCGCCCGCGGCCAGTAAATTATGGCTGACAAGAAACGCTTCGAGACGCTCTCGGGCATCGAGCTCAAGCAGGTCTACGGCCCGGACTCGATCGAGCCGCAGGGCATTGGCCTGCCCGGCGAGTTCCCCTACACGCGCGGCATCCAGCCGACGATGTATCGCGGGAAGCTGTGGACGATGCGGCAGTATGCCGGCTTCGGGTCTGCGGCCGAGACCAACACGCGATTCAAATATCTGCTGGCCAACGGTCAGACCGGGTTGTCGGTCGCCTTCGATCTGCCCACGCAAATCGGCATGGACTCGGACCATTCGCTCGCGGCCGGCGAAGTCGGCAAAGTCGGGGTGGCGATCGATTCGCTCCGCGACATGGAGCTGCTGCTCAACGGCATTCCGCTCGACAAGGTCTCCACGTCGATGACGATCAACGCGTCGGCGGCCATCCTCCTCGCGCTGTACATCGCGGTGGCGAAGAAGCAGGGCGTCTCTCCCAAGGCGATCAACGGCACGATCCAGAACGATATCCTGAAGGAATACATCGCCAGGGGCACCTATATCTATCCGGCGACGTTCTCGCTCCGGCTGATCACCGACATCTTCGCGTATTGCCAGGAGGAAGTGCCCAACTGGAACACGATTTCGATTAGCGGCTATCACATTCGCGAAGCCGGATCGACCGCCGTCCAGGAGCTGGCGTTCACCTTCGGCAACGCGATCACGTACGTGCAGGCGGCCGTGGGCCGGGGTCTCAAGATCGACGACTTTGCGCCCAGGCTGTCGTTCTTCTTCAACGCCCACAACGACTTTCTCGAGGAGATTGCCAAGTTCCGGGCGGCCCGCCGCATGTGGGCCAGGATTGCGAGGGATCGGTTCGGCGCGAAGAATCCGCGGTCGCTCATGCTGCGCTTTCACGCCCAGACTGCCGGCTCCTCCCTCACGGCCCAGCAGCCGGACAACAACGTCGTGCGGGTGACGCTCCAGGCGCTCGCCGCCGTGCTCGGCGGCGCCCAGTCGCTGCACACCAACTCCAAGGACGAAGCCCTGTCGCTGCCGACGGCCGATGCCGCGCGCCTGGCGCTGCGCACCCAGCAGGTGATCGCCTACGAGTCCGGCGTCGTCAACACGGTAGACCCGGTCGGCGGCTCGTACGCCATCGAGGCGTTGACCGACGAGGTGGAGCGGGGAGCCGATCAGTACCTCAAGAAGATCGACCAGATGGGCGGCATGCTGAAGGCCATCGAGAGCGGCTGGGTGCAGAAGGAAATCCAGGACGCGGCCTACCAGTATCAGCGGGCGATTGAGAAGAAGGAGCGCATCCTGGTCGGCGTCAACGAGTTCACCGTCCACGAGGAGAAGGGGATTCCGCTCCACGTCATCGATCCGGGGCTTGAAGCAGCGCAGGTGAAGTCACTCGAGCAGGTGCGGGCCAGCCGGGATCAGCGCGCCACTGCCGCGGCGCTCGAGCGGCTGGAGCACGCCGCCCGCGGCTCCGACAACCTCATGCCGTACATCCTCGCGGCCGTTGAGGCCTACGCCACCGTCGGCGAGGTGTCCGACACCTTCCGCAAAGTCCACGGCGAGTACCGCGAGGCGCTCACGGTGTGACCAGTCGCGCGGTTCGGACGGCATCGGCCGCCGCCACCCGTGTCGGGCGCCGGAACTGCGGGCGTCCGGTTCGTACTCTTCGCTCAATCGCTCGCGGGGCCCCACCCCCGCTCGCAGGCCGCAGGCGCTCGCCGGCGCGGCGATCACTAGCTGGCTTCAGCTTGGTCCGTACATGGCAAGCGCCGCCAGGGGTATCGCGAACGCCACGGATCATGGGGTCGGAGATCGCCGCGCGGAGAACCTTCCGCCCGCAGTTTCGGAATCCAGGCCGGCCGCCCTCGACGGGTCGCGACGGCCGATGCCGTCGAGCCGCGCCGCGAGCGCAGCGGTCGTACCGGCCGGCCACGGCCGTAGGAGCGCGCCGATGCACTCGGGGCCGGAAGTCGAGTCGAAGCGATTCCTCGCGGCGACTTCGTTCTGCGCGATCCGTGCCCGTCGGATTAGTCTTGTCGGTGCATGCCGTGAATGGCCGTCGATCGAATGAGCCAGTAGTCGCCGCGGGAGCGGAAGTGTACGAGCGGAGACTCGACTTCCCGGCGCGCGACCCGGCCGTGGCCGGCCGGTACGACCACTGCGCGATCGTCGCGACTGGGAACATTACCTGATGACCGAAGTGAAATTGCGCGTTTACTGGGCGGATTGCGATCCCGCAGGGCTCGTGTATTTCGGCAACTTCTTCCGCCTCATCGGGCAGGCCGAAGAGGAGCTGTATCTGCGGGCGCTCAAGAATCGCGAGCAGTTGTTCGAGGGGCTCGGCGTCTGGATGCCGCGCGTCGAGGCGCACGCCAATTTTCTGAGTCCCATTCGCAGCGGGCGCTTCATTCGCGTCCGGCTGAATCCCCAGTTTGCGGGCGAGAAGACCGTGAAGATCGGGTTTGAGGTGCTCGATGACGAGACGAGCGCGCTGTTCGCCACCGGGTACATCACCGTGGTCTGCGTCGATCGCGCGACGTTCAAGTCGCGGCCGATCCCCGACGAAATACGCCAGGCCCTGGGGGCCCCGGGGACTCCGTGAGCCCTGGGGGCACAGAGCGGGGCGTGACCGCCCGCGTGATCTTCACCGAGGCCGAGCGCGCATTCCTGACCCGCATGCGCGTGGCGCGGCTGGCGACGGCCGACGCGGTCGGCCAGCCCCACGTCATCCCCATCGTCTTTGCGATCGACGACCGCAGGCTGTACACGCCGCTCGACGAGAAGCCCAAGCGCGTCGGGCCGCGCCAGCTGAAGCGCGTGCGCAACCTGCTCGCCAATCCGCAGATCGCCATCGTCGTCGATCACTACGACGAGGACTGGACCCGGCTCGCGTGGGTGCTGGTGAAGGGCAGGGGAGAGATTGTCGAAGGCGGCGACGCGCACGCCGCCGGCGTGCACCTGCTTGAGAGCAAGTATCCGCAATACAAAGCGATGCCGCTGACGGATCGTCCCCTGATCGTAGTGACGCCCGTCGCCGTTACGAGCTGGGGAGCGCTTTAACCCTGACGTCGGCCTAGATATCTGTCTTGCGCAGCCGCTCTCGGAAGTGCGCCTTCCAACCTTCCGGCAACGCCGCAACGCGCAAAGCCCGGCGCACAGACGCCCGGTCGTCATCGCCGTAGGTGGTTGCGATGTACAGGCGGGCGATCTCCGCGATGGTCACGGCGTGCGGGTCTCGAGCGATTACTTTGATCTCGTCGCCGGCGCCGACGTCTCCCTCGCGCGTGACGGCGACGTAGAACCCCGATCGGCCACTGGCGAGGAATTGCCTGACCATGTCGTCGGACTGAAATCTCACGCCCAGTTTGTAGCAGGGTTGGCGAGGCTGGGTGACGATGACCTGTGCCGAACCGACCGAGAACTGGTCGCCGAGATGGACGGCGTCTTCGAGCAGGCCCTCGGTGGTGAAGTTCTCGCCAAAAATCGCCAGTGGCAGGTCCTTGGCCGGCAATTCGGTCTTCCAATACGCATAGTGCTCGAACGGGTAGCAGTAGACGGCCTTGTGGGCGCCTCCGTGGACGGTCAGGTCGGCCTGACGGTCGCCGTCCAGATTGAGCGTGCGCAACGCGACGCGGCCCTGGACCGGTTGCTTGTAGATGCCCGTCGTCACGCTCTTCTCGCGCCACGTGACCTCGCGCGGGAGCCCGGTGTTGACGGAGACGAGCGTCATCGCCATGTCCAGGACGACAGAGTACCGTAAACTGTCCCTCGCGTGATGCAGAAGGCGCTGACGACGCGATTTCTGGATTTCTGGCTGCTCGGCGGCGCGAGCATCCTGGTGTGGCTGGTCATGATTTCGCTCCAGGGCTTCAGGGGGAACTGGGCGGTCGGTCAACACTTCAGCCAGCTGACGGCGACGACGCTGTCGCTGTCGCTGCTGGTCAACTACCCGCACTTCCTGATGTCGTACAAGCTCGCCTACACGCGCGGACGATCGTTCGTCGTCGGCCACTGGTGGCAGTTGATCGTGGTGCCCATCGGGCTTGCCGGAATCTTTGCGGCGGCGTACGTCTTCTACGACGTTCCCGTCCGCAGCCTGCGAGTCGTATCGAGCGCGTCACAGGTCGTGGGTGCGTGGGGTGCGAACGGGCAGGTGCTGGCGGGCCCGCGGCTGGGCGACCTGCTGTTCACCGCCGCGTTCAACCTGATGGTCTTCACGATCGGCTGGCACTACACCAAGCAGGTGTTCGGCTGCATGATGGTCTACGCGCATTTCGACGGGTACACCCTGACGAAGGCGCAGCGGGACCTGACCAGATGGGCGCTGCTGAGCATCTGGGGCATGAGCTTCGTGGACAACAACATCGGAGGCGACTTCAGGGCGTGGAGAGGGTTCAGTTACTCCTCGCTCGACCTGCCGGATATCGCCGGCCCGATTTCAGAGCTCGTCGTGGGCGCGGGCTTCGTCCTCGTGCTCTACAAGGTGTTCTACGCGCACTACAAGGCGACGGGCCGGCGTCCGAGCGCGAACCTGATCGCGCCGTTTCTGGCGCTGTACGTGTGGTGGCTGCCCCAGACCCGCCAGGACGAGTTCTATTTCCTGCTGGTGCCGTTCTTCCATTCACTGCAATATCTCGCCTTCGCCTACAAGATGGAGGACGCGCGGCTGCACGGATCGCACAATCGAGAGTTGCGGGCGACGCTGATTGTTGTTGGCGTGGTGGTGCTCGGGTGGCTTGCCTTCGAGTTCGTGCCCGACACGATGGACAGCCGGCTCGGCACGGTTGACGCCTGGGGGATGTATTTCTTTTTCACCTCGGCGATGCTGTTCATCAACATCCACCACTACTTCATCGACAATGTCGTGTGGCGGTTCAAGGATCCGCAGGTACGTGCCTACCTGCTCGGCTGATTGGCTGCCGGTGCGGAAAGTCTGGCAGCGGAGTACAGTGAAGGCGTGACAGAACTGCAGAATGTCGGGGCTTTCTCCGAGTTCGCCGAGCTCGAGCGGGAAGTGGCCAGGCGCCGCACCTTCGCCATCATTTCCCACCCTGACGCGGGCAAGACGACGCTGACCGAGAAGCTGCTGCTGTACGCAGGCGCGATCGAGCTGGCCGGCGCCGTTCGAGGGCGGCGCGACCGGCGCCACGCGACGTCGGACTGGATGGAGCTCGAGCAGCAGCGCGGCATTTCGATCTCGTCCGCGGCGCTCGAATTCGAGCTGCAGGGCCACCGCATGTCGCTCATCGACACACCTGGCCATAGCGATTTCAGCGAGGACACTTATCGCGCCCTGATTGCGGCCGACAGCGTCGTGATGGTTATCGATGCGGCCAACGGCGTCGAGGCGCAGACGCGGAAGCTCTTCGAAGTGTGCCGGCGCCACCGCCTGCCGATTCTCACCTTCATCAACAAGTTCGACCGCCCGGCCCGCGATCCGCTCGAGTTGCTCGACGACCTCGAGCGCACGCTGGGGATTGCCGCCGCGCCGGTCAACTGGCCGATCGGCAGCGCCGAGCGGTTTCGCGGCGTGTACGACATCCAGACACAGACGCTGCGGCGTTACGAGCGCGAAGCCCAGGGGCAGTATCGCGCGCCGGTCGATCTGTCGTCACTCGACGATCCGGACGCGCGCGAGATGATTGGCGCCGAGGCGTACGCGCATTTCCGCGAATCGCTGGACGTCATCCGCGCGGCCGGCACCGAGTTCGATTTCGAGGCCTATCGCGCGGGGCGGCAGACGCCCGTCTTTTTCGGCAGCGCGCTCACCAACTTCGGCCTCGAGCCGTTCCTGCAGGCGCTCGTGGATCTGGCGCCGCCGCCGCCGCCGCGCCAGAGCGATACCGGTGCGGTGGCCCCGACCGACGAACGCTTCACCGGGTTTGTGTTCAAGATCCAGGCAAACATGGATCCGCGCCATCGGGATCGCGTCGCGTTCGTCCGCGTCTGTTCGGGCCGCTTCACGAAGGACATGGTCTTGTTCAACAGCCGGCTGGGAGATACGCTGCGGGCGTCGCGCGCGTACCGGTTCTTCGGCCGCGACCGCGAGACGATCGCCGTCGCCTATGCGGGCGACATCATCGGGCTGGTCAACCCGGGGCACTTCGCCATCGGCGACACCCTCCACTCCGGCGCGCCCCTGCGATTTCCGGAGCTGCCGCGCTTTCCAGCCGAACATTTCGGGCGCATCCGGCTGCGGGACACCCGCTACAAGCAGTTTGACGAAGGCGTGAAGCAGCTCGAGGAAGAAGGGCTGATGCAGGTGTTCTACGTCGCCGCCGGCGCTCGCGAGCCGATTGTCGGCGTCGTCGGCGCGCTGCAGTACGATGTGATTGCCAGCCGCCTGCGCAGCGAGTATGGCGTGGCGGTCGAAATCGAGCCTGCCGGCTACATGGCGGCTCGATGGCTCGGGAACCCGGCCGAGCCGGCCCCGCCGCCCGGCGGCAAGAACGTGGTGGCGGCCGACCGGCAGCAGCGGCCGGTGATCCTGTTCGCGTCGCAATGGGACCTGGAGTACTTCGAGCGGCATCATCCCAACCTGTCGCTGCTCGACGAATCACCGGTCGCCGCGCCGGCGAAGAAGTAGCCTCGAGTCCCTCGCTAAAGAGGAGACACCTAATGGTCGAGAAACGGATTGTGATGCCAGCGTCTGTCGGTGTGTTGGCGATCGCGTTGACCGTCCTGGCCAGTGCTCAGTCAGCGCCGAATTCGCGGGTCAGCGCTGCTCCTCCGCTGTCAAAGGCCGTCGCAGCCGAACTTCTGAAGGCGCACAATGTCTTTCGTCAGGAAGTGCGCGTTGCGCCGCTCACGTGGTCCGAGGCACTCGCCAAGGACGCTCGGTCGTGGGCAGATCACCTGGCGTCGTTAGGTGGCCGTCAACTGATGCACGCACAGCAAAGTGACCAGGGAGAGAATCTTTGGCTGGGTACCGCCGGCGCTTTCCGCTACACCCAAATGGTGAACGCCTGGGGCGGGGAGAAACAATACTTCAAGGCTGGAACCTTCCCCAATGTCAGCACCACTGGTACGTGGAGTGACGTGGGCCATTACACGCAAGTCGTGTGGCGGGGCACGACGCAGGTGGGCTGTGCGAAGGCAACGGCTGGCGGCAACGATATTCTGGTATGCCGCTACAGTCCTCCAGGCAACTTCGTAGGAAGATCGCCGTTTGAGTGATCGCAGTGTCAGGAGGGTTGTCATGACCGTTCTCAATCGGCGCCGGTTCCTGGAGCTTGGCGGCCTCGGCAGCGCAGCCGGCGTCGGACTGCCGAATCTGGCACTCGCGCAAGCTGCCCGCGACGGCTCGGCTGCGGCCGCCGACGACCGCCGGGTGTTCCTGACCGGAGACGGCTTGAGTCTCACGCCGGCTCAGTACGGGCGCCTGCTGGCTCGCCTGGTTGACGAGAAGGGCATCACCCCCGACAACTACAGCCTCGGCGGCGTCGTGGAGGAGCTCGAGGCGCAGTTCGCCGGCCTCCTCGGCAAGGAACGGGCGGTGTTCATGCCGACGGGGACACTTGCCAACCAGCTCGCGGTCCGCGCGCTCGCGGGCGGCTCGAGCCGCGCCCTCGTGCAGGCCGAGAGCCACCTGTATATGGACTGCGGCGACTGCGTGCAGACGCTGAGCAACATCACGTTGATGCCGCTCGCGCCCGGCCGCGCCACGTTCACCTCCGACGACGTGCAGCGCGTGCTCAACGAGACCCGGGGCGGTCGCGTCGTGCAGCGGGTGTCGGTGATTCAGATCGAGACGCCGGTGCGCCGGCGGCTGGGAGAGGCCTTCGACGCCGCGCAGATGGCCCAGGTCGTCGGCCTTGCCAGGCGCGACGGCATCAAGCTCCATCTCGACGGCGCCCGCGTGTTCCTCGAAGCGGCCTACAGGGGCAGGCGCATCACGGAGTACACCGCACCGTTCGACACGGTCTATGTGTCGCTCTACAAGTACTTCAACGCGGCGGGCGGCGCGATCCTCGCGGGCCCGCGCGCGCTGCTCGACGACCTCTATCACACCAGACGGATGTACGGAGGGGGTCTGTACCACGCGTGGCCGTACGCGGCCGTTGCGCTGCACTACCTCCAGGGGTTCGACGAGCGCTTCACCCGCGCGATCGCCGTGTCAGACGAGTTCATTCGTGGGCTCAGCCGTGTGGACGGCGTCGTGGTCGAGCGCATTCCGTCCGGCACGAACCTGTTTCGGCTGCGTGTGATGCGCGCTGACGCCGTCAGGCTGCGGACACGCCTCGCCGAGCGGGGGATCGTGCTGCCCGCGGCGTCCACCGATGGCACCAACACGTTCTTGATTGGCGTGAACGAATCGTGGAATCGGACGACGGGGGCCGAGCTGACCGATGCGTTCGTACGGGCGATGGCCTCGTAGCCGGACACGGAGCGCGCCGCCGCCTGCCGCTGCTACAGCCGGTCCTGCAGGAACTGCAGCACCAGCACTTCGTCTCGCCGCAGCGCGGCGCCGGGCTGCTCACGCCGCGCCCCGCGCCCGCGTGGCCGGGGCGTCGGCACGACATGCCCCATCAGGTAGGCGTCGAGCAGCGCCGGGTCGATGTAGTACTTCCGGCACACCGAGCGCGTGTTGCCGAGCCGCTGCGCCACCCCCTCGATCGCCCGGATGACGTTGCGATCGGCTTCGCGCCGGCTCGACGCCACGCCCATGCGCCGCAGCTCGAGCGCGGCCGTCATGGTGCCGCCCCACGTGCGGAAGTCCTTTGCCGTGACGTCCCGCCCGGTGATCTCGCGCAAGTAGTCGTTGACGGCGTCTGAATCCACCGACTGACGCTTCTGCGCCGCGTCGAGATATTGGAACATCTCCTGTCCGGGCAGGTCGCGGCAACGCTGGATGATGCGGGCCAGGCGCGGATCGGCCAGCGACACCGTATGGTTCACGCCGCTCTTGCCGCGGAATTCGAAGTGCAGCGTCGCCCCCTGGACTCGCACGTGGCGGCGGCGCAGCGTCGTGACGCCATAGGACTGATTGTCCCGCGCATATTCGTCGTTGCCCACGCGGATGAGCGTGCGGTCGAGCAGGTGCACGACGGTGGCAAGCAGTTGCCTGCGGCTCAGATCGGGGGCGCGCAGATCGCGCTCGATGCGCTCGCGCAGGCGGGGCAGCACCTCGCTGAACTCTAGGATGTGGCGGAACTTCGAGCGGTCGCGCGACTCGCGGTAGGAGGGGTGGTAGCGGTACTGCTTGCGACCGCGCGCGTCCCGCGCGGTCGCCTGGATGTGGCCGTCCGGATCCGGGCAGATCCAGACGTCTGACCAGCCGGGAGGAATCGCCAGACCGTTGAGGCGCTCGCGAATCCGCTCGTCGGTGATGCGTGAGCCCTGCGGCGTGTAGTAGGCCCACCCTCGCCCGGCCCGCTTCCGGCTGATGCCGCGCAGACCGTCGGTGACGTAGCGGAGCCCGGCGCGGCTGGCAGACCGGCGATGCTCGGCGGAGCGCTGTGAGCTCATCCCCTGGCGTTGTACCACGCCGTCGAGCGCGCTGATCGACTCGACCTCCAGATGGTTGGTCGGGCGGCGGGCCCTACTTCACGGCGCCACAGCGAAGCAGTACAGATAGCCGTTGCCACCGCCAGCCATCACGTTCCGCTGGCTGCAGCCGCGCGTGCCGTGCGCGGAGTTCCACGACCCGCTGTTGTTGCCGATCCGGTCGTGGTGGCCGAGCTGCACGCCGGGCGCAGGCGGGGGAGGGGTCGCAGGCGCCGCGGCGCCGCGTGCAATGGGCTCGAGGTCCACGTTGCTCGTGTAGTTGCTGCAGGTGTGGTCGAGGCCGTCGGTGTACGCCCGACCGTCGGTCTGCGAACCGGTGATGATGTCGTGCTGATTCGGCATGTCGCCCACGCCGTTGACGGGCGTGGCCTTCTCGGTCAGCGTATTGGCTTTGTTGAGCCTGTTGCCCTGTCGCGCGAGCGCGGGAGTGTCGCCGTGGAGTTCGTCCAGATTGGCGGCGACGACCCGGCCTGCGGCATTGACCCATGGACCCGCGCCGATACGGTCGCGAGCGTTGACTCCGCCTGGCCCCTGCGTGCTGAGGTAGGCGCGCCAGGTCGCGGCGCCACGGCCAGCCGCGGCCGCCAGCTGCTGGC
>JBAUGX010000102.1:0-14148 GCA_049679965.1 Vicinamibacterales bacterium
CCGGCCAGCTGGCCGATCGTGTCCGCCTCGACGAGCGCCGCATCGCCCTGGACGACTGGGCTGACGACGCCGAACTCGCGGAGCCAGCCAAGCGAGGGAAGCAGCGTCTCGTCGATGCCCGAGCCGCTGCCGACAATCTCGACCGACGTCTTGCCCGCCACGGCCTCGAGCGCGGTCTCGAAGCCGCGCACCGAGCTGGCGTTGGTCAGCTGGATCGCAATGATCACCGCGATGCCAAGGGCCACGCCGGCGATGGTGGTCGCCGTGCGGACGCGCTCGCGGAGGAGCGGACGGAGAATGAATTGGCGAAACAGTCGCATCACGCGAACGTGCCGTCCTTCATGCGCAGCACCCGCGTGGCCGCCGCGGCCACGTCGGCCGAGTGCGTCGCGAGCAGGATGGTGACTCCCATCTCGCGGTTGAGCTCGACGAGCAGGGCCAGCACGCGCGCGCCGTTGTCGGAATCGAGATTCCCGGTCGGCTCGTCGGCGACGAGCAGCGCCGGCCGATGTGCGAGCGCCCGGGCGATGGCCGCGCGCTGCATCTCACCGCCCGACACCTGTTGCGGATAGTGGTCGAGGCGGTGCGTGATGCCCACGCGACCCGCGAGCTCGCGCGTCCGGCGGTCTGCCTCTGCCGGCTTGACGCCCGCGAGCAGGCTCGGCAGCGCGATGTTGTCGGCGATCGTGAGCGTGGGCAGGAGGTTGAAGAACTGGAAGACGAAGCCGACCTGTTCGCGCCTGACGTGCGTCAGCTCATCGTCTGGAAGCGCGGCCAGATCGCGGCCGAGGAGCAGCAACTGGCCCGCGGTGGGCCGGTCCATCGCGCCGCACAGGTGCAGGAGCGTGGACTTGCCGCAGCCCGACGGCCCCATGAGCGCCACGAAATCGCCGGCCTCGAGGCCAAACGACACGCCGGCGAGCGCCGCCACGCGCGCGTCGCCGCTGACGTAGGTCTTCCGGAGGTTGGAAGCTGCGAGGAGCGACATGCCTGACTACAATAGCAGGCGCTTCGCGTCAGGAGGATTTCATGCGGCGTTTGGTGACGGCGTGCTTTGCGTTGTTGTGCGTGGCGTCCCTGCTGGGGCAGGCCGCGCCCGGCTCTCAGGCGACGAGGAGACGCCCCGCGGAGGACCTGCAGGCATCGGTGCTCGACGATGCGCCGGCCGTCGTCGCCTGGGGCAGCAACCGACTCGACGTCTTTGGCCGCGGCACCGACGGCGCGCTGTATCACAAAGCGTGGGACGGCAACGCCTGGGCGCCGTCGGTCACAGACTGGGAAGGTCTGGGCGGACGGTTTACCAGCGCGCCCGCCGTCGCCGCATGGGGACCGAACCGGCTCGACATCTTCGGGCGCGGCCTCGACGGCGCCCTGTACCACAAGGCGTGGGACGGGCGCGCCTGGTTCCCGTCACGCACGGATTGGGAGGGGATCGGCGGAAATTTTACCAGCACGCCCGCCGTCGTGGCCTGGGGCGGCAATCGGCTCGACATCTTCGGGCGCGGTCCCGACGGCGCGCTGTATCACAAGGCGTGGAATGGCAACGCCTGGCTGCCGTCGCGCACGGATTGGGAAGGTCTCGGCGGCAATTTCACCAGCACTCCCGTCGCCGTCGCCTGGGGCAGCAACCGGCTCGACATCTTCGGGCGCAGCACCGACGGCGCGCTGTATCACAAGGCGTGGAATGGCAGCGCCTGGCTGCCGTCGCTCACGAACTGGGAAAGCCTGGGCGGCGACCTCAGGGCGCCATAGAAGACTTCCCGACCGCGCCGGGGCGCCAGTGATGGGACAGGTGGGCGAGCACGCGATCGCGGCGCTCGAATAACTTCACGAGCACCACGCCGGCCACGAAGCCGCCGAGGTGCGCCCAGAAGGCCACGCCGCCCTGCGACTCCGAGCCGATGGATCCCACGCCGCTCACGAGCTGAATAAACGCCCAGTAGAGCAGCATCGCCCACGCCGGCAGGGCCACCGTCGTCATGAAAAAGCCGAGCGGGACGAGCGTGAATACCCGTGCGCGCGGATAGAGCACGAGGTACGCGCCCATGACGCCGCTGATGGCGCCCGAGGCGCCGACCATCGGCACGATCGAGCTCGGGTTGGCGACGACCTGGAAGAGCGCCGCGGCCAGCCCCGAGGCCAGGTAGAACACCACAAACCTCGGGCGCGTCATCGAGTCTTCGATGTTGTTGCCGAACAGCCAGAGAAACCACATATTGCCGAGCAGATGCATCCAGGAGCCGTGCAGGAACATCGAGGTGGCGACGTTGACCGTCTGGCGGCCCGGATCCAGCAGGCAAACCATGTTGTCGCCCATGGGGAACCGCGCGCCGGGCGGTGCGGTCAGTGTCAGCTCTCCGGGTATCAGGCCGAGGTTGCAGACCGAGGCCGCGAGCGGCCGCTCGGCGCCGGCGCCCTGCACGAGCACCCACACGAGCACGTTGACCGCAATCACGGCCATGGTCACGTACGCGGGCCGCTGCGTTTCGTTTTCGTCGTGATACGGGAACACGGGAGGGACAGTGTGCCACGGCCCGGCTCGACTTGCTACACTGCAGCAGGCGTAGACCTTCCTCCTGACCATGACCACCATCATCGGCGTGCTGGTCGTCGCCGCGGTCGCCACGCTCGGCGACGCCATCTGGTACACCTACGGCGTCCGCCACACGATCGTGGCCGGGCTCGTCCACGGGGCACTGCTGCTCTCGGTGGTCGGCGCCGTGCTCGGGGCCGCGAGCGGCCGCGTCCTGAGGGGACTTCCGATTGGCGCGCTCGCGGGTATCGGCGGGGCTGCCAGCTACTCCGTGCTGGCCGCGGTCGTCGACCGGCGCACCTACGGGACGGCGATTCCGGCGGCGTGGATCATCATGTGGCTCATCCTCGCCGCCCTCGACGGACGCTGGTTGCGCGCGCCGACGCCGCGGAGCTGGGCGGCCGTGGCCACGCGAGGCCTGGCCGCCGCGACGATCGGTGGCATGGCCTTCTACCTCGTGATGACCATTCTCTGGGGACCGCCACCGGCCGGCGGCCGCAACTACGTGGTGCAGTTCTTCGCGTGGGCGTTCGCGTGGGCACCGGGGCTGTTCGCCCTGACCCTTGGCGGGGCGCCGGCGACCCACAGGTCGATCGCGGTCGGGGAACTCCTCGATCGCATCGATCGAGGCGAGACCCCGCGCATCCTTGACGTTCGTTCCGAAGCCGAGTTTGCCGTGGGCCACGTGCCCGGCGCCGTGAACATCCCGTTCAACCAGGTGCCTTCGCATGTTGATGCTGTTCCCGGGACAGGCGGGGACGAACTCATCCTCTACTGCGGTCATGGCCCGCGCGCCTACATCGCGGCCACCGCTCTCCGCCGCGGCGGCCGGACGCAGATCGTCTACCTGAACGGTCATTGGGCGGCCTGGCAGGACGCCGGCCTTCGAATCGAGCGCTAGTCAGCACGCAGCCGCACCCGAACTGGGGGCGCTTTTCGCATATACTGCTTCCTTACCGATTCCTTATTTTTCCTGGAGGAGTTACACATGCGCAGTCTCAAGGTTCTCAGCCTGAGCCTGACCCTGGCTCTGGCATCCGCGGCGTGCAACCGGCCCGCGGCGGGTTCGCTGCAGGCGGCGGCCGAGACGCTCGGCACAGACACGGTGAAATCGATCGAGTACTCGGGTACGGGACGCTGGTTCCAGTTCGGTCAGGCTCCGAACCCCACGCTGCCCTGGCCGCAGTTTGACGTCACGAGCTTCACCGCGTCGGTCAACTTCGACGCGCAGAGCGCGCGCGTGGAGATGGTGCGCAAGCAGACCATCGAGCCCGGACGCGAGCGGCCCGCGCCCGTCGAGCAGCGTCCTGTCCAGATCATCAGCGGCACCTCGGCCTGGAACCTGGCCCCTCCGGCCGGCTCGCCGGCTGGAACGGCGCCGGTTCCGACGGCTCAGCCAGCGGCGGTCGAGGAACGCACGATGGAGCTCTGGACGACCCCGCAAGGTTTCCTGAAGGCGGCGGCCGCCAACAATGCGACGTCGCAGCCGTCGGGCGGCGGCTCAGAGGTCACCTTCACCGTGAACGGCAAGTACAAGTACGTGGGCATCATCAACGCCCAGAATCATGTCGAGAAGGTCAGCGCCTGGATCGACAACCCCGTCCTTGGCGATACGCTCGTTGAGTTCGCGTATTCCGATTACAAGGACTTTGGCGGCGTCATGTTCCCGTCACGCATCGTCCGGACCCAGGGCGGGTACCCGGTGCTCGACATCGCGGTGTCGCAGGTCAAGGCGAATCCTGAGGTCAACATCACCGTGCCAGACGAGGTGCGCAATTTCACGGCCCCCGCCGTCACCGTCACCGTGCAGAAGCTGGCCAATGGCGTCTACTATCTGACAGGCGGCACGCATCACAGCGTCGCCATCGATCAACGCGATCACATCGTCGTCATTGAAGGCCCGCAGAACGAAGCGCGTTCGGACGCCGTGATTGCCAAAGTCAAGGAGACGATTCCGAACAAGCCGATCCGCTACCTCGTCAACACACACGCCCACTTCGACCACTCGGGTGGCCTCCGGACGTACGTGGACGAGGGCGCCACCATCGTGACCCACGAGATGAACAAGCCGTACTACGAGCGGGCCTGGGCGGCTCCCAGGACGATCAATCCGGACCGGCTGGCGAAGTCGGCCAAGGCGGCCACCTTCGAGACGTTCAGCGACAAACACGTGCTCACCGACGGGAGGAGATCGATCGAGATCTACCCGATTGCGGGAAACGGTCACAATGACGCGTTCGTGATGGTCTACCTCCCGGCGGAGAAGATTCTCGTCGAGGCCGACGCCTACACGCCGGCGGCTGCCAATGCGCCGCCACCGCCGGCAGCCAACCCGTTCTCCGTGAACCTGAACGAGAACATCCAGAAACTCAAGCTGGATGTGCGCCAGATCGCGGCGATCCACGGGCCTCGCGTCGTGACCATGGTCGATCTGCGCGCGGCCATCACGCCGGCCGCCAGCGGAAGCTAACAGATGTTTTTGAAGGAGGCGCTCATGACTCGAAGCACGCGAATTGGCCTGGTGTTGGTGCTCATCGTTCTCGCTGGCGCTGCGCATGGCGGCATCTTCTCTACGCTGTCCGCCCAGGGCGGCGCTCAACGGGGCGCTCAGCCGGCGGCTCCGGCCGCTGCGCAACCGCCGGAAACGATGCCTGCGCTCCTGTTCAAAGAGCAGTGGCAGCAGGTGCCCACCGCCGTCGGGGTGCCGACCAGCCCGCGACGCTCGGCGAATCAGTACTGGCTCGCCTCGCAAAGTGCGGTGACAAACCCCAGTCTCGAGGTGAAGCTCTACGGCGCCGACGCCAGGAACCTGACCGTGTACCTCCACGAGGGCCGCTACGATCTGTGGTCGGGCCTGGTCGGTTCGCCAGTTGCCGTGCTCCTGCGGCACCGAAACAGCCAGATCAATCTCACCGGCCTCGCCAGGGTGCGAGCCACCGTCCGCACGGGCAATCTGCACACGCTGCACCCCGCGCTCAGGCTCGCCGACGGCACGTTGGTGGCCGGCACCCAGGTCATCAACACCGACGGGCAGTTTCTTCAGGTCGACGTGTCGTTCGGGAACCAGCGATGGTACGTCATCGAGCCCGACACTCTGGCGGTCAAAGGCCAGGCCATGATGGTGGACCTCGCGAAGGTCGACGAGGTCGGTTTCGTTGATCTCACGCCGGCTGGCGGACATGGGAGCTCCGGCTGGGTCAACATCTCGACGATCGAGGTGTACGCGAAGCCGGTGCCGCGAGGCTAGCAGCTACTTGTCAATGCCGAGGAAGGAGGGTCGGATGACTGCCCGCACGCCCGGAATCCTTATTGCTCTCGCCAGTGTCGCGGCCGCGATCGCGTGCAGTGGAGCGCCCGCATCCCCGACACTGGGCATTCCCACGCAGATGTCGTCCGCGTTGTCCAGCACGCTTATTGTCGGGAATGCGACGCAGGAGTTCTCCGCCGAGGCGTTCGATCTGCTCGCCGTGCAGGATCTGACCTCCACCACCGGCGTCAGATCGATTGATGCCACCAGGCCGTGTCGGTTTGGCGGCACCAGGGGCATCTCGGGGACCATTACCAGGTCCGCGAGCGGCGGCACTCGCACCTGGGCGATGGATCTGGATCTGACCTTCACAAACTGCGACGTGGGAAAAGTGACGCTGCAGGGAAACCCCGGCATCATGCTCACCGGCCAGCGGATGGTGCAAAACAGCGTATTGACATCGGCCACGTTCCAAAAGACGGGCGGATTGTTCTTCACGCCTGAGGGTGGCGTGAAAGGGAGCGTTCAGGTCAATTGCACCGCGACCTGGAACCCGCAGTCGGGCGCGTTCAGTACAAGCGGCACCGTGTCCTGGGAGTACCCCGTCGGAACACCGGTGCCAGGGCCGGGCTGCGGCGAGACGGGTTGGCCCGCCCCCTGAACTTTTACCGTTGCTGGATCCCGTTCGGGAACGCCACGTCCCAGTGCTCCTGGATGAGGCCATCGTCCACGCGCACCATGTCGAAGCGGTAGAACACGGCCATCTTCGTCCTGTCGGTCGGGTCCATTTCCGTTCGCTGATCGAACTTCAGGTAGAAATTGCCCGTGACGAGCTCGAGTGTCGGCGGCGTGACCCAGGCATCCTTGATGTCCAGCTTGGGACGCGTGCTGAAGTTCTTGATGAAGTTGTCGCGCCCGCCCGGCACGTTCATGTTGTGCTGCATGTAGCCGGGCGCCATGAACTGCATCGCCAGCTCCGTGTGGCCGTACTGCAGGATGTCCTTGAACTCCACCATCCCGAGCTTTAGCGTCTCCTGCTCCTTGGCCGATAGGTTCTTCGAGGAGTTGTAGACGCCGCCTCCCTGGCTCTTCGCCCCGAAGTCTCCCTGGACGCTCTTGTGCGCGCCGTCCCAGTGCTCGACGACCTTGCCGTCGGCGATGCGGAACAGATCGAGCGTGTTGTACTTGAAGATCTTGGCCGGCTCTTTCGGGTCGATGACGAAGTTCGCCCACATCAGAAAGACGTACTCGTTCTTCGCAAACTGCACCTCGGGTGTGATGGCCCGCTGGGTGGTGTTCTGGAACAGCCGGGGCCTCGTGCGGAGCGCCTGCACGAACGCGTCGCGCCCCTCGGCGACGTTCGGGTTGCGCGAGATGAAGGTGGCGGGCATGTAGTGGGAGGCGATGTCGAGGTTGCCGCCCAGCATGATGTCGCGCCAGAAATCGTGGACGAGCTGCAGGTTGGCCCGCTCCGCCTGGTTCATGGCGTACGAGGTCTGCTGCGGAACCGGATACTGCGCCGACACGGACGCCGCACCGAGCACCACGAGGAGGGCTGCCATAAGTGAATTCTTCATGTCTCTCTCCGAAAGTCGGTCAAGCCTGCGGCCGACGCCGCATTATAGCCGTACGCCAACCGACGTCGGAACCAGCAGATAGGCAGGGCGCCCTCTCCGGCACAGAACGAGTGGGATATTCTTACGTGATGCGACCAGTTCGCGTGGCAACAAGTGTCTTGGCTGTTGTGCTGCTCGGCATCTGGGGCTCCGCCGCTCAATCCCGGATAGTCCTCAGCAGCCTCGGCATCGATCTCTGGCCAGACTACGATCGGCCAGGCGTGCTGGTGATCTACCATGCGACGATCGCGCCTGACGCGTCGCTGCCCGCCCGGCTGGAGTTTCGCATTCCAGCCGCGGCCGGATTGCCGAGCGCGGTAGCCGAGAGGCCCGCCAACGGCCAGCTCATGACCCTCCCGTACGAGCGCACCGTCCAAGGGGAGACCGCGCGCATCGCGGTCACGACGAGCCAGATGTTCGTGCAGCTCGAGTACTACGACGCCGCCATCACGCGCGACGGGGCCAGGCGTCGCTTCGCCTTCACCTGGCCGGGAGACTTCGAGGTCCGAGACCTCAGCATCTCATTGCAGCAGCCGCACCTGGCAGAGAACTTCACCACGGTTCCTGCCGCCACCACCGTTGCGGCGTCCGCCGACGGCCTGATGTACCACACGCTGTCGCGCGCCGGAGTGACGGTGGGGACGATCGTCAAGGTCCAGGCGTCTTACGAGAAAGCATCCGAGCAGCTCAGCGTCGCGACCATCGCGCCGGTGGCAGCCCCCACACCGGCTCCGGCGGCGGCTCCAGCAAACGCCGCGACCTCCAACAATTCGACGATGCTCATCGTGATGGAGGCGATGCTGGTGTGTGCTGCGGCCGTCATCATCGGCTGGATGATCCAAACCCAGCGGCGGGCCAGATCCGCGCCGCGATCGACTCCCCCTACCCACGCTGCGAGTACGGATGCGCGCGGCGGGAAGGCCACCCGATTTTGTACGCAGTGCGGCGCCGGCGTCGAGGGTGGCGATCGCTTCTGCCAACGCTGTGGCGCCGCGCTGAAAGCGTCTTGACACCGCTTGAAGACGCCATCGCCCGCTACTGGGGCTACACGTCCTTCCGCCCGTTCCAGCGCGAGGCGATGGACGCGGTCCTCGCCGCCCGCGATTCCCTCGTCGTCCTGCCGACCGGCGGCGGCAAGTCGCTCTGCTTCCAGGCGCCCGCCCTCGTTCGACCCGGACTCGCGGTCGTCGTCTCCCCGCTCATCTCGCTGATGAAGGATCAGGTGGACACGCTCGTCGGCAACGGCGTGCCGGCCGCGCTCTACAACAGCTCGCTCGCCGGCGACGAGAAAGCCGCGGTCGTGGCGGGCATGCGCCAGGGGCGCTACCGCCTGCTCTATGTCTCCCCCGAGCGGCTGGTGGGCGAAGGCGGCGACGGCTTCCTGTCGCTGTTGTCGTCCTGCCAGGTCAGCTTCGTCGCCGTGGACGAAGCACACTGCATCAGCCAGTGGGGACACGACTTTCGGCCGGAGTACCGCCAGCTCGGACGCCTGCGCGAGCTGCTGCCTGGCGTGAGCGTCCACGCCTACACGGCCACGGCCACCTCGCGCGTCCGGCAGGACATCGCCGCCCAGCTCGCGCTCCAGAATCCGATCGAGTTTGTCGGCTCCTTCGACCGGCCGAACCTGCTCTACCGCGTGCTGCCGCGAGCGGTCCTCAAACGCCAACTGCTCGACGTGCTCGACCGCCATCGCCGCGAGGCAGGCATCATTTACTGTACGTCGCGCCGCGAGGTCGATGCACTGGCCGCCTGGCTCACCAAGCTCGGCACGCCGGCCCTGCCCTATCACGCGGGCCTCTCGGACACGGAACGCAGCCGCAACCAGGACGCGTTCTTGAGCGAGCGCGCCGACGTCATCGTCGCCACGGTGGCCTTCGGCATGGGGATTGACCGATCGGATGTGCGGTTTGTCGTGCACGCCGGCGCTCCGCGGTCGCTCGAGCACTACCAGCAGGAGTCTGGACGAGCAGGCCGTGATGGTCTCGAGGCCGAGTGCGTGCTGATCTCCTCAGCGGCCGACTTCATGCGCTGGCGCGTGATGCTCGAGCAGAGCGGCGAGTTCTCCGCGGCCACCCAGGCGCTGCTCCGGCAGATGGAGCGGTATGCGACGGGTGTCGGCTGCCGGCATCGGCATCTCGCCGAGTATTTCGGTGACACGTATCCGATCGAGAAGACCCGCACGAACGCCGGCTGCGCGGCCTGCGACTATTGCCTCGACGAGCTCGAGGCAGCGGCCGCACCGGTCGAGCTCGCGCGCAAGATTCTCTCGTGCGTCGCCCGGGTCGGCCAGCGGTTCGGCGCAACACACGTGGCGAGCGTGCTGCGCGGGCACGGCTCGGACCTGGTGGTCGGCAGGGGCCACGACAAGCTGAGCACGTTCGGCCTGCTGCCGCACGCGTCAGTGATTGAAGTGCGCGGGTACATCGAGCAGCTCATCGGGCTGGGGTTCCTGCAGCAGACCGGCGACCAGTACCCGGTGCTCGGCCTGACGCCCAAGGGCCTCGAACTGCTCAAGGACGCCCTGAGCTACCCCGACCTGCCGCTCGCACGACAGCGGCCCGTCAGCAAGGCCGCCCCGCGCGCCAAGTCGCGCGCCGAGGCCGAATCGTGGCAGGACGTCGATCGATCGCTCTTCGATCGGCTTCGCGCGCTGCGGCTCGAGATCGCGCGGTCGCGCGGCGTGCCGCCGTACGTGATCTTCCACGACGCCACGCTTCGCGAGATGGCCCGGCTCCGGCCCAAGTCGTTCAGCGCGCTGCTGGCCGTCAAGGGTGTCGGCACGCGCAAGGCCGACGATCTCGGCGAGATGTTCATCAACGCGATCCGCAGCCATCCCTAGCTCGCTTCTCAACTTGCGCAGGGGTCGTGCTGGCCGGCCGCGACCGGGTCGCTCGCCGGGAAGTCAGGCCTCCGCTCGTGCGCTGTCGGTCCCGCGTTGACTACCAGCTGATTCAACCTGCATCCGCATTGCGCATGCATTGACAAAGCTCATTCGAGCACCACGGATCACAGGGACCGTAGTCGACGCGAGGAATCGCTTCGGCCCGACTTCCGGTCACGGGAGAATCGGCTCGCTCTCACGGCCGCGGCCAGCCAGCACGACCCCTGCGCATGGCAGCCTGCGGCGTGCCAGTGCCGCCGAAGGGATCGCGTCGAGCACACTGCCGAAGGCGGCGTTTCCCATGCGAGCTGTCCACGGACCGCGGACGTGATCCCTTCGACGGCTGTGCCGGACGCCGATGTCCTGCCGCGCGGTATAATTACGAGTTCCTCTCGTCACCTTTTTCGTCACGTCAGGTTTTCATCCATGATTGCCGTTCAAGACGTCTCCATGCGGTTTGCGTCGAAGGTGCTCTTCGACGAGGTCACGACCACGTTTTCCGCCGGCCGGCGCTACGGGCTCACCGGCCCCAACGGCGCGGGCAAATCCACGTTCATGCGCCTGCTCTCCGGCGACATCCTGCCTCAGAAAGGCACCGTCACCACGCCGGCCAAGCTGGGTGTCCTGCGCCAGGACCAGTTCGCCTTCGACAAATTCCGCGTGATCGACACGGTCATCATGGGCAACGCGCGCTTGTGGAGCGCGCTCGAGGAGCGCGAACGCCTCTACGCCAAGGCGTCCCTGACCGACGCCGACGGCATGCGCCTGGGCGAGCTCGAAGGCATTGTCGGAGACGAGGACGGGTATACGGCGGAGAGCGATGCCGCCATTCTGCTGCAGGGGCTGGACATCCCCGACCGTCTGCACGAGCGGACGATGGTGGAGCTGCAGGGCGGCCAGAAGGTCCGCGTGCTGCTGGCCCAGGCCCTCTTCGGCGGGCCGCAGGCGCTGCTGCTCGACGAGCCCACGAACCATCTCGACCTCGACTCGATCCACTGGCTGCGCGAGTTTCTCCTCCGCTACTCCGGCACGCTCATCGTCATCTCGCACGACCGGCACTTCCTGAACGGCGTCTGCACGCACATCGCCGACATCGACTACCAGACGATCATCACCTACACGGGCGGCTACGACGACATGGTGGTGGCGAAGACGCAGATCCGCTCGCAACTGGAAGCCGACATCACGCAGCGCGAGAAGAAGATCGCGCAGCTCAATGACTTCATCGCGCGCTTTTCGGCCGGCACCCGCGCCAGCCAGGTCGCGTCGCGCCGGAAGGAAGTGGAACGGCTGCAGACCAACGAGCTCGCGCGGTCGAACATCCAGCGGCCGTACATCAAGTTCACGGCCAACCGGCCGTCGGGCCGCGTTGCCCTCGAATGCACGGGCGTTTCGAAGGCCCACCATGGCACGCCGGTCGTCTCGAACTTCAGCGCCATGGTCAACCGCGGCGAGAAGATCGTGCTCGTCGGCCGCAACGGACTCGGCAAGACCACACTGATCAGGGCACTGCTCGCCGATGCGCCGGGCGTCAGCGCCACGCCGGCCGACATCGACCAGGGCACCGTCCGCTGGGGCCACGAAGTGTCGGTGGGCTATTTCGCGCAGGATCATACGGGCGCGATCGCGCACGGGTTGACCGCCGTCGAGTGGCTGCACGGCTTCGACCCGCTCGCCTCGCGGCAGGACATCCACGGGCTGCTCGGCCAGATGCTCTTCAGCGGCGAGGACGGCCTCAAGCCGACCGCCGCGCTCTCTGGCGGCGAAACGGCGCGGCTGCTCTTCTGCCGGATCATGCTCCAGAAACCCAACGTGCTCGTGCTCGACGAGCCGACCAACCATCTGGACCTCGAGTCGATCAATGCGCTCAACGTCGCCCTGCAGAAGTTCGACGGCACGGTGCTCATCGTGACGCACGACGAAGACGTGATGGAAGAGGTCGGCAGCCGCGTTTGGCACTTCGAACCCGGCGTGATCCGCGACTTCAAGGGCTCGTACGAAGAGTACGTCTCGTCGGTCGCCTGACCCTCATTGCGCCGTCGTGCGATCCCGGCCGCCGCCCGCCGGCACGAGCGCTGGGACAACACATCGCGCCTCCTGAGGTATGCTGGCGCACACCCCATGCGCTGGCGCGCCCTTTGTGCCGTCGTCGCTGCCCTCGCGGCGCTTTCGCCGCTGATGGCCCAAGACCCCTCCCGGCCATCCCAGGCGCCGTCGATCGACTCGAAAGACTTTCGAGACGCTGATTTCTTCCAGCAGACCCGGATCTGGCGCGTGCAGCTCACCTTCACCGCCGACGAGTGGCGCGCGATGCAGCCGCGCGGCGGCACGGCGAGCGGGTTCGGGATCGGCTTCGGCGGCGGGCTGCAGGGCGCCGAAGGGTCGCGCAACGGCGTGGCTGCCAGACAAGGCATCGTCTTCGACTACGTGCATGCCGATCTCGCCATCGACGGACGGGCGTTTCCCGATGTCGGCGTCCGCTTCAAGGGCAACGGTTCGTACCTGCGCGCGCGCGGCACGAACAAGTTCTCGCTGAAGGTCGATCTGAACAAGTACCGTTCGGGCCAGAAGCTGGCCGGGTTGTCGACCATCAACCTGCAGAACAACATCACCGACATCAGCTGGATGAACGAGGTGCTGGCGTACCAGCTGTATCGCGATGCGGGCGTGCCCGCGCCCCGCTCGTCCTACGCGCGCGTGTATGTGACCGTCCCCGGCCAGTACGCCGACTCGTATTTCGGCTTGTACTCGATTTCCGAGAACGTCGACACCAACTTCGCGGAGGATCGCTTCGCGACCAGAAAGGGCGCGATTCTCAAGCCCTCGACGCGCGCGCCGTTCACCGACCTGGGCGCCGCCTGGCCGAGTTACAACCAGACCTACGATCCAAAGACGACGCTCTCTGAGGCGGAGCAACGGCGGATTATCGAGTTCTGCCAGTTCGTCAGCCACGCGAGCGATGAAGACTTCGCGGCGAAAGTGGGCGAGTACGTCGATCTGGACGAATTCGCGCGCTACTTCGCCGTGCTCGTGTGGATTGCGAATCCCGACAGCCTGCTGCAGATCGGCCAGAACTACTACGTCTACCTGCATCCCGACACGCGCAAGCTGATGTTCATCCCGTGGGATCAGGACGCCTCGTTCGGCAACTTCCGGATGGGCGGCGGATTCGAGTCTCGGACGATTTTCTATCCGTGGTCCACGGTCAATCCCATGCTGGAGCGGATCTACAAAGTGGACGCGTTTCGGACTTCGTATCTCGACTACATGGCCGAGTTCACCAACACGATCTTCCGGCCCGAGCGTTTCGCGGCGCAGATGGCAGCCATCGCGCCCGTGCTGCGCCCTGCCGTGGAGGAAGAAGGCGCGATGCGGCTGCCGGGATTTGACGCCGTCGCGAGCGGCTCGTCGGGCATTCTGCCGTTTGCGAAGGCGCGGGCGGCATTTGTCGCCTCACAGCTGGTCAAGTAGGATGACAGGAACGTTTTCAGGAGCCGGACGCTTCAGTCGTTCCGGCGGAGGTCAGAACGCCATGAAACAGTTTGGACGGTATCTCGCGGGAATCGTGTTCGCTGCTGGTCTCTGCTCGGTGTTGGTGTTGGCGCAGGCTCCGGCGGCACAGGCTCCGGCGGCACAGGCTCCGGCCGCGCCGGCGCAGGGGGCTCGTGCCGGTGGACCAGCCGCACCTCCGCCACCGATGAGCTTCTTCATCACCAGTACGCCAAAGGGCGACGGCGCCAACTTCGGCGGCCTCGCGGGCGCCGACGCGCACTGCCAGCAGCTGGCGGCGGCGGTGGGCCGTGGCAATGCCACGTGGCGCGCCTATCTCAGCACCCAGGGGCCGGGCGGTGTCAACGCCCGTGATCGAATC
>JBAUGX010000103.1:0-3054 GCA_049679965.1 Vicinamibacterales bacterium
CGCCCCAACTGAGCCCCAAGGGGCTGTCTACGGTCGCAAGCGGCACGCGCGTGCCGCCCGCGGCTGGCACGCGTTCGAGAATGCCTCCGGCATTGGTCCAGTACACAATCGACTGTCCGTCCGGCGAGAATGCCGGGTTGCTCGTGTTGCGTCCGCGCAGCGGTCCTTCCACGATCGTCGGCGCTCCTCCAGCCAGTGGGCGCACAAACAGCGTGGCTCGTGCGGCATAGATCAGGCGAGAGCCATCGGGCGAGAGGGCAAATGGATACCGTTCTGGTTGGTTGAATTCGTGTCCATCGGGAAGGGCGATCGTCTGCGCCGCGGCCGGGCCAGCGAGCGCGCACACAAGAGTAGTCAGCATCAACAGGCGCATGAAACCTCCAGAGTCAAAGCCGATAGGACGAGTTGTATTGTGAGATCAACTGGGGGCGCGTCAGTAACAAAGATCGACCGCTTACAAAAGTTTACACTGAGTGCGCAGGGCGTCCGACATATTGGCCCAGGGGGGCAATCGCCACGCGGGACGTTTGCGAAGCCTTGGAGCAGGCGAATCTGATGAGACATGTTGTGACTGTGGCTGTGTGTGCGTTCGTGCTGGGGACGGCGACGGCGTTCGCTCAGACGACGACGGTTCGCGCCGTGCGGCTCTCTCAGCCGCTGCGCGTGGACGGGCGGCTCGACGAGTTGCTCTACACGACGGTGCCTCCCATCTCGGACTTCATCCAGACTGAGCCCGCTGCCGGCTCGCCGGCGACGGAGCGGACCGACGTCTGGTTGTCGTTCGACGACGAGCACATTTACGTGACGGTCCGCGCGTGGGAGAGCCAGCCCGACAAGATGATCGTGAACGAGATGCGCCGCGACAGCGGCAACATCCTGCAGAACGAGAACTTCGCGTTCGTCCTCGACACCTTCCACGATCGCCGCAACGGCGTCGTCTTCAACATCAATCCGATCGGCGGCCGCATGGACGGACAGATCAGCGGCGAGGCCAACTACAACGGGGACTGGAACCCCGTCTGGGATCTCGCGGTGGGCCGCTTCGAGGGGGGATGGATCGCGGAAATCGCGTTGCCGTTCAAGTCGCTCCGCTACGGCGCGGGATCGTCGCAGACCTGGGGCTTCAACGCGCGGCGAATCAACCGGTGGAAAAACGAGATTTCCTACCTTGCGCGGGTCCCGGACGGCACGGGCATCGATGGGATCAGCCGGGTGTCGAGCGCCGCCACGATGGTCGGGCTCGAAGTGCCCCACGTGCGGAATCTCGAGGTCAAGCCGTTCGTCATCTCGGACGTGACGTCCGATGCCACGGCCAGCCCGCGCATCAGTAACGACCTGCGCGGCGACTTCGGGGTCGATGCCAAGTTCGGTCTCACACAGAGCCTGACGGCCGACCTGACCTATCGCACCGACTTCGCCCAGGTGGAGGCCGACGAGCAGCAGGTGAACCTCACGCGGTTCAGCCTCTTCTTTCCCGAGAAGCGCGAGTTCTTCCTCGAGAACCAGGGCATCTTCCAGTTCGGCGGGGCCAACGGCCGCGGCGCCGTCCCCTTCGCGTTCTACAGCCGGCGCATCGGGCTCGATCGAGGCGGGGCGGTGCCCCTCGAGGGCGGCGGGCGTCTCACGGGGCGTGTCGGCGCCTACTCCGTCGGCCTGCTGAACGTGCAGACCGACGACACGGTCGGCGGCGCACGGCCGACGAATTTCTCAGTGGCGCGGATCCGCCGCGACATTCTCCGCCGCAGCTCCGTGGGCGCGTTGTTCACGCGGCGATCGGTCGCCACCCAGGGGCCGAGTTCCAACGAGCTGTACGGGATCGACGGCCAGTTCGCATTCTTCCAGAATTTAACGTTCGACACGTACTGGGCGTCCACGCAGACAGCGGGCCTTGACGGCGACAACACCAGCTACCGGGCGCAGCTCCGCTACGACGCCGATCGCTACGGCGCCACGCTGCACCGCCTGCACGTCGGCACGCACTTCAATCCGGAATCGGGCTTCATCTTCCGGGACGACTTCAGCAAGTATTTCCTCCAACTCCGCTTCAGCCCGAGGCCGAGCCGCATCCCGTCCATCAGGAAATTCAACGTCCAGGGGCAGATCGACAACTTCGACAACGCGTCCTCCGGCCTGCTCGAAACGCGCCAGGTCCAGGGGTTGTTCTCGATCAACTTCCAGAGCAGCGAGCTCCTCGAGGTCATCTACGACGACTTCTTCGAAAGGCTCGCGGCGCCGTTTGAGATCGCCACCGGCGTCCTGATCCCGGTTGACAGCTATGACTACCGCAACCTGCGGACGGCGTTCACGCTCGGCCAGCAGCGGCGGGTCTCGGGGACGTTCTTTGTCGAACAAGGCACCTTCTGGGATGGCCACAAGACCGCGTTCGGCTTCACCAGCGGGCGCGCGAAACTCACGCCGCAACTTTCCGTCGAGCCTGGACTCTCAATCAACCGTGTCACGCTGCCGTTCGGATCGTTCACGGCGAAGCTGGTCAGCTCGCGGATCACATATACCCTGACGCCGCTGATGTTCGTCAGCGGCCTCGTGCAGTACAACTCGAGTAACAACCAGGTGAGCGCCAACGTCCGGCTGCGCTGGGAGTACCAGCCCGGCAGCGAGCTGTTTATCGTCTACAACGAGGGGCGCGACACGCAGGGGGTCGGCTTTCCCGATTTGCAGAACCGCGCGTTCATTGTCAAATTCAATCGTCTGTTCCGGTTGTGATCGCAGGATAAAGGGACTGGAGGAGGCCCGTTGGTGACAGCCCACTCACCTGGAATATCCACGCGAACGGCGACGTCGGCCGGTGGGGCAGGCGCCTGGGCGATATGAGACCCCGCTGGCCGTCCGTGAAGTTTTGTAAAAGGTTAAGGCGCCAGCCGAGGTTTTACAAATCTTAAGAGCGTCGCAGTTGGGCGTGATCGTCTACTAACGAGACATGTCAATGGTCTCGGAGCAAGACGTCAAGAGGACGCTCGGTGTCGTCAGCCGCCGCCGACGCTCTGTCCGATGGGTGGCTGGACTCGTGGTGCTGGCAGCAGGAACAGGAGCCGC
>JBAUGX010000104.1:0-8875 GCA_049679965.1 Vicinamibacterales bacterium
TCATTCCCCGGCCGCACAGCGAAGTCGAGCGGATCCTCCCCAAGGGCACGTAGTCCGGTGGCAGACGAGCTTTCTCCTTCAACCGATCGCGATCTCGCGTCGATTGCCGAGGCGCGCGCGCTCGCCCAGCAGGCCAAGCAGGCGTGGCTGGAGCTGGCGGAGCTCAGCCAGGAACGCATCGACGGAATCGTTGACGCGATGGCCGCCGCCGTGACGCCTCACGCCGAGGCCCTCGCCCAGCTCGCCGTCGACGAAACCGGGTATGGCGTGGTCGCCGACAAGGTCCAGAAGAACCTCTTCTGCTCTCAGAGGGTTCACCAGTTCATCCGGCCCATGAAAACGGTTGGCGTCATTGCGCGGCACGAAGACACGCGCGTCGTTGAGATCGCCGAGCCGTTCGGCGTCGTGGCCGCCGTGGTGCCGTCGACCAACCCCACGTCGACGGCGATCTACAAGATCCTGATCTCGATCAAGGCGCGATGCAGCATCGTCCTCAGTCCACATCCCGCCGCCGTGAAATGCATCACCCGCGTCGCCGAAATCATGGACGATGCCGCCCGGCGGGCGGGCGCCCCCGCTGGCGCGATCAACTGGATGAAGACCGTCACGCTCGAGGGAACTGAGGCCCTGATGAAGCACCGTGACGTTGCCGTGATCCTTGCGACCGGCGGCATGGGCCTGGTGCGCGCGGCGTACAGCGCCGGAAAGCCCGCCTACGGCGTCGGTCCCGGCAATGCCCCCGCATACATCGAGCGGACCGCGGACGTGAAGAAGGCAGTCCGGGACGTGGTCACCGGCAAGACCTTCGACAACGGCGTGCTCTGTTCCTCTGAGAACTCCGTCGTAGTCGACCAAGGGATTGCCGACGAGGTCAAGCGCGAGTTCCAGTTGCAGGGCGGCTACTTCATGAACCCGACGGAGATCGCCGAGGTGTCGCGCGCGCTGGTGACGCCGCAGCGGCTGCCCAACCCGGCACTCGTGGGCAAGTCCGCGCTCTTCATTGCGGAGAAGTGCGGCTTGAGGGTGCCCGGCGACACGCGTGTGCTGCTGGCCCCGCTCGCCGGCGTCGGTCGCGACTATCCGTTGTCGATCGAAAAGCTGTGCCCCGTGCTCTCCTTCTATGTGGTCAAAGACTGGCGGGAAGGCTGCGAGCGCTGCAAACAGATACTGCGATACGGCGGCATGGGCCACACGATGGCCATCCACTCCAAGAACGAGCAGGTGATCCTCGAGTTTGGTTTGAAGAAGCCGGCCTTCCGCATCTGCGTCAACACCCCGACCACGCATGGCTCGATCGGTCTGACGACGGGGCTCGACCCGGCGATGACGCTCGGATGCGGCGGCTACGGCGGAAACATCACGTCGGACAACATTTCGCCAAAGCATCTGCTGAACATCAAGCGGCTCGCCTACGAGATCACCCCGGCCGTGACGAGATCAGCCGCCGGGCTTCCGTCGCCTCAGGCCGCCGCGGGCGGGACGGCTCGTCCGACACCCGCCGGAATCACCACCAAGGCACTCGCCCGCCAGGTCGACGACTTCCTTGGCGCGCGAGGCTATCGGACCAACCGTTCGGGCTCCGCACAGGTAGCCTCCCCGCCGCCGGCTTCAAGCAGCGCTGCCGCACCACCGCCGCCGCTCGACTTTGTCTGCGAAGACGACGTGCGCGAGGCATTGCGCGCGGGCCGAAAGCTCGTCGTCGCAGAGCGAGCCATCGTCACGCCTGCTGCGCGCGAGTTGGCGGAACAGCACCACATCTTCGCGCCGCCTCGGAGCTAGCGAACTCCTCATATTACTGATTCTGTTGGACTTATGCTTGACGCCCTCTCTGGCGTCGCGTAGACTGCCGATAAGCCTGACATGGTTCAGCCCCTTCGAGCTTCTCAGGGACGGCTCCTCGTGGCGATCGTGGTGTTCGCGCTGTGCGGCGCGCGCCTGTCCGCCCAGGTGCCGAGTCCGAGTCCAGCGCCGGCCCAGACGCCTCCCATCGCCGTCCCCGAACTCACCGAGCCCGAACCGGCTTCGATCGACAGGCTCCTCGAGATGTTCCCGTCGATCGAGTTGCCCTCCGCCCCGCCGAGTCTCCAGGGTGCTGTGCAGTCCGATCTGCGGACCGGCGGCTACGACATTCACATTCCCCTTAACGCGCGCGTTCTCGCGTACATCGCGTTGTTCCAGGGGCGCCTTCACGATTTCATCCAGGAAGGCTTGCAGCGCGCCGGGCAGTACTTGCCCATGATCCAAAGCGTTCTTCGCGCCGAAGGGCTTCCGCTCGACCTGGCGTACGTCCCGCTCATCGAGAGTGCGTTCAAGCCAAACGCGCTTTCGCGTGCCAAGGCCCGCGGCGTCTGGCAGTTCATGGCCGCCACCGCGACCATCAACGGGCTTCGCCGCGATTGGTACATCGACGAGCGCTCGGATCCCGAGAAGTCCACGCGGGCGGCCGCCCGCTACCTGCGGACGCTGGCGAATCAATTCGACGGCGACTGGCATCTGGCGCTCGCCTCGTACAACGGCGGTCCTGGCCGGGTCGACCGGGCCATCAAGCGCACCGGCGCGGACGATTTCTGGGAGCTTTCCGCGAAGCGCCGGGTGCTCCCTCGGGAGACGCGCGACTACGTGCCGATGGTGCTCGCGGCGATCGTGGTCGCGAGGAACCCCGCGCAGTACGGGTTCGATATCGAGCCCTGGCACGCGCCGGTGTACGAGACGGTCATGCTTGCCCGCCCGGTCGATCTTTATCGCATCGCACAGTGGGCCGACACCACCATCGACGAGATTCGCGCGCTCAATCCGGAGCTGCGCCGGTGGACGACGCCGGTCAGGGCCACGCGGTATGAGCTGAAGGTGCCGGCTGGCACGGCGGAACGGGTGATGGAGCAGCTGGCCGCCGCCGACGCCTCGTCGATCGACTTGGTGTCGTTGAACTGGTACACGGTCAAGCGCGGAGATACGCTGACGGTTGTTGCGAAGAGACTGGGCGTCACCCGGACCGACCTGGCGGAAGCCAACTACCTGCGGGTCACGGCCAAGGTGGCTGTCGGTCAGAAGCTGATCGTGCCGAGAGATGCGACCGTGACGTTGGCGCGGAACGCTCGTCCGGCGGCCGCGCCGGCGGCGCCGGTCCCGACCGCGGACCCGATGAAAGTGGTGTATCGAGTGAAGCGCGGCGATACGCTGACCTCGATCGCCAGGTTCTACGAAACGAGCGTCACGGCACTGCGAAGCTGGAACAACCTGTCAACGAGCATCATCAAGGTCGGTGACCGACTCACGCTCTATACGAGAGTGGCCGATTGATGGCGTAGCGCAGTTATTGCCACCCCCGCAAACCGCCGGATCGCAGAACCTGCACTCGGCACTTACCTCCCTTCCAGTAACTGATTGAGGACATGATCGGGCCGCCGATGCCCCGGACTTTGCAGAATCCTGCCGCGTGCTGGCCAGCTTGCGGACAGCGGCTGTCTTCGGAATCGACGCGTGCCCCGTTCATGTCGAGGTGGACGTATCGTTCGGTTTTCCGAGCTTCACGATGGTCGGACTCCCGGACGCGAGCGTGCGCGAAAGTCGCGATCGCGTTCGCAGCGCGATCAAGAACTCGGGGTTCGAGTTTCCCGTCCACCGCATCACGGTGAACCTTGCGCCGGCCGACGTGCGCAAGGCCGGGGCATCCTTCGATCTACCGATTGCCCTTGGCATCCTCGCCGCTCAGGGCATCGTCGAACGCCGCGAGATCGCAGACCTCGTGCTGCTCGGTGAGCTGTCGCTCGACGGATCGATCCACCCGATCCGCGGTGTGCTCCCGATTGCGGCTGCGGCCAGACGAGCGGGCCTGTCGGGGATTTTGCTGCCAGCGCCGAATGCCGGCGAGGCGGCCGTCGTCTCTGGCCTGGACGTGTTTGCCGTGTCGTCGCTCGCCGAAGCGGTGCGGACGCTGAACGAGCCGACCAAGTACCCCTCGACGCCCGTGCCTGTTCCGGCGACGCCTCGATCGGCCGATGCCGCGGATCTTGCCGACGTCCGCGGCCAGTTATTGGCGAGGCGCGCCCTCGAAATTGCGTCGGCGGGTGGACACAACCTGCTGCTCGTCGGACCGCCGGGTGCCGGCAAGACGATGATGGCGAGACGCCTGGCGGGGATCCTGCCGCCCCTCACCTTTGACGAGGCCTTGGAGGTGACGGCTGTTCACTCAGTGGCCGGCATTCTGCCACGCGGTACGGGCCTGATGCCCCATCGTCCGTTTCGTGCGCCGCATCACACGATTTCTGACGTCGCGCTCATCGGCGGCGGCTCACAGCCTCGTCCTGGCGAGGTGAGCCTGGCCCATCACGGCGTGTTGTTCCTCGACGAAATGCTCGAGTTCAGCCGTCACGTGCTCGAAGTCCTGCGCCAACCTCTCGAGGAGGGCCGTGTCGCTGTGGCTCGGGCGGCCCGTACCGCTGTGTTCCCCGCGCGGTTCGTGCTGGTCGGCGCCATGAATCCCTGCCCGTGTGGATTTGCCGGCGATCCGGCCCGCGAGTGCCGGTGTACGCCGCAGCAGGTCGCGCGGTACCGCGATCGTCTCTCGGGGCCGCTGCGCGATCGGCTCGATTTGACGGTTGAGGTGCCGGCGCTGCCGGCGGAGGTGCTCGCCGAGACCACGCGCGGTGAGTCGTCTGCCGCCGTGTGCGTCCGCGTCGTGGCTGCCCGCGAGCGGCAGAGGGCACGCTATGGCGCCGACGGATTCCGCACCAACGCCGAGTTGCCGCCGGCGCTGATGGCGAAGTACTGCGCGCTCGATGGCCGGGGACAGAAGCTCCTGACCGCGGCGGTCATGCGGCTGTCGCTCAGCGCGCGCGCCTACGATCGGGTGCGCAAGGTCGCGCGCACAATCGCCGACCTCGCGGGCGACGAGTCGACCTCCGCCGATCATCTTGCCGAGGCCCTGCAGTTCCGGATGCTGTAGCCGACGTCGCCTGGAAGCGAGCCGCCCCTGTATCAAATTCAACCTTCGCTCGATATTCGGCGAACCAAATTTCGTACTTTTGGGCCCCTGCGGGGCCGTGGTAGAGTCGCTGGAACCTGTCGATAAGCAGGTGGGCGACTTTTGTTTGCGCCCGGGCCGACAGTGCCATGAGAGCCAGACGCTTCACCGTCCTGATCGCAGACCGCTCGAGCGGCGTCGTCCGACGTGTGGGCGTCAACCTGCGTCCGGCGGCCGCCGTCGTGGGGACGATCCTGGCCATTCCCATTCTGATGGGGCTGGGCGCCCGATGGAGCGCCCGGACGGAAATCAGCCAGCTCCGTTCGGCTAAGTCGGTCCTGGAGATTGAAAACGGCAGCTACAGGGCTGCAACCGGCGAGTTGACGACGCAGATCCAGTCTCTTGAGGGCGTGATTAACGATCTGGGCGCCCGCTCAACCCTCGATCCGGAGCAGGCGCGCGCGATGCAGAAGCTGCCCGCCGTCGTGAAAGCGCGAGCCGCCGGCGGTGTGACGCAGCCCAACCCCGTGGTCGCTCAGATGATCACGTCGCTTTCCTTCCCGGAAGACACTTTCGGGGTGCTTCGCGAGTTGCTCCAAGGGCTGGAAAACCGGCTGCGCTATGTCGAGACCAACGTCGAACGTCGCGAGGCTCTGGCCGCATCCACCCCGTCCATCTGGCCCGCATACGGCTGGCTGACGGGCAGGGTCGGTGGTCGCCCCGATCCGTTCACGGGGCTGCCGGTGTTCCATTCCGGCATCGACATCTCGACCGACAAGGGCCAGCCTGTGTACGCGACGGCAGACGGCCAGGTCGACTCGGCCGTGTACACTGGCGACTACGGCAATCTGGTCGTGTTGACGCACGACTTCGGCCTGTCGACCCGCTACGGGCACTTGAGCCGCTTCAACGTGAAGTCCGGCCAGTCGGTCAAGCGCGGCGACATCATCGGCTACGTCGGCTCGACCGGGCGCGCCACCGGCACCCATCTGCACTACGAAATCCTCGTAAACGGCAACATAATCAACCCGCTCGAACTCCTCACGCAGCCCGCCCGCCGGTAATAGAAGCCCCCAAAAAGTCCCAGCCCGTCTGCTACAATCTCTCGATACTCGGGGTCCGCCCACGCTGTAGATGCTGCTCGACACCATCCTCGCTAAAGTCTTCGGCACACAAAACGAGCGGGAACTGAAACGTCTGCGTCCGATCGTCGGGGACGTGGGCGCCCTCGAGCCGGCCCTGCAGGTCCTGTCGGACGAACAGCTCAAAGCCAAGACCGTCGAATTCCGCGAGCGCTTGAAGGGCGGGCAGAGCATCGACGATCTGCTCGTCGAAGCCTTTGCCGTCGTTCGAGAGGCCGGCCGGCGCACGCTCAATATGCGGCACTTCGACGTGCAACTCATCGGCGGCGCTGTGCTCCACCGGGGTCGAATCGCGGAGATGAAAACCGGCGAGGGCAAGACGCTGGTGGCGACGCTCCCTGCGTACCTGAATGCGCTCGAGGGCAAGGGCGTCCACGTTGTCACGGTAAACGACTACCTGGCCCGACGCGACTCGGAGTGGATGGGCCGCATCTACCGTTTCCTTGGCATGACGGTGGGCGTGATCCAGCATGAGCTGAACGACGCCGAGCGTCAGGCCGCCTACGCGGCCGACATCACCTACGGCACCAACAACGAGTTCGGCTTCGACTACCTGCGCGACAACATGAAGTTCGAGCTCGCGCACTACGTCCAGCGCGGTCATCAGTTCGCGATTGTCGACGAAGTCGACAGCATCCTGATCGACGAAGCCCGCACACCGCTCATCATTTCCGGTCCCGCGGAGCAATCGACGGATCTCTACTACGAGGTCGATCGCATTGTCCCCCGGCTCAAGGCGGGTGCGGTGACGCGCGGCGACACCAAGGCCGAGGAGCGCGAGGCGCTCGAGGCCACCGGCGACTATCTGGTCGATGAAAAACACAAGACCGTGACGTTGACGGAGAGTGGCATGGCGCGCGCCGAGCAGTTGCTTACGAAGCATCTGGTGGCGGGCGGGCTCTACGACCCGAACAACATGCCCATCCTCCACCACGTCAACCAGGCGTTGCGCGCCCACACGTTGTTCAAATACGACGTCGACTACATGGTGAAGGACGGCGAGGTCGTCATCGTCGACGAGTTCACCGGCCGGCTCATGCCCGGTCGGCGGTGGAGCGACGGTCTGCATCAGGCCGTCGAGGCCAAAGAGCATAACAGCCGGCATCCGGAAGTGAAGATCGAGCGCGAGAACCAGACGCTGGCGACGGTCACCTTCCAGAACTACTTCCGCAAGTACAAGAAGCTCGCGGGAATGACCGGCACGGCCGACACCGAGGCCGCCGAGTTCAACAAGATCTACAAACTCGACGTCATCGTCATCCCGCCGAATAGGCCGCTTCGCCGCATCGAGAATCCGGATCTGGTCTACCGTACCGAACGCGAGAAATGGGAGGCGATCGTCGCCGAGATTGTCGACGAGCACGCCAAGGGCCGCCCGGTTCTGGTCGGCACTGTGTCGATCGAGAAGTCGGAAAAGCTCTCCACGCTGCTCGATAGGCGGGGCCTCAAGCGCGGCACGACGACGGGCGGCGGCGCGGACAAGCACGTCGTACTCAACGCGAAGTACCATGCGCAGGAGGCTGAATTCGTCGCGCAGGCCGGTCGCAAGGGCTCGGTGACGATCGCGACGAACATGGCCGGCCGCGGCACGGACATTCTGCTTGGCGGGAATCCGGAGTTCATGGCCCGGCAGCAGTGTCTGGCTGAGGAGATCGCCGAGCGGCTGCCCAAGGGCGAAGAACGGTTCGTTGAGGACGAGCAGTACGCCTACTTCTATCACCTCGACGCGTTCTATCGTGTGCCCAAGGCTGGATACCAGCGTATCTTTGACCACTTCAAGAAACAGTGTGACGCCGAGCACGACGAAGTCGTCGCGCTCGACGGGCTCCATATCGTGGCGACCGAACGGCACGAGGCCCGGCGCATCGACAATCAGCTGCGCGGCCGCGCCGGCCGGCAGGGCGACCCCGGCGCCTCGCGCTTCTATCTCTCGCTCGAAGACGACCTGATGCGCATTTTCGGATCGGACCGCATCTCGGGCCTGATGCAGCGCCTTGGCATGGAAGAGGGCGTGCCGATCGAGCACGGCATGGTGACGAGTGCCATCGAGCGGGCGCAAAAGCAGGTCGAGGCCCAGAACTTCGGCGCGAGAAAGCATCTGCTCGAGTACGACGATGTGATGAACAAGCAGCGCGAGCACATCTACGCGCTGCGCCGGGAGATTCTCGAAGGAAAGATTCGCGCCGACGAAACTGACATCATCGACGCCCATCAGTACGTCATGATGCTGGCCGAGGACATCCTGGACTCGATCGTCGAGACCCATGCGCCTGCCAAGGCCGACTTCGAGCAATGGGATCTCGAGGCGCTCAAGCTCGAGGTGAGCCGCATCTTCGCCGTGGACACGGCGTCGCTCGACTTCGGCGACCGGACCGCCGCCGACATTCGCGATCTGCTGTGGAAACAGATCGAGACCGCCTATCTGGACAAGGAACGGCTCGTCGGGCCCGACGTGATGCATCGCGTCGAGCGCGACATCATGCTGCAGGTCGTCGATACGCAGTGGAAGGATCACCTCTACAGCCTCGATCACC
This sequence comes from Vicinamibacterales bacterium, assembly GCA_049679965.1. GTDB lineage: Bacteria > Acidobacteriota > Vicinamibacteria > Vicinamibacterales > CAVVIG01 > 2-12-FULL-65-11. The sequence goes on from JBAUGX010000104.1 coordinate 8,640, forward strand.
TGAGGGAGGGCATCGGGCTGCGCGGCTACGGGCAGCGAGATCCGCTTGTCGAGTACAAGAAAGAGAGCTTCGCGCTCTTCCAGGACATGAAAGAGCGTGTGGACGAGGAGATCGTCCGCTATCTCTGGTGGCTGCGGCCGGTCGTGCACGAGGGTGAGCCGGCCCCCACGCCGATTCGGCGGCCGAAGGCGCCGCTGATCCTGAGCGGCGCCGGCGGGGCGCCGTCCGCCTTCGGC
>JBAUGX010000105.1:0-43464 GCA_049679965.1 Vicinamibacterales bacterium
TTTCGGGATCCCGAACGACAGGTAGTCGATCGGCCTGACACGGTGGTGTCGCCAGCGGACGGACGCGTCATGGTCGCCGGTCCCTCGGTCGAGCCCACGGCCCCTCCCGGAGAGTGGCAGCAGATCAGCATCTTCCTGTCGCCGATGGACGTGCACGTGAACCGGATACCGGCCACCGGGCGCGTGACGCGCGTGACCTTCACGCGGGGGCGATTTCTGCCGGCGTACCGTCCTGACGCTGCCACCGCCAACGAGCGAAGCGAGGTCTGGATCGATCACGGCGGCCAAACGATTGTGGCGCGGCAGATCGTCGGCATCCTCGCGCGGCGCGTCGTGTGCCGCGTCGGGCCCGGAGCCGACGTGCGGGCGGGCGATCGGTTCGGCATCATGAAGTTCGGCTCGCGCATGGACGTGTTTCTGCCGGAAACAACTGCGCTGCGGGTGCAGGTGGGCGACATCGTGCGCGGCGGCGAGACCGTGATTGCGGTGCTACACTCTGGCGATGGCTGAATTCCCTCGCGACGAGGGGCGTCTGCGGTTCATCGCTCGCGCCGACGGCAGGCCTCCCAAGCGTCTCCACCGCGGCGCCTATCTGCTGCCGAGCCTCTTCACGCTCGTCAACATGTTTTGCGGCTACGCGTGCGTCGTCTACGCGATGCGCGGCGAGTACGAGACGGCCGCGCCGTTCATCGGCTTCGCCATCGTTCTCGACATGCTCGATGGCCGCATCGCGCGAATGACCGGTACGACCAGCGAGTTTGGCGTCGAGCTCGATTCGCTCGCTGACGTCATCTCGTTTGGCATCGCGCCCGCGATCCTGGCGTTTGCCTGGGGGCTCTCCTCGCTCGGCCGCCCCGGATGGCTGGCCGGGTTCCTGTTCGTCACGGCCGCGGCCGTTCGACTGGCGCGGTTCAACATCCAGAGCCACGCGGAAGGCGACAAGCGGTACTTCATCGGCATGCCGAGCCCGGCGGCCGCTGCCATTGTCGCCTCGACCGTGTTCGCGTATCCGGCCGGCCTGCAGGACTACCGGGCCGCGCTGCCTGCGCTCGCCCTTGTGCTGGGGCCGGCGGCGTTGATGGTGAGCACGATCAGATTCCGAAGCTTCAAGTCCTTCGACCTCAAGAGCCGGCGACCACACACGGTGGTCGTCCTCATCGCGGCCGGCATCGTCCTCATCGCCACAGAGCCGAAGATTTCGCTGGTCGTGCTCGCGTACTCCTACCTGTCGTCCGCCTTCCTGGGCATGGCGATCACGCGTTTCCGACATCGTGGCGGCCGCGCGATCCAGGAGGCGCATGGGGAGGAGGAGATCAGAGACGAGGAACCGCCGGACCGGGGCGCTACGCGGGCAGGGTGATGGTGACCGTCGTGCCGACGCCGCGCTCGCTCCTCACGGTGATGGTCCCGCCATTGAGATCCACGTTCCGCTTGGCAATGGTCAGCCCGAGACCCGTGCCGGCGGCCCGGGTCGAAAAATAGGGCTCGAAGATCTTCGCGAGCGACTCCTGATCCATCCCGATGCCGGTGTCGGTGACCTCAATCACGACCGAGCGGGGGCTGGCCGCCTCCGCGCCTTCGGCGCTCTGGCGAGCCTGGCCGAAGCTCGAAGAGCGAAGGCCGGGGGCTGGGGGCTGGGAGCTGTGGTCGGCCGACTGCTGACCGCCGGCCGCCGACTGCCGACTGACAATCGTGAGCGTTCCTTTGCCGGGCATCGCGTGCAGGGCGTTCTCGATCACGTTGGTGAGCGCGCGCGCCAGAAGCGTGCGATCGATCGGCAGGAGAGGCAGATCGTCATCTGCGATCGTCTCGATGGCGATGCGCCCGGATAGGCCCATGCGGTAGGGCGTGATCACCTCGTCGACGAGCGCCGCAATGGCTGTTGGCTCTGGCCGAGGCGTCGGCGAGGTCGCGAAGCTCGAGAATTCAGCGGAGATCTGTCGCAGCAGTGCGACCTGCGTGAGAATGGCGGCGACGCACTCGTCGAGCACCGGCGAAAGCGGACTGCCCCGATCGAGATTGACCCGGCGCGCGTGCTCGGCCGACAGCTGGATCGGCGTCAACGGATTCTTGATGTCGTGCGCGACCTGCCGCGCCATGTCGGCCCATGCCTCGAGCCGCTTGGTGCGTTCGAGGGTCGCCCGCTGTCGCTGCAGGTCGGCGGCCATCTGGTTGAAGTCTTCGACCAGTCTCCGTAACTCGTCCGACGAGGTGCTCGCCACCCGTGCGTCGAGATCGCCCCGCGCAATCCGTCGTGTCGCGCGCGTCAACCGGCTGACCGGGTCGGCAATCCGCTCGGCCATCCAGTAGCCAAGCGCCGAGCCCATGAGGCTGAAGAGCACGAAGGCGAACCACACCCGTCGATCCAACTCGTCGATCTGACGCTCGACTTCCGGTTGCTGCAGCGGGACCGGCACGGTGACGATGCCATCCCGTCCGCGGACGGGCGCCGCCGCGAGCAGGTAGCTGCCACCCAGGTCCTGGACGCTGACGTAGGTGGGCTGCCGGTCGATCAGGATCTTGCGGTAGACGTCACCGGGCGTGCGGACCGACAGCAGGCGCGACGCGAAGAGGTGGCGCTCGCTTGTGGCCTGCAGGCGCGAGCGGTCGAACAGATTCACCTCTCCCTGGATCGCGCGGCCGACGAGCACCATGATCTCGTCGTCGAGCGTGTCGTTGGGCGCCGACCCCCGCTCTTGCAGCGTGGCGTAGTCCTCGACGAGCCGCTGGGCGACCGTGGCGGTCCTGGCAGCGGCCTCTTCGACGCCGCTTTGAAACTGTGTCGCGAAGTACTGGCGAGTGACCACGGCCAGGATCACGGCAGGCGTGACCGCGACCGCGACGAACGCGAGAAACAGCTTGCGATAGAAGCTCGATCGAATCTCTCTGAGCAGGGCGCGTCCGCTGGCTGGTGTGCGCGAGGTGAGGGCGTTGACGATCGTTGCCGAGGCAATCAGGACGAGGGACAGGACGCCGGTCAGGATGACGAGCTCGGCCAGGTTGACCAGGTGGCCGAACCACGTGATGACGGGATAGCCAAGAGCGTAGATCCCTCCGCGGTCGTTCAGGAAATGCACACGGAAGGCCTGGCCGTCACGATCGACGGTGGCCCAATCTGGTGCGCGCGACGCCGTCATCCGTTCGAAGATCGCGTCTGGCAGCGGCCATACGCTTGTCCCGAACACATAGATCGGTGCGCGGCTCCAGCCGTACACGGCAAACTCGACGTCGCGGCCGTAGACGCCCTCGGCCGGCGCCTGGCGCTCGGGCGGCAACGATGCCAGGTAGGGACTCGTCGGGGCGATGAAGGGAAGCGCGCGGTAGTCGAGCATCGCGCGCACCACGATGGCGCCGATGGGACGGCTGCCTGCGCAAATGCCGCGACTGGCGCGCACGACGTGACGCTCTCCGGCGCCAGACGGCGAAATATCGTCCGACAGCTCCCAATCGACGCAGGCCGTCTGATAGTACCGTGCGGCGGCGTCCGGAAGATTGAGCGCGAAACGGCTGACCAGTCGGCCATCGGCCCGGTAGAGCTCAACGGCGGAGGTGAGCTGGTACTTCTGGAGGTCGGTCTGAGACCACACGACGAAGGCACGGTCGGTCGGCGGCGTGTCGATATCCGACGGTCCGGCGACGTAGTCGTCCAGCATGGGCAGGCCATCGATCTGGTCGAGGGCGTCCCGCAGCCTCGTCTGCAGGTCTTCGCGTGCGCTGGCCGCCTGCGGTCCGTACTCGCGGGCGATGAGGTCCTCCTTGCGCTGGATCGTGTAGGCGAGCAGCGATGGGTACATCGCAGCGGCCGGCACGAGCAGGGCCAGGAATCCGGCGCCGAAGCGCAGGGCCTGCGACCCGCGGCGCGCTCGCCCGCCGACGCGGGCAATAAGCACGGCCGACGCGCCTGCTGTCGCCAACGCGATGAGCAGCGGCACCGGTGGCACGTGTGCGATAGGTGGGCCGAGTGCGCCGACGGCCGACACGCCGACCAGCACGCCCAAGATCCACGCGAGCGCGGCCACACGGCGGGTCACGCCCCGCGGCATCCGCCACGCGAGAGTCGGAAGGCGGATCGACGCGACCGCGGCCCAGATGACGACCGCATGCAGCAGCAGCAGTCCGAAGGCCATACCCAGGCGGGCGGCGCTTGCCGGGTGCAGCGAGAAGTGCAGCGGATCGAGACTCGTGCGCGCAACCGTCATCTGAAGGATGCGCTCGTACCCCCACAGGATGGCCGTGTCGATGAGGCCCACGACGAAATACGTCGAGCCGATGAGCGAGGAGGACTGCGGCGTCGGCAAGAGCAGTCGAGGGCGCGGGCGTGCAAGCCGGAGGCGCTCGGCGAGATCAATCGCAAGCCACCCGACGGCCGCGGCCAGCAGAGACGTCAACAGCAGGTCGAGCGGAGACGTCTGCACGCGTGGAGAGCCGACCAGCGGCCCCGCCGCGAACCACAGCAGCACGCGCGCGACCACCAAGGCCAGGACGATCCCGCCGGTCGCCGAGAGTACCCGGCGCGCGTCGGTGGCCTGGCGGCGCGCCTCGACGAGCGGTGCCATCGAGAGCAGCAGCGTCACGGCCAAAACGAGGAGCACCGCTCCCCAGGTGCCGCGTCGCCACCGGGCGCGGGCAGCGGCGAGATCGGTCTGCGACGCGGCGGCGTCGACCATCGGCTCACCGCTTCGCGAGAGCACGACGTAAGTGAACGGTGTCTGCGGCTGCGGCGCCCCGCCGGTCCTCACGCGCAGCGTCACAGGAACAAGTGAGGTGGACAGGGCGAACTGGTCGCCGACGCCGGAGGGTGGCTGGTCCGGTCCGAGGGCCTGTTCCACGACGATGGTGGCGATGCGCGTCGACGGCCGGCGGTCGCCGTCCGCGATTGGCTCGAGTCGCTGCAGCAGCGGACCGCGCGGCGCAGGCACGACGACGAGCCGTGGCGGTCCGTCCAGACGGTCTCTTGGAAGATCGGAGACACGGCCCGCCCAGGCAACCGGCGCGCCGGATGCGTCGTAGACGGTGACGCCGGTGCGCTGGACGGGCTCGCGTGGCAGCGCCCGGTCGACCACGTCGAACAAACGCGTTGAGTCCGCGTTGTTGGGGCGCGCCGCGCGGATGGCGTCGCGCTCGGCCGCAACCTGGGCGGCGATGGCCCCGAGGGCGTCGCCGCTGGCGTCGAATCGCTGCTGCAGTTCAGCGGCAACCCGCGTAAAGGCCGTCTCGTCGGATGCCCCGAAACGGGCGCGCTCGAGCAGCAGGCCCGAGGCAGCGACCAACAGGGCGGCGACGAACCCCGTGCGACCGATGTGCCCTAGGCCCGGCATGACTTCTTCACCGTGAACACAGCATACAATGACGATCTCCCGGTGGAACTCAGACTCCTGCTCAGGCGCGGGGCGGTCATCGCCGCGGCCAACTGGCCGGTCGTCGCGATCCAGTTCGTTGCCGAGGCCACCTTCAAGGCCCTGCTCGCGGTCCAGCTCATCGGCGCGGCGATCCTGGTGGCGTGGCTGCTTGGAGGCAGCCTCACGGACCTCTTGCAGGGGAGCCTGCGCGACCGCTTCAGTGCGATTGCCGGCGCGCTGATGGCCGATCCGGTGGCGCTCACCGCCTTTGTCACCGCGTTTGGCGTGGTGCTCGTCGGCGGATCGGTCCTGATGTTCTTCATCAAGGGCGGGACGGTCGATGTGCTTCTCGCGGCCGGCGAAGCGGCGGGCTCGATCGAGCGCGAGCCTCTGAGGGCCGAAACGCTCGGGCGCGCGGGGCGATTCACGCTGCAGCGTTTTACCATCGGCTGCACGCGGCTATTTCGACGATATCTGGCACTCGGCCTTTCCCTGATGTTCGTCTACGTTGTGTCAGCGGGCGCCTATCTGGCGCTGGTGATCTATGGGTATCGCGTTGCCACCAGCGAGTACCTCGTGCTCAGGTGGACCTTCATCGCGGCGTCATCAGCCGGCGTCCTCGTTGCCTGGATCACCATCGTCAACCTCTTGTACTTGCTACTCCAGATCGCGATCGCAGTTGATGGCGTCGGTCTCTGGCAAGGGAGCCGTGCAGTGGCCAGGTTCATTCGCGCGGAATTCCGCGATCTTGTGCGCGTCTTTGCCGTGGTCATCACGATAGTCGTTGTGGCCACGCTGGTCTCGGCGCTGGCTCTCTCGGGCTTCGGACTCATCGCCTTCGTCCCACTCGTCGGCCTGGCGGTATTTCCCCTGCAACTGGTCGCGCTGTTGGTCCGTGAGTTAATCTTCGCGTACGTGGAGATCACGGCGGTCAGCGTCTACGTAACGTTGTACAAGGGCCATGCCATGCGTCGGACGGCAGCGTCTCGCCCTCGAGTCGCCCGACCGTTCGAGCGTCCAGCCTGATCGGATCCGCTGTCACCACCCTGCGCTCAGCGTTGTCGCGTCACGAGCGTGGCCGTCATGCCCGTAGCACCGTGCGTCACAATCACCACGCCCGGCAAATCTGTGATTTCGTTCGAGATGACGTGCAGCTGTGCGGGCGTGTCGCCGCGGCCCGCCGCCAATCCTCCCGTGGGAGCGCCGTCCTTCGCGTCGTAGGCAGGAAGCGTGGGCGCCAGACCGGGCACGACAAGGGTGGCGCCGGCCTTGACGGGTCCGGCGGCCGGACGCAGTGATAGCGGTCGAAACCACTGCTGGACGCCTGAGGCGCGGGAAAGGGCGCGCAGCACGTTGTCGAGCGAAACGAAGTACACGTTGCGCTCGTCGACGACCGGTACGCCGATGACGTCGGCGCCGGTCCGCCAGCGCCATTCAACCCTGCCATCGCGTGTATTCAGGCAATAGAGAAAGTTGTCCGTGGATCCGACGTAAAGGCGCGCCTCGAGCGCCAGGATGTCCGTGGCCATGCCGCCCAGATGGCGCTCCCACGCGGTTCCGCCGGTGTCGGCCTTGAGCGAGACGAGACGTCCGTCGTCAGTCGTCACGTACACGCGGTCTGCCCAGAGTGCCAGTCGCGAATGGGCTGGTGAAGAAAGATCGCGACGCCAGAGGACCTGGCCGTCGCTCGCACGAAGCAGCGCGATCACTCCATCGCCCGTGGCGACGGCGAGGCGGCTATTGCCCCAGACGGGCGGAGACGCGAGCGCCTCGGTGAGCGGCGTCTCCCACGCGAGGCCGCCATCCAGCGCGCGGCGGGCGGTCAAACGATCGGGTTCGGCGATGAACACCAGGCCGTCACCGGCCGCGATTTCATGCTGCGGGCGGACGGCGACGTTCCACATCAGAGTACCGCCCGCGAGCTCGTACGCGCTCACGCGGCCTTCGTCGGTCGCGAAGTAGGCATGTCCGGAGTCGAAGGCCGCTCGGACACTCAGCCGATGGTCGAGCGCAATCGTCCAGACCGTCTGAATCGGGAACAACGCGAGCGGCGCGCGATCGCTCGCTGATCGACCGGATTGCGCACCAATGACGATCGAGGACGCGAGGATCAGGGCACCTGCACTACAACATCTGGTGATCCACTCCGCGCTCACATCGCTATAATAGCGACATTCCTCCCAAGCCCTCGTGAGTCATCAAACCATTCTCGTTCTCGATTGCGGATCACAGTACACACAACTGATCGCCAGACGCTTGAGGGAGCTGTCGGTGTACTCCGAGATCTGGCCGCCGGACACACCGGCCGAGAAGATTCGCGCGCGCCGGCCGGCGGGCGTGATTCTCTCGGGCGGACCCAAGAGCGTGTCGGACGCAGGGGCGCCCAAGTGCGATCCCGCGCTGTTCGATCTAGGCAGTCCTGTCCTCGGGATCTGCTACGGCATGCAGCTGATGGCCCATACGCTTGGAGGCGCGGTCGCGCCGGCGCCGCACCGCGAGTTCGGCCACGCGATGGTGAGGCTGACGCATCCGGGCGGGTCGCTGGACGCGGGCCTGTTCGCCAACGTCCCGCCTGATATCCGGGTGTGGGCGAGCCACGGCGATTTCGTCGCCGCGGCGCCGGCGGGATTTTCCGTGCTGGCGACGAGCGCCAACGCGCCGGTCGCGGCGATGGCGCAGCCGGATCGCCGACTCTACGCGCTGCTGTTTCATCCGGAGGTGGCCCACACGGAACGGGGCCTCGAGATCCTTCGAAACTTCGCGTACGGGGTGTGCGGGTGCACGGGCGACTGGACGATGGCCTCGTTTGTCGAAGAGGCGACGGCGAAGATTCGGGCGCAGGTCGGCGGCGGGCGTGTCGTGTGTGCGCTGAGCGGCGGCGTCGACTCGACCGTGGCGGCTCTCATCATTCATCGCGCGGTGGGCGAGAAGCTGACCTGCATTTTCGTGGACAACGGCGTACTCCGGCTTGACGAGGCGGCACAGATCCGCAAGCGCTTCGAGCGGTTGCAGTTGCCGCTGGTGTTCGTCGACGCGTCGAGCGTGTTTCTCGATCGTCTCAAGGGCGTCACCGATCCAGAGCGGAAGCGCAAGATCATCGGAGCGACTTTCATCGACGTATTCGAGGCCGAAGCGACCAAGCTAGGCGACGTCGATTTCCTTGCGCAGGGCACGCTGTACCCCGACGTGATCGAGTCGGTATCGATCGTGGGGCAGTCTGCCCTCATCAAGAGCCACCACAACGTCGGCGGCCTGCCCGATCGGATGCGGATGAAACTGGTGGAGCCGCTGCGCGAGCTCTTCAAGGACGAGGTTCGGGAGGTCGGACGCAAGCTCGGGTTGGATGAAGAGTTCGTGGTCCGGCAGCCGTTCCCGGGGCCGGGCCTCGCCGTCCGCATTCTCGGGGAGGTCTCGCCGGACCGGCTCGCGCTGCTGCGGCGCGCCGACGCCATCGTGGCGGAAGAGGTCCGGCGGGCGGGTTGGTACACGCGGCTCTGGCAGAGCTTCGCCGTGCTCCTGCCGGTGCAGAGCGTCGGGGTCATGGGCGACGAGCGGACCTACGAGTACACAGCGGCCATTCGCGCCGTCGAGAGCCGGGACGGCATGACCGCGGACTGGGCGCGGCTGCCCCACGAGCTGCTCGCCCGCATCTCCTCGCGGATTGTCAACGAAGTCCGAGGCATCAACCGGGTCGTCTACGACATCAGCTCCAAGCCGCCTTCGACGATTGAGTGGGAATAAGTCGCTGATGGCTGAGTTCGTCCATCTTCACCTTCACACCGAGTTCTCGCTGCTCGATGGCGCGTGCCGGATCGACGAGCTGCTCGATGAGGCCGTGGCGATGCAGATGCCGGCCCTCGCCGTCACCGAGCACGGCAACCTGTTTTCGTCGGTGACGTTTCACGACCACGCACGCGAGCGGGGCATCAACCCGATTCTCGGATGCGAGGTCTACACGGCTCCGGCCAGTCGCCATACGAAGAGCGGCACTCCCGGCGAGACGGCCAACCATCTCATCCTGCTCGCCGAGACGGACGAGGGCTACCACAACCTGATCAAGCTGGTGTCGGCTGGCTACATGGAGGGCTTCTACTACAAGCCGCGAATCGACAAGGACCTGCTGGCGCAGCATGCCAAGGGACTCATCGGATTGAGCAGCTGTTTGAAGGGCGAGGTCGCGGAAGGTCTGTCGCATCAGCAGCAGCGAAAGGCCGTCGAGGCCGCGGCGGCGTATCGAGATATTCTCGGCCCTGGCAACTTCTTCCTCGAGATGCAGTGGCACGGCATCGAAGACCAGCGGATTGTCAACAGCGGGCTGCCCGGCATCGCGCGCGATCTGAACCTGCCGCTGGTGTGCACGAACGACGTGCACTACGTGCGTGAGGCCGACGCGCACCCGCACGACGTGCTGTTGTGCATCGGCACGGGGAAGGCGTTCAGCGATCCCAAGCGGATGCGGTACGAGAGCAGGAACTTCTTTCTGAAGACCCAGGCGCAGATGGCCGACGTCTTCAAGGACCATCCTGACGCGCTCGCCAACACCGTACGGATTGCCGAGCGATGCGATGTGAAGCTGGCGAAGGGCGAGAACCACCTGCCGAACTTCGATGTGCCGGCGCCGTACACCCTCGACGGATATTTCGAGCACGTGGTGCGCGAGGGATTCAGCGACCGGCTGGGGCGGCTCAGGCAGCTCGCCTCGACCGGGGCGCTGCGGCACACGGTCGACGAGTACGAGCGGCGACTCTCCTATGAAATCGAGATGATCAAACGGATGAAGTATCCCGGGTACTTCCTCATCGTCTGGGACTTCATCCGCTATGCCCGTGAACAGGGCATTCCGGTCGGCCCAGGCCGCGGATCGGCGGCGGGCAGCCTGGTCGCCTACTGTCTGCGGATTACCGACGTCGACCCGCTCGATTTCGAGCTGATTTTCGAGCGGTTCCTCAACCCCGAGCGTGTCTCCCTGCCGGATATCGACATCGACTTTTGCGAGCGGCGCCGTGGGGAGGTTATCGAGTACGTCACCCGAAAGTACGGCCGCGAGAACGTCGCGCAGATCATCACGTTTGGCACGATGAAAGCGAGAGCCGTTGTCCGGGACGTCGGGCGCGTACTCGAAATGTCCTTTGCCGATGTCGACAAGGTGGCCAAGCAGATTCCGGCGACGCTGGACATTACGTTGGACAAGGCGCTCGAAGAGAGCCAGACCCTCAGGGATCTCGAGCAGAGCGACCCGAGGGTCAAAGAGTTGCTGGCCGTGGCGAGGCGGCTCGAAGGGATGACGCGGCACGCCTCCGTGCATGCGGCTGGCGTGGTCATTGCGCCGAAGGCGATCACCGAGTACGCGCCCCTCTACAAGGGGGCGCGAGACGAGATCACGACGCAGTGGTCCATGAAGGAGATCGAGCGGATCGGGCTGCTGAAGATGGACTTTCTCGGGTTGAGCACGTTGACGCTCATCAACGACGCCATCGGCGAAATCGCGCGGACGACGGGCTGGCAGCTCGACATCGATCGGCTGCCCTTGGACGATGCGAAGACGTATCAGCTCTTTCAGGACGGTCAGACCTACGGCATCTTTCAGTTCGAGAGCAGCGGCATGCGCGACATCCTGCGCAAGGCCAAGCCGCAGCGGATCGACGATCTCATCGCGCTTAACGCGCTGTACCGGCCGGGTCCCCTCAGAAGCGGCATGGTCGACGATTTCATTGCCCGCAAGCAGGGAAAGACCGAGGTGAGGTACGAGGTCGCCGAGCTCGAACCGATTCTCTCGGACACGTACGGGGTCATCGCGTACCAGGAACAGGTCATGCGCATTTCGAATGTGCTCGCCGGCTTCTCGCTTGGCGAGGCGGACGTGCTGCGCAAGGCCATGGGGAAGAAGAACCCCGAGGTCATGGCCACGATGCGCGACAAGTTCATCAGCGGCGCCAAGAGCCGCGGCATCGGCGAACGGAAGGCCACGCGCATCTTCGAGCTGATGGAACACTTCGCCGGCTACGGCTTCAACAAGTCGCATTCGACCGCCTATGCGCTTCTGGCCTACCAGACGGCGTACCTCAAGGCGAACTACCCGTGGGAATTTGCCGCGTCGCTGTTGACCATTGAGGCCCAGAACACCGACAAGCTGGCCGTCTATCTCGGCGACTGCCGGGAGCGCGGCATCCCCGTCCTGGCGCCGGATATCAACGAGAGTCAGCTGCGGTTTGTCGTGGAGCCTGGCAGGGGCGTCCGATTCGGGCTGACGGCGATCAAGAATGTCGGCGAGGGCGCGATCGAGTCGATGCTCGACGTGCGCAGGACGCTCGGGCGGATCACGTCGTTTGTCACGTTGTGCGAACATATCGACCTGCGGCTGGTCAACAAGCGCGTGTTCGAGAGTCTGATCAAGGCGGGGGCGTTCGATTCCCTGTCGCACGATCGGGCGCTGTCGCCCCCCGTGCTTCGCCCGCGGCTGCTGGCTGCAGTCGATTCGGCCTGCGAGCGCGGCGCGCGGCTGCAGCGCGACAAGAGCGAAGGACAGGCCCAGCTGTTTGGTGGAGTTGACGAACCGGCGATCGGAGGCGGGTCACATGCCGGGTCTCTGCCAGAAGCCGCGCCGTGGTCGGAGACCGAGCAGCTGGCGTACGAGAAGGAGACGCTCGGGCTGTATTTGAGCGGTCATCCCGTGGACCGTTTCGCGTCGGCGCTCAAGGATTTCGGCGCGCGGTCGTCGGCAGAGTTGGCAGCGCAGGGTGCGCAGGCCAATGGCTCCGATGGGTCGCGGGGCGGTGCGTGGGGACCTGGCGGGCGGAGACCGATCGAGCCGGACGCCAGCATCGGCGGCATCATCGCCGTGTGCCGGCAGCTCAAGACGCGCAAGGGCGACCGCATGGCGGTCTTCACGCTCGAGGACGCGCAAGGCGGCGTCGAGGTGGTCGCGTTTCCCGACACCTACCAGCGGAGCGCGGCCTTGATCGAACCCGGCACGCTCGTGCTCGTTCGCGGCAAGCTCGAGCGAGACGACGAGTCGGTGAAGATCCTCGCGTCTGAAATCGTGGCCCTCGACAGCGTGCGTGAGCGGCTGGCGCAGGAGGTGGCGATTTCGGTCCGCATGCCGGCCGCACGCGGCCTCTTCGAGGCGCTGGGCGAGATCTTCGCGAGGCATCGGGGTGACCGGCGCGTATCGTTTGAGATCGATCTACCGTCGGGGCCCAGGCATCTCCGGGTCCACGCGGACGTGTCGTCCCAGATCCGCGTGCGCCCGTCGCCGGCGCTGATTGCAGAGGTCGAGCAGGTGGTGGGACAGGGATCCGTGCACCTGAGATAACGTTCATGCCGCCAGACACATTGGAGTTCGAAGATCCGATCGCCTCGCTTTTGAAGGAGATCGAGGCGCTGCAACTGCTGCCACGTACCGACGCGCGCGATCGCGAAGTCGAGTCGCTGCAGCGCCGGCTCGAGGGGGTTCGGGCGAATCTCTACCGCTCGCTCACCCCATGGCAGCGCGTGCTCGTCGCGCGGCACCCGAGCCGCCCAGGCCTGCACGAGTTCATCCAGGAACTGTTCACCAACTTCATCGAGATCCACGGCGACCGCCGTTTCGCCGACGATCACGCGATCATGACCGGGTTCGCCGACTACAAGACCCAGCCGGTGCTCCTGGTCGGTCACGTCAAGGGCGGGGACACGAAGGACAAGATCTACCGGAACTTCGGGTACGCACGGCCGGAGGGCTACCGCAAGGCGCTGCGAGCCATGCGGCTGGCCGAGAAGTTTCGGCGTCCCATCCTGGTGTTTGTCGACACGCCGGCGGCCTATCCGGGGATCGAGTCCGAGGAGCGAGGCGTCGCGGAAGCGATTGCCGTCAATCTGCGAGACATGATGTTGCTCGACACGCCGATTATCGTCCTCGTCAGCGGTGAGGGCGGCAGCGGCGGCGCCCTCGGTATCGCCGTCGGCGACCGTGTGCTGATGCAGGAGTTCTCGATCTACAGCGTCATCCCTCCCGAAGGATGCGCGGCGATTCTCTGGCGCGATCAGTCGAAGAAGGTCGAGGCGGCGGAAGCCCTCAAGCTGACAGCGCCAGACTTGCTGAAGGCCGGACTCATCGACGAGATCATTCCCGAGCCGACGGGGGGCGCGCACGTGAATCCGGCCGCCGCGGCGCGTCTGGTCGACGCCGTACTCAGCCGCGTGCTGGTTGAGGTGAGCGCCGAGGACGGGGCCACGCGCCTCGCGCACCGGTACGAGAAATTCAGGACCATGGGGCGGCTCGGCGTGGATTTCGTGGACGAGGGCAGCTAGCCCGATGATCCCTCCACGCTGGGAATTCCAGCCCACCGATCAGGCAGCGGCTGGCGCCCTGGCGGCGGCGCTGAAGATCGAGCCGCCTGTTGCGCGGCTGCTGTGCCAGCGGGGCCTCGATGATCCGGAGGCGGCCTTCCGGTTCTTGAATCCTTCGATGGACCATCTGCACGATCCGATGGCCCTGGCCGACATGCCGGTCGCGGTCGACCGCCTCATGGGCGCCATTGCACGGAAGGAACGGATTGCCGTCCACGGCGACTACGACGTAGACGGCGTGACATCGACCGTTATCCTTCGGCGCGCTCTTGAGCTGCTCGGTGCCAACGTCGTCCACTTCATCCCCGAGCGTCTGCGCGACGGCTACGGCCTCCAGCCAGCCGGGATCGAGCGGCTGCACGCCGAAGGGGTGGCGCTCGTCGTGTCGGTGGACTGCGGGATTCGAGGGAACGAGGCAGCTCGGCGCGCCAGTGAGCTGGGTCTGGATCTGATCATCACCGATCATCACGAGCCGGACGCCGAGTTGCCCGCTGCGCTGGCCGTCATCAACCCGAAACGCCGCGACTGCCGTTATCCCGACAAGAACCTTGCGGGAGTCGGCGTCGCGCTCAAGCTGGTGCAGGCGCTCGGCCAGCGGGCGGGGCGAGAACGATGGCTGCCCGGCTTCGTGAAGATTGCCGCCATCGGGACGCTGGCCGACGTCGTGCCGCTCGTGGGCGAGAATCGCGTGATTGCCAAGATGGGCTTGGACCTGCTGACTCGCGGTCCGCACAAGGTCGGGTTGCGGGCGCTCCTCGACGTGGCGGGCCTCACGGGCAAGGCCATCGACAGCTATCACGTCTCCTTCATGATCGCCCCCCGCGTCAACGCCGCCGGACGGATGAGCACGCCGGACATCGCAACTCGGTTGCTGCTCGCCGCTGACGAAACGACGGCCGACGAAGCTCGAGCACTGGCGACGGAGCTCGACGGCGAGAACATCCGGCGACGGGAGGAGGAAGCCGGGGTCGTCGCTGCCGCGAAGAAGATCGTGCAAACTGATCCGGACATCGGGGCCAGATCCGTGCTCGTCGTGGCCGGCGATCTCTGGCACCGCGGTGTGATTGGCATTGTCGCCAGCAAGCTCGTGGAGGCATTTCACCGGCCTGCGATTGTCCTGTCTGTCGAAGACGGCGTGGCGCACGGATCGTGCCGCAGCATCGCCGGGTTCGACATCTTGGGTGCGCTGGATCGGTGCGCACCGATGCTGATGCGATTTGGCGGCCACAAACGGGCAGCGGGCGTGACGCTTGAGGCGGGCCGCCTCAAGGAGTTTCGTGCCGCCGTCAACGACGTGGCCGACGAGACGCTGGGCCCAGACGATTTGGTGCCGCGGCTGATGATTGACGACGACCTCGGGTTTCGTGGCGTGACGAGCGGTGTCGTGTCCGGGTTGGCGTCGCTGGCCCCCTTTGGCGCCGGGAACCCGCGGCCGGTCTTCGCGGCGCGTCGCGTGGAGATCGTCGACGGCCCCCGGATGCTCAAGGAGCGCCACCTGAAGATGGCGCTGAAGCAGGACGGCCGCATCTTTCGCGCCATTGCCTGGCGGGCCGCCGAACGGCAGGGCTATCTGGCGGAGCACCGCGGCGCCCTCGACGTGGCGTTCTCGCTGGAGCAGAATCAGTTCAACGGAGAGTCCTACGTCGAGTTGACGCTTTCCGACCTTAGGAAATCTGAAATCTGAAATCTGCAGTCTGCGATGTGATGATTCGTATGCGGTGGCAGCGGGTCGCCCGGTTTCTCATCGTGATGGCGTCGGTGGCGTTCACCGTGGTGGTGGTGCTGGCGTTCAAGCGCCGCGCGCCGACGCCGGCGGCCTCGCCAGTGGTTCGCAGCGATCCCGAGGCCGTTGCCGAAAGCAGGACCGGCCGGGTCGCCCGCTTCAAGCTGTCGCGTGAGGACGTGCACGTCGAGTACGACAAGCAGTTGAGCTACGCCGACGGATCGACCAGGCTGGTGGGTGTCACGATCCGCACGGAGGCGCGCGGGGGCGATCGGCGCTTCACGGTCACCGGCCAGGAGGGGCGGGTCGGTCAAGATGACACGACGATCACCCTGGACCGAGACGTGCGGCTGGTGTCCTCCGATGGCGTTGTGGTGAAAACCGAACACGCCACCTATACGCAGGCCGACGGCATCGTTCGAGCGGACGGTCCGGTCGAGTTCTTGCGCGGCCGGACGGCCGGATCCGGCGTCGGCATGACCTACGACCACCAACTCGATGTGCTCGCGATTCTCGACCACGTGATCGCCACGGTCGCTCCCGACGAGAGCGGGTCCGGCGGCACCCAGGTGTCTTCTGGGGCGGCGACATTCGCTCGGGGCGAGCGGTCCCTGCATTTTGGGGGCGGCGCGAGGCTGCAGCGCGGGGGGCAGATGGTCGAGTCACGGTCAGCGGTTGTCGTGCTCAGCGCCGACGACAGCCGGATTGAGGCAATGAGCCTGCGGGGCGAGTCGAGAGTCGTGGCCGGCAAGGCCAACCCCGGCGGATGGCAGGCGCTGACGGGACGCGATATGGACTTGAAGTACGCGACCGACGGGCAGACCCTCGAGCACGCGGCCGTTACGGGCGATGGTGTCATTCAGTTCGCCGCCGATTCCGGACAGACGGGCCGGCGAATCGCGGGTGGCTCGCTCGACATCGGACTGGCCCCAGATGGGACCACGCCGCTCGCGCTCGCTGCGCGCGACGCCGTGCAGCTGACGTTGCCCGGAGAGTCGGGGGTGCCGGCGCGGACAATTCGCTCGGCGACCATGGACGGGCAAGGCGAGCCGGATCGCGGGCTCACGCGAGCCCGGTTTGCCGGCGGCGTTGAGTATCGAGAGCGCGGCGACGGCGTGGATCGGCTCGCCAACGCCGGCACGCTCGACGTCATGCTCAGGCCGGGAATGGGTGCGATCGAGGAAGCCAGATTCGCGCGCGCTGTCCGATTCGTCGACGGCACGCTGACGGCGTTGGCCGCGAGCGCCCGCTATGACCTGGACAAAGGCCGTCTCGAGCTGACCGGATCCGAAGCGGGCGCCCTCGCGCCGCGCGTCGTCAACGAACAGATTGCGATAGATGCGACCAGAATCGACGTCGGGTTGGTCGGGCCGGTCCTGAACGCAGCCGGGTCGGTCAGAAGTGTCATGCGTCCCACGAAGACAGGTGGGCAGCCCGGCGCACCCGGCGACACACGCCTGCCGTCGATGTTCAGACCGGACGAGCCGGTCAACGTGACCGCGGGCGCGCTGGACTACGTCGGGCCCGTCTCGACGGCGACCTACACGGGCGGCGCACAGCTGTGGCAGGGCGAGCGGTCGATCAAGGCGGCGTCGATCGTGCTCGACTCCCGCAGCGGGGACCTCGTGGCGAGCGGGTCAGTGGTGACTGCGACGGTGCTCGATGAGGTGGACAAGGACAGGAGAAAGACGCGCGTGCGCTCGACAGCGACGGCCAGAGAGTTCACATACGAGGATGCAGCGCGTCGGGCGACGTATGCTGGCGACGCGCACATGAGCACGACGGATCGCGATCTGACCGCGTCCAGGATCGAGCTGTATCTGAAGCCCTCGGGTGACGAGCTCGAACGAGCCGAGGCGTACGAGGCTGTCACGCTTCGTGACCAGAACCAGAAGATCACCGGCACCCGCCTGACACATACAACGGCCGACGATCGGTACGTCGTGGCCGGCCAGCCCGTGACGATCGCCGATTCGTGTGGCCGTGAGACAACAGGCAGGACGCTGACGTACCTCAAAGCCACGGACACTTTGGTGGTCGACGGCAGCCCACAGAGCCGCACGCAGACCAAGGGCCGCGGGCAGTGTCCCTGATCGATGGCCACGCTTCGGACCCGGGATCTCACGAAATCGTACGGCGGTCGCACGGTGGTGCGCGGTGTCAACCTCGAGGTCGCCTCTGGGGAGATTGTCGGCCTGCTCGGGCCAAACGGCGCCGGCAAGACGACGACGTTCTACCTGACGGTGGGCCTGGCGGCACCGGATTCGGGCCGTGTGGAGCTCGATGGCCATGACGTCACCGACGATCCCATGTACATTCGAGCCCGCAAGGGTATTGGGTATCTGCCGCAGGAGCCGTCCATTTTCCGGGGCCTGACAGTCGAGCAGAACCTCATGGCCATTCTCGAAACGACCGATCTGGGTCCAGCCGCGCGCCGCGTGCGGCTCGGCGAACTGCTGGCCGAGTTGAACCTGACGCCCCTGGCCCAGGCGCCGGCGCATACGTTGTCGGGTGGCGAGCGCCGCCGCGCGGAGATTACACGGGCGCTCGCAGTGTCGCCCAAGTTCATCCTTCTCGACGAACCCTTTGCGGGCATCGATCCAATCGCCGTCGCCGACATCCAGCAGATCATCTTCCACCTGAGGGAGCGGGGCATCGGCGTCCTGGTGACCGACCACAATGTCCGTGAAACGCTCCGCATCACCGACCGTGCGTACATCGTCCACGATGGGGCGATTTTCAAGAGTGGAACGCCTGCCAGCCTTGCTGCCGATCCCGAGGTTCGAAGGATTTATTTGGGGGCCGAGTTCCGGTTGGACTAAGATAGGCGTGAGAATTGCATGGGCACGCGGGCCGCAGGACCGTCGAACGTGGATCTGGCCCGCATGTCTGGCAGTCAAGTTCTGACAGAACAATAAGTTAACTGGCGCTACGGCTTCATGGGTATTCAGCAGAAACTTCACACCAAGCTTGTTCAGAAGCTGATTCTGACGCCATCGCTGCAACAGGCCATCAAACTGTTGCCGATGTCGACGCTCGAGCTGTCGGACCTGCTAAATCAGGAAATGGTCGAGAACCCGATGCTGGAGGAGGTGCCGACCGAAGAACTGCAGCCGGTCGACACCTCGGCGGCGCCTGAGAAGGCGGAAGTCAAGAGCGACGCCGCGAAGGCCGACACCTGGGACGATCAGGACTACGAGTACTTCTTCGGCGACTACCTGGATGACGGGTATCGGCAGCGGGCGCCGCAGGAAATCAAAGAGCTGCCGCCAATCGAGAACACGCTATCGACGTCGAGTTCGCTGGCTGATCACCTGATGTGGCAGCTCTCGATGCAGGCTAACGACCCCCGAACACGGGAGATTGGCTCGGCCATCATCGGCAACCTCGACGATGACGGGTATCTGGTGGCGTCGTTCGAGGAACTGGCGGCCATGGGGTCGTGGCCGGTGGAGGAGGTCGAGCGGACGCTCAAGCTGGTCCAGGGATTCGACCCGGTCGGCGTCGCTGCCCGCGATCTGCAGGAGTGCTTGCTGCTGCAGCTGCGCCACCTCGGGCTGGAGGGCACACCGACTGAGAAGATCGTGGCCGACCATCTGCGCTTACTCCAGAATCATCAGGTGCCGGAGATCGCCAAGAGACTCGGGCTCACGATCGACGATCTGAAGGAGCACATCGAGATCATCCGGAATCTGGATCCGAAACCAGGTAGTCGTTACAACCCGAAGCAGTCGCAGTACGTCATTCCTGACGTCTACGTGGTCAAGGTCGAGGACCAGTACGTCGCCGTCCTGAACGATGATGGGCTGCCGCAGATGCGCATCAGTCCCGTGTACCGGCGCCTGCTCGACAAGAACGCGGGCAACAGCGACGAGACGCGAGCCTACGTCAAGGACAAGTTCCGCTCGGCGCTCTGGCTGATCAAGTCGGTGGAGCAGCGTCAGAAGACCATCCACAAAGTCGCCAACAGCATCATTGCCTTTCAGCGCGATTTTCTCGATCAGGGCATCGAGCATCTGCGGCCGCTCGTGCTGCGCGACGTGGCCAACGACATTGGGATGCACGAGTCGACCGTCAGTCGCGTCGTCACGAATAAGTACATGCACACGCCGCAGGGTGTGTTCGAGATGAAGTACTTCTTTCACAGCGGCATCAGCAGCGAGTTCGGCGAGAGCGTCTCGTCGGTGACGATCAAGCAGCGCATCAGGAAGATCATCGAAAACGAAGACCCGAGGAAGCCCCTGAGCGACTCTCGCATAGTCGAAATTCTCAGACGCGAGGGGCTGCAGCTCGCGAGGCGCACCATCGCGAAATATCGCGAAGAGCTCAAGATTGCCACGTCGAATCAGCGGAAGGTGCTCTACTGACTGCCGACTGCTGATTGTTATGCCCCCCCTTTCCGGTGTTTCGGTCGGTGGGCTGCTTGGGAGCCTTCCCGAAGGGTTCGGCCTGCCGATGGAGCTGCTGGCCGGCGCCGATGGCCTCAGCCGACTTATCACCAGCCCCCACGTTCAGAAGACCGGGCTTGCCCTGGCAGGGTTTGACGAATACCTCAAACCCGGGCGTGTGTTGATCTTTGGCGAGAGCGAGATTCGCTACCTCGAGAGTCTGGTCCCGACGGCGCGCGTGCATGCGCTGCGTGTGGCGCTCGGCCACGACCTCCCGTGTGTGATCATCACCGGCGGGTTTGCGCCGCCGACCGAGCTTATCGTCGAGGCCGATCGCGCTCGACTGCCGGTGTTCAAGACGTCCGTCCCAACACCCGGCGCCATATCGAAACTGACGTCCATCCTCGAGGACTCGCTCGCCGAACGGACCATGATGCACGCCGTCCTCATGGACATTCTCGGCCTTGGCGTGCTCATCACGGGCGAAAGCGGCATCGGCAAGAGCGAGTGCGCCTTGGATCTCATTGTGCGAGGGCATCGGCTGGTGGCTGACGATACGGTCGAGATCCGCCGCCGGTCCGAGACGATCCTGGTCGGCACGTGTCCTGAGCTGACGCGGCACCATATGGAGCTGCGGGGCCTGGGTGTCATCAACGTGAAGGATCTGTTCGGTATCGCATCGATCCGTTCGTCAAAACGCGTCGAGCTGGTGGTGCAGCTCGAACGGTGGGAGCCGGGTCGCGAGTACGATCGGCTTGGCCTGGATGACAGCTTCTACGAGATTCTGGGGCTGAAAGTGTCGTTTGTCCGGATGCCGGTCGCGCCGGGCCGAAGCGTCGCGATCTTGGTGGAGGTCGCCGCCCGGAATCAACTCCTACGACTGCGAGGGCATCACGCAGCGCAGGCGTTTGCCGACCGCGTGGCGCTGGCGATCCGGGGCGGCGAGCCGGCGCCCGCAATTCAGGAAGACGAAGAGGACGAAGGAATCGAATCCGGGGGCCTGCGATGAAACGCCGAGGGCGCCAGGGTGCGAGTGAGCGGGAGGGGGCTCGGGAGAGCATTGAAAAGACCAGACGATCGTTGGGTGGCCATCCGTTCATCGTCTTGACCGGCTTGTCCGGGTCGGGCAAGTCGCAGGCGATTCGCGCGCTTGAGGATCTCGGGTACTTCTGCGTCGACAATTTGCCGACGACGCTGATACCGACGTTGGCGAAGTTGTCGCTTCGCGCCGGCGGGGACATCGAGAAGGTGGCCATCGTGGTTGACGTCCGCGAAGGTAACTTCCTCTCCTCGTTCCCGACAATCTTCACCAAGCTGCGCAAGATGCCTCGGCTCAATCCGATCCTGATCTTCCTCGAGGCGAGCGATACGACGCTCGTCAGGCGGTTCAGCGAGACGCGCAGGCCGCACCCTCTCGCGCCGGATCGGTCCGCGAGCGAAGGGATTCGCGATGAGCGCGCTCGTCTCAATGTGATCCGCGAGATGGCCGACGAGATTATCGACACCTCGGACATGACCGTGCACGAGCTTCGTCAGTTCTTCATGGGGCTCTCTCGCGAGCGAACCCGGGCCGGCCTCGTCGTCACGCTGCTCAGCTTCGGGTACAAGCACGGCGTGCCGGTCGACGCCGATCTGATGTTCGACGTCCGGTGTCTGCCCAACCCGCATTTCGTCCCGGCGCTGCGCCGGCGGACCGGTCGCGACCGGGCGGTTGCGGCCTTTATGGACCGCGACCCCTCGACCCGCGAGTTCATGGGTCGGCTCGAGGACTACCTCAAGTACGTCGTGCCGCACTATATCGCCGAGGGCAAGAGCTATTTGACCATTGGCATCGGCTGCACGGGTGGCCGGCATCGTTCGGTGATGATTGCCGAGCGCCTGCGCCGGGCGTTGGCCGGCCTGGCCGGGGCACGCACACGTGTCAGGCATCGGGATGTCGGTCGTGCGTAACGCGGAGTCGTCATCCCGATGATTGGAGTCGTCGTTGTCACGCACGGGCAGCTCGCGACCGAGTTGGTGAACGCCGCCGAGATGATCGTCGGCGAGTTGCCCCGGTTCACGGCGGTCTCGATCGGGTGGCATGACGATGTGAACGACGCGCGCGAGGACATCGCGCAGGCCATCGAGCGCGTGCGAGGAGAGGAAGGCGTCCTGTTGTTGACCGATATGTTCGGGGGGACGCCATCGAATCTCGGCATGACCTTTCTGGAGAAAGGCCGCCTCGAGGTGGTTACCGGGGTCAACCTGCCGATGCTCATCAAGCTGGCCGGCCTGCGCCAATCGGCGGATCTGCTGGCGGTCGCGCGTCAGCTGCGCGATGATGGCCGGAGCGCGATTTGGCTCGCGTCGGATCTCTTACGGGGCGAGAAAACGACAGAGAGCTCCTGACATGGTGTCGCGCGCCGTCACCGTCGTGAACTCGCTCGGGATGCACGCACGCGCGGCCGCGCGATTCGTGCACGTGGCGACCCGTTTTGAGTCCCGCATTCGCGTCGCGCGCGACGCCAGGGAGATGGACGGGAAGAGCATCATGGGCATCCTGCTCCTGGCGGCCTCGCGTGGCACCACCATCACGGTCAGCGCCAGCGGTGCTGACGAGGACGCGGCTGTATCCGCTCTTGTGGAGCTCGTGGCGTCCGGCTTCGAGGAGGGCACATGCAACGCCTGACCGGCGTCGGTGTGTCCCCTGGGGTTGTCTCAGGCCGCGCGGTTATTCTTATTCAGCGCGCGCAGGCGTTGCGGTATCAGATCTCGGTCGCCCGGGTGCCACGCGAGCTCGAGCGGCTTGCCAAGAGTCGGGAGCGCTCGCGCGAGCAGCTTCTCGACATCCGCGCACAAGTCGCCCGCCGCCGGCCGGAGATGGCGTCGCTCTTCGACGCCCAACTGCTGATGCTCGACGACCCAATGCTTGTGACGAAGGCGGCCGAGAGCATCCGCGTTCAGCGCGTCAATGCCGAGTGGGCCGTTCAGCAGGTGTTTCAGGAATTCGGCGCCATGCTCGACGAGGTTGCCGACCCGTACTTGCGCGAGCGCACCGGGGATGTGGCCGACCTCGTCGGGCGCCTGAAGATGAACCTGCGACATGGCGTCGCGACACCGCGCGACCTCCTCCGCGCGCTCGATGAGTCCTCAGTGCTCATCGCCGACGAACTGACGCCGTCGCTCGCGGCGCAGGTTGACTGGACCAAGGTGCGCGGCTTTGCGACCGACGCGGGCAGTCGGACGTATCACACCGCCATTCTGGCGCGCTCCCTTGAAGTGCCAGCCGTCGTCGGCCTGCACAACGCGAGCGAGTTGGTGCAGGCGGGGCAGTTGGTGGTCCTGGATGGCACGGCGGGAGAAGTGATCATCGACCCAAGCGACGACGTGCTGGCCCGTGCGGCGCGCGAGGGAGAGGATCGGGCCTCGGTCGGCGCGGTCGCGGCCGACGATGCGGCCAGGCGACCGGCGGCGACCGCGGATGGCGTACGGATTCGCCTCGACGCGAATATCGAATTCCCGGATGATCTTGCGGCCGCGCGGTACGCCGGCGCCGAGGGCATTGGCCTGTATAGATCCGAATTCTTGCTGACGAGTGGCAGCGCGCCCATTGTCGACGAAGACGAGCAGTACGGAGTCTATCGCCGCATGCTGGAAGGGATGGCGCCAGGTCCGGTGACCATCCGCACGTTCGATGTCGACGAAGACCAGCTGGCGTCGCGGATCGCGCGAGGTCGACTCGGCGGCGGATGGATGGTGGACGAAGGCCGCGGGAGTCGCCAGGGCTTGCGTGGGTTGCGGCTGAGCCTCACCCGCCCAGCGATTTTTCAGACTCAACTTCGGGCGCTGTTGAGGGCTGCCAGGCACGGGCGGCTTCGCATCGTGTTTCCGTTCGTGTCGGGTGTGGACGAGCTGCGCGAGGCCAGGCGTATGGTCGGCGCCGCCGCTGCCGAGCTCGCGGGGCGGGGCGAAGTGGTCCCGCGCGTGCCGATCGGCGTCGTCATTGAGATTCCGGCGGCCGCCTACACCGCCGACTTCCTCGCTCGCGAGGTCGATTTCTTTGCCATTGGCACGAACGACCTCATCCAGTACTGCCTCGCGGTCGATCGGGCCGACGAGCGTGTCTCGAGCCTGTACGCGCCCCTCCATCCGGCAATCCTGCGCGTGATCGTGATGGTGCGCCGGGCGGCGGCGCGGCACCGGATTCCGGTGTCGCTTTGCGGCGAGATGGCCTCGGATCCGGCCCTGCTGACGTTGCTCGTCGGGCTCGGCCTGAGGGAATTCAGCATGACGCCGGGCGCGATTCCGATGGCCAGGCAGGTACTCGCGGAGGTGCGCTCGGACGAACTGCGTGCGTTGGCGCGCCGCGTCCTGCGGCTGCCCACTGCGGGCGAAATCGAGGCGGAGCTAACGGCCGCCTTCGGCCGGCTCAGTCTGAAGTAGCATTCAGGTACCGGTTTCCGATGTGACGTTCGGCTTCAGCCGAACCGTGGAGGCTTCCGTTGGGAGGAAATGTCACGCGCGTTGAGAAGCCCTGGGGCTACGAGATCCACTGGGCGAAGACCGACCGCTACGTGGGAAAGCTGATTCACGTCAATGCCGGCCACGCTCTCAGCCTCCAGTACCACAATCAGAAGGACGAGACGATCTATCTGCACACCGGTCTGCTGTTGTTCGAGGTGCAGGAAGGCGCCGAGCTGACGAAGCGTCAGATGAAGCCAGGCGAGTGCTTCCACATCACGCCAAAGACCATCCACCGGATGACCGCCATCGAGGACAGCGACATCTTCGAGGCCTCCACGCCGGAACTTCACGACGTCGTGCGGCTCGAAGATCGGTACGGACGGGCCGCGAAAAGCTAGAACGGGATGTCGTCGTCGGTCAGAGGCTCGGAGGATTCGGCTGAAGCCGCTACGGCCATGCCAGCGCCCTCACCACGATCCGAGATCGGAGCGCCACGGCCGCCGCCACCTCCGAGCAGGACGATCCGGTCGCCACGAATCTCGGTGGTATAGCGCTTGTTGCCGTCCTTGTCGTCCCACTGACGGGTCTGCAGGCGACCCTCGACGTAGATCTGCTTGCCCTTCGTCAGGTATTCCGCGAGCGACTCGGCTGTCTTGCCCCACAACACCACGCGGTGCCACTCGGTCTTCTCCTGCCGCTGGCCGCCTTTGTCGTTCCAGACCTCGGTCGTGGCCATGTTGATCGTGGCGACCGCCGCGCCGCCAGGCGTGTAGCGGAGCTCGGCGTCGCGTCCGAGGTTGCCGACGAGGATGACCTTATTGACGCTACCCATAGGGGCCCTTCGGGAAGGGGAAAGTTAAAGGGAAAAACTCAAAAGTGGACGGAGCGGGGCATTGTACATCGTCCTTTTGAGTTCTAACTCTTAAGTTTTGGCCTTCTCAGGGTTTCTTCAGCTGATCGATCTTCTGCTTGGCCAGCAGTGCTGCATCGCTCGTTGGGTAGGTCGTGATTAAGAACTCCCATGCCACACGTGCCTCGTCGACCTGCCTGAGATTGTTGAGCGCCACGCCCTTCCGGAAGTACGCGTCCGGCAGGGCATCGCCGTTCGGATAGTTGCGAATAGCCTTGTCGTACGCTTCGACCGCTTTGTCGTTCTTGCCGTCGCTCAGATAGCTGTGCCCGATGTAGACCTGCGCATCGTCGGCCTTGTCGTACGTGGGGAACGTCCGAATGTAGGACTCGAATCCCTGAATCGCGAGGCTCCACTGCGTGGCCGAGTAGTCGGCCATCGCGAGGTCCCAGAGCCGGGCGGGCGACGTACCGGCGGGGACTGTTGGAGCTCCTGCGGGGGTGGCGCCGGGCTTCGGGGCGGCAGCATCGGATGCCCCCGCCGGGGAAAGGCGCGAGAGTGGTGCCTGCTGGACCGACTGGCGCATCGCCTCGACCTCCTGTGTCAGGGAAGAGATGCGCACGTTGTTGTCGTCGAGCTTTTCACGAATAACGCGCACATCGCTCGTCAGGTTGTCGATGGTCAGCTTCGAGTCGGCAAACGCCTTGCGCTCCGCGCCGGTCTGGTCGTCGATCTTCGCGTTCAACGCTTTGATGGCATCGGTCACGGAGCGGAGCAGATTCTGCAGGAGTTGTGCCTGCTCCTGGAGCATCCGGATGTCGGCCATCATCTGTTGCTGTTCTTTGTCCGCTGCGGCCGATGTCGGCCGAGCGAGCGTGAGCACGATCGTTGCTGCAGCGACGATTGCGATGAACGTGGTTCTTGACAAGGGGCAAATGCTGCTGCTCATGGCTGTCTCACTGTGCGGTGATGACGAAGTGCGCGCGCCGATTCTTTGACCACGCGGCTTCATTGTGACCAGGGTCGAACGGGAACTCCTTGCCGTAACTCACGATACGGATCTGGCCAGCCGGAACGCCGAGCGAGATGAGGTACCCGCGAGCGGCGACGGCCCGGCGCTCGCCAAGAGGAAGATTGTACTCGGCCGTGCCACGTTCGTCGCAATGGCCCTCAATCGTGACGGCCCAACCCGCGTGTTTTTTCAGGACCGCGGCGTTCTGGTTGAGCGCAGCCTGCGCGGCCGCGTCAAGGTCGCTGCTGTCGAGGCCGAAAAACACCGGCTGCAGCGGCGAGGTGCGATTGAGGTCGTCGAGCGATGAAACCGCGACGACCTCCTCCCTTATGGGTACGGCCACTGGCTCGCTGACCAGAGCGGGCGGCGCGGGTGGAGCAGCGGGCACGGACGGCGCCGTTCGAGGGGCTGCGGTAGCTGCCCTCGAAGGCGGCGCCTGGGACGCAGCATCCCGTACCCCGACCGGGGCCCGGGAGGCGCATGCCGCTGTCGCTGCCGTCAGAGTAGTCAGTAATAGACGCGCCGCCAACGTGTGGGATTTGGACATTTATTTGGACCAATCGGGATAGGAATTGTTCCCGCTCCTGGTAATCTGCCTGACATTTTTTCCGTCGCCGGCCACCGTGAAGATCTGTTTTCGACCCGCGCGGGTCGATACGAAGGCGAGATGCCGCCCGTTGGGCGCCCACGCCGGGCTTTCGTTGTCTCCTTCACCGAAAGTCAGCTGCCGGATTTCTCGCGTCGCCATGTTGATGACTTTGAGATCAAGTGTTCTCCCGGCCCTCGCGGTATAGGCGATTTCGTTGTACGGAGGCGGAGACCACGTGGGCCGATCGGCATAGGACTCCGACGTGATCTTCTGAAGTCCGAGACCGTCGGCGTCGACTACGTAGATTTGTGGCGAGCCGGAGCGGTCCGACGTGAACGCAATCTGCGTCCCTGAAGGCGACCAGGTCGGGGATCCGTCGATCGCGGGATGGTTGGTCAGCCGCACGACGTTACTGCCGTCGCGGTTGGCGACGTAGAGTTCGGGATTGCCGTCGCGGCTCGACGTAAAGCACACGCGCCTGCCGTCGGGCGACCATGAGGGCAAGTAGTTGTTGCCGTTGCCCTTGGTCAGCTCCTCAAGCGTCCCTTGATAGATGTTCGATATGAAGATGTTCGGCACTCCGCGGCGGTAGGACGTGTAGGCGATTGAGCGGCCGTCCGGCGACCAGACCGGCGTGATGTTGAGCGTCCGGCCCACCGTCAGCCGCCGCTGGTTCTCGCCGTCATAGTCGGAGAAATAGACCTCCTTGACTCCTCGGTCCTCGATGCCCGCCAGTCGATCCCCGTCGCGATCGGAGACAAACGTCAGTTTCGTACGGGCGACGCCGCGGAGCGCTCGCTGCTGCTGGTGCAACTCATCAGATACCGTGTGCGCGTACACCCGTGGGTCGGCCGGCGAACCTGTGTACCGACGGCCGAATGCCTGCTGTTGCGTTCGAACGTTGAGCAGGCGCACCTCGAGGGTGAGGACGTTGTCGGTCACCTGCACCGTGCCGATGATCAGGCCATCGATATTCAGCTCGCGCCACCGGTCGAAGGGCACATCGTCAAAGGATGTGGCCGCTGGGATCGAGGAATAGGTATCGCGAGGGATCAAGGCGAACTCGCGCTCGAACGTGAGGTCGTCAAACAGCACCTGGCTGATCGTTCTGGCGACCGTCACTGTCGTCTCGTCTCGCGCCAACGGAACGAACACCGCGACGGCGATTTGCGGGGCACCCCCTGCCCCGGTCAGTGTCGTCGTGATGTCGGTTGGCTGCTGTGGTGCAGGCGTCGGTGGCTGCTGACTCGGACCCGCGGCGAGCGTAATGAGGTCGACAGCGACGACGAAAGCGACGAGCGATACCAGACGACAGGTGCGTGTCATTGTTGATATTGGAAGTTGAGGTGAACGGTCAATGTCTGGTTTGGAAACGCCGCCGGGAGCGGCGGCAACTGCCTCGTGAAGAGAATGGCGCGCTGCGCCGCCTGGTCGAGCGTCGTGTAGCCGCTCGAGGTTTCGAGTTCGACGTCGCCACTCCGGATCTGGCCATCACGCTGAATCGTGAACTTCACCATGGCCTGGCCGGCCACGCCCTGACGCTGGTTCCAGTTCGCTTTGATGCGCTCAATCATCACCGTCAGATAGTCGGGACAACAGAAGTCGGTGACGTCCAGCGCGGACCCTGAACCCGGTCCTCCGCCACTCGAGAGACCGAAGCCTTGCCCGCGTGCGCTCGTCACGGCGGGTGCGCTACCGGCGACCGGCTCTTCTCCCTTGGTCGGGGTCTCGCCGCGCGCTTCGCTGGGAGCTTGGGTGACAGGCGCCGGCGGCGGAGTAGTGGTCTTCGCCTTGGGCGGGGGACTGGGAAGCGGCATTTCCACCGTGCTCGCCGCCGGGCGCTGGACCGGCTCGGATCGCTTCGGTGGCTCTGGCGGCGCCTGGACCTGCACGGGCCTACCGCCGATCGGCGTCAGGCCACCGTTTCGGGGGCCTTCGCCACCGCCTTCGAGCGTGATGGTCATCACCGTCCGTGGCGCCTCGGGCTCCCGCGTGAACCAACGTTGTGGGGCGAACAGGACGACAGCGAGCAACAGCCCGTGGACAAGGATCGATACGGCGACCATGCCCTGGAGTCCGCCGGGCTCGTCTGTGCGACTGCGCAGGACCTCGCTCACGTCCACTTATTGCTCTCCCGGCGCCCGCTCGATGATGCCAATGGTACTCACCCCGGCGTCTTTCAGCCGGTCGAAGACCTCCATGAGTTCCTGCAACTGCACGCCGCCGTCGCCGCGGAGATAGACCTGCTTCTCGGTCAGGCCCTCCATCTTCTGACGGACGCGCTCCTGCAGGATGTCAAGCCGAAGGGCTTCGTCACCGAAATATACGAGGTGATTCCGGCGATACGTCAACGGCACCGTCACGAAGACGCGCTCGCCACTGATTCGTTCAGCGCGCCGCGCCACCGGGAGCCTCACGTCGACGCCTCGCTGAATCATCGGAGCGGTGATCATGAAGATGATCAGCAGCACCAGCATCACGTCTACGAGGGGGACGACGTTGATCTCGGAAAGGGATGTCGCGACGCGGCGACCGCGCCGAGAGCGCCCCGAAGCGGCTTCGTCAGCTTGCTGTATCTTCATAAAGTCACGAAATGCGTGAACCTGTGGGGCCCGCCTAGGTGAAGTTCCGCTCTGCGATGTTCAGGAACTCCATCGAGAAGTCGTCCATTTCAGACCCGAAGAGCTTCACGCTCTGCGTCAGCGAGTTGTAGAAGAGCACGGCCGGAATCGCCGCCCCCAGGCCAAATGCCGTCGCGACGAGCGCCTGGGCGATACCCGGCGCCACCACACCGAGGTTGGTAGAGCCGGTCTGACTGATACCAAGAAACGCCGTCATGATCCCCCACACAGTACCAAACAACCCCACAAACGGCGCGATGCTAGCCGTGGTGGCGAGGAAAGAAACGCGCCGCTCCAATTTGTTCATTTCGACGACCGAGGCGCGCATCAGCGCACGATCGAGAGCGGCAAGACTCTTGAGGGTTGGACGTCCGGCGGGCGGCCGTGGATTGGCGGCTCCAGCGTCCGCCCCTGGGTTTTGGCGAAGCTGAGCGGTCAGCTCGGCATACGCGGACTGAAAAAGGCCGACGAGCGGGCTGGCGCTGAGCGAGTCGCAGGCCGCCTGCACCTCGGAGAACTTGCTACTGCGACGGAAGATCTCGAGAAACTTTGCCGACTGACGCCGCGACTGCTGAAATGCCCAGAGCTTGTGAAGGATGATGGCCCAAGACACGATCGAGAGCAGTCCGAGACATAGCAGGACTAACTTGTTAATCGGATCGGAACTGGCTATCCGCTCGAGAATTCCAATCCCAGCAGTCGGTCCCAGGGGTAACCCGCTCTCCTGTGCCTGCAAAAGCAGCGCAAGGAAAGAGCATCCGCGCGTGCACAAACGGCCCTCCGCAACATCGTTGTGCGCCGCTGGGACAGCGCGATTGGCAGACTGTATCATGGCGGAAAATAGCTGTCAAACCTATGTTAGGATTGAACTTCTCGTTTCTCAGCCAACCTGCACATGCTCCGCTTTCTCCGTATCAACCGCCTGGCCGTCATCGAGTCGGTCGAGGTCGAGCTTGACGCCGGATTGAATGTACTGACGGGCGAGACGGGAGCCGGCAAGTCGATTCTCGTCGAAGCCGTCGGCCTGCTGGCTGGCGGTCGGGCTTCGGCAGATCTCGTTCGAACAGGTGCTGATACGGCCAGCGTCGAAGCAATCTTCGAATGCGGGGGAGAGGAATTCCTCGTACGTCGCGAGGTGACGTCGGAGGGACGGAGCCGCGCGTTCATCAACGGGGCGCTGGCGTCGGCCGGGGCGCTCAAGGAACTGTCGGTGCGCCTGATCGAAATACACGGCCAGCACGAGCATCAGACCCTGCGGGATCCGTCGACGCATCTTCGAGTGCTCGACGAGTTCGGCGACCTCGAGCCTCTTGTTGCGCCTGTGTCTGCGGCATTTGATTCCATGCGGGCTGCGGAGGCGGGTCTTGCCGAGGCGCGCCGCACCGTTTCAGAGCGCGAGGCGCGCCAGGATCTGCTGACGTTCCAGCTCGGCGAGCTGGAACGTGCCGCCTTGAAACCAGACGGTGACGAGGACGAGGAGCTGGCGGCATTGCGTCGGGTGCTGATGAGTGCCGAGCGCGTCGAGCGATTGTGCACCGAGAGCTACGCCTCACTCTACGAAAGCGACGATGCGATCCTGGCCAGGCTGGGCGCCGTCTGGCGCCACGTGGCGGAGCTCGCCACGCTTGACCCCAAGTTCCAGCCGTACCTCGAGGCGCGCGAGGGCGTCAAGGCACAGCTCGAGGATCTCGCGGCATTCTTGCGACAGTACAGGGAGGCGATCGAGGCCTCGCCGGCACAGCTCCAGCAGGTCGAGGAGCGGCTGGCTCTCCTTGAGCGTTTGAAACGGAAGTATGGTCCGTCTCTGCGTGACGTCCTGGCCAGGCGGGAGGCACTGAGGCTCGAGCAGCACGATCTCCGCCGCAGCGAGGACCGCATTCGCGAACGGGAAACGCAGTGGACGGCGGCCCGCGCTGCGTACGTGGAGGCGGCGGGCGCGCTGTCGAAGGCGCGGCGCCGGGTGGCGACGGGATTTGCCAATCAACTCGAGCGTCTGCTGGGCGAGCTCGCAATGGAGCAGACCCGGTTCGACGTGCGGTTTGCCGACGACGTTCCCGACGCCGGTTGGACGTCGAGGGGATTTGACGCCGCAGAGTTCTTCGTCTCGCCCAACCCCGGCGAAGACCTTCGACCGCTCGCGCGTGTTGTGTCCGGAGGAGAGCTTTCGCGCATCATGCTCGCAATCAAGACCCTCACATTCAGCACGAGGCTCGTTGAGGTCGGTGGCGAACGGCTGAGTCAGTCGCCTGGACTCATCTTCGACGAAGTGGACGCCGGCATCGGAGGAAGGGTAGCCGATGTTGTCGGCCGCAAGCTGCGCACGCTCGGCTCCGCGTTTCAGGTGTTGTGTATTACCCATCTGCCGCAGATTGCCGCGTACGCCGATCGACACATTCGCATCGACAAGCGGATCGAGTCGGAGCGAACCTACACGACCGTGAGCCGACTGGACAACCCGGGTCGCGTCGAAGAGCTGGCGCGCATGCTGGGCGGCGAAGCCGTCTCGGAGAGCGTGCGAAGCGCGGCCCGGGAGATGCTGGCCGAGCGCGGCGAGGACGTGCGCCGAAAGAGTGGACGCGTTCCACTTCGTCAAGAAGATGCGGGGGCGAAAGGCGAAGACATGCCGAAAGGCGAAAGCGAAACACGACGAGGAAAACGTTGGCCCGTAAGTACCTAATCGAAACGTTTGGTTGTCAGATGAACGTCCACGACTCAGAGCGGATGGCCGGGCTCCTCGAACAGGCTGGATTTGAACCCGCCGAGGACGCGACCGACGCCGATGTCGTGGTCATCAATACCTGCAGCGTCCGCGAACACGCGGAGGACAAGCTCTATACGCGTCTCGGCGAGCTGCGCCAGCTCGCCGCCGAACAGGGACACGACCCCATTGTTGCGGTGACGGGCTGTGTGGCGCAGCAGGAAGGCGAGGCGATCTTTAAGCGTTCGTCTGGCGTGGTGGATGTCGTGGTTGGTACGCAGGCCGTTCGGCGCCTTCCGTTCCTCATCAAGCAGGCAGCGGAAAAGGAGAGCAGGCGCGATCGGCCAATCGACTTGAATCCGTACGACGACGTCACGTTTCCGTTGGGTGTGACGCGCCGCAGTGATCCGGCCAAGGCGTACGTCACCATCATCGAAGGGTGCAACGAGTTCTGCAGCTTCTGTGTTGTGCCGTACACCCGAGGCCACGAGCGGATGCGTCCCAAGGCGGACATTCTCGCCGAGGTCCGCGATGTCGTCTCGAGCGGCCGGCACGAGGTTCAGCTCCTGGGCCAGATCGTCAACCACTACGCGGCGCCTGATGATCCTTCCTGCGACTTCATCGGCCTGCTCGAAGCCGTGCACGCGGTGGAGGGCGTTCGGCGCATCCGGTTCGCAAGCCCGCATCCGCGGTACGTCACCCCGGCTTTCCTCGATGCGATGGTGCGATTACCCAAGATTTGTCGCCATCTGCACCTCCCGGTCCAATCAGGCTCGACGCGCGTGCTGGAAGCGATGCGCCGGCGCTACACGCGCGCCAGCTACCTCGAGCTTGTGACCCGAATCCGTGGGACGCTGCCGGAGGTGGCGCTGTCGACCGATATGATCGTTGGCTTTCCGGGAGAGACGGAGGCGGACTTCGAGGAGACACTGTCGTTGACCGCCGCGGTGGGGTATCAGAGCATGTTCTCGTTCAAATATTCGCCCCGTCCGAATACGTTGGCCGCCCAGCGCATGGCGGACGACGTGCCGGAGGACGACAAGACCAGGCGGATCGTCGCCCTGCAAAGCCTGCAGCGAGAAATTCAGACCTCTCTCAACACCCGGCTCGTAGGGCAGGACGTCGACGTGCTGATTGACGCCGCCAGCCGGCGTCACGACACCGAACTGTCGGGGCGCACCAGTACGAACATCGTAGTCAACCTGCCGGGGCCCCTCGCATGGATGGGCCGCACTGTGACAGTATGCGTAGAGCGTGCGGGGCCGCACAGCGTGTGGGGGCAGCCGCGATCAACGCAGGAACGAGGTGGCCGTCATGCAGATTGAAATGACCATCAAGGGATTGATGGTCGATCCGATCACGAACATGCCGATTGTCATCCTCCGCGACAAGGAGGGGCAACGGGTGCTGCCGATCTGGGTCGGGATCTTCGAGGCCAACGCCATCGCGCTCCAGATTGAAAACGTCCCGACGCCGCGTCCGATGACCCACGATCTGCTTCGCAACGTCATCCAGGACCTCAAAGGTTCCGTGCAGAAGATCGTGGTGTGCGACCTGCAAGAGAACACCTTCTACGCGCGCATCTATCTTTCCCTTGGCGGCGACACTGTGGTGATTGACGCTCGGCCAAGTGATGCGATCGCTCTTGCGCTCCGCGCGCGGGCGCCTATTTTTGTGGAGGACGCGGTGATCGACAACGCGAAGACGGTGGACTTCGCCCCAGAAAAAGCCGATTCCGAGCGCCTGCACAAGTGGCTTGATAGCCTCGACCCGGACGATCTCGGAAAATACAAGATGTAGCGGCATTGACAGTGTAAGCCTCTACCCCTAGAATGGCCGTCAGCCGGCGGCCAATAGATGATTGTTGCAATTGCGAACCAGAAGGGTGGTGTGGGGAAGACCACAACGGCCATCAATCTGGCTGCGGCGTTGGCCCTGCGGGGCAAGCGCACCCTCCTCATCGACCTCGATCCCCAGGCCAACAGCACGATGTCGTTTCTCGAAATGTCGGGTGTGTCGAAGAGCGTCTACGACGCGATTGTGGATCCGGCGATCGCGCTGAGCGACGTCGTGGTGCCCACGTCACTGAAGAATCTGTCGATCGCGCCGTCCCGGATTGCTCTGGCCAAGCTCGAGGCGAAGTTGGTAGGGGAGATGGACGCGCACTTCCGGCTCAAGGACAAGGTGCAGCCCATCCGCGCGTTGTATCCACAGATTGTGATCGATTGCCCACCGACGCTGGGGTTGCTGACCGTGAATGCCCTGGTGGCGGCGACCCATCTGCTCATCCCGATTCAGTCATCGTACTTCGCGCTTGAGGGGACCGACGATCTCCTCGAGACGATCGAGAAGGTGAGGGCGCGGCCCAATCCGGAGCTGCGTATTCTCGGTGTCGTGATCACGATGCACGACAAGCGGACGGCGCTCGCGAGGGACATTCGCACGCAAATCAAGAAGGTCTTCGGCGGCAAGGTTTTTAAGACCGTCATCACAAAGAGCGTGAGGCTGGAGGAGAGTCCGGCCTACAAGGAATCGATTTTCACGTTTGCGCCCGGCTCGACCGGCGCGACCGAGTACTACCGGCTCTGCGAGGAGGTTATCGATCGTGCCTAGAAGAGGGCTTCCGAGCTCCATTTCAATGCGTCACGACGAGCACTACGTCGAAGCCCTGGCGGCGTCCGCGGGCACGCCCATCGGCAGGCTGATCCCCATCGATGAGATCGATCCGAATCCCAACCAGCCGCGCCAGGTAATGGGCGACCTGTCGGAGCTGATTGCGTCGATTGCCGAACAGGGAATCATTGAGCCCCTTGTCGTGCGGCAGCGTGAGGACCGCTTTCAGATTGTCGCCGGCGAACGGCGATACCAGGCCGCGGTCCAGGCGGGCTTGCGCGAACTCCCAGTCATTGTTCGTGACGTAGATGACACGGAGATTATCGAGCTCGCCCTCATCGAGAATCTGCAGCGGAAGGACCTCACGCCGTTTGAAGAGGCCGAGGCGTTTCAAGGGTTGGCGGAGCGGTGTGGATACACGCACGAGGACTTGGCGCACCGGCTGGGGAAATCCCGAACGTCGATTACCGAGTCACTGGCCTTGATGGAGATGCCCGACGAGGTCCGGACTCTCTGTCGGCTGGCCGACATTTCCTCTAAGTCATTGTTATTACAGATTGTTAGGCAGGGGAAGGTCGACAAAATGATCGCCTTGGTCGAGAAGATCGCGAGCCAGGGCGGTACGACGCGCCAGCAACTTCGTCAGGCGGTGGCCAAACCGGCTGCGGGCCGGCCTAAGCACTACGTGTTCGCCTATCGACCGTCGACCAAAGCCTTCAATCTGAAGATCAGCTTTGCGAAGACCCGTGCCACACGCGAAGAGGTCATCGACGCGCTCGAGGTGATTCTCTGCGACCTGCGGAGCGGCAAGTAGCGACGGTCGGGCCGTACGACGTATCGTCCGACTTCTTATCTCCCAGGCATCCCGGGCTCGGGCTAGGCGTGTGCTTGGCGCGCCCGTCGTGATGATGGCGATCGAAGTCCTTGCGCGGCGCTGTGTTCTTGGACCGGAGGAGGCTTAGGGGCGGGGCTCTGGGGCTCGGCTTGGTACCTTAGTGAGTGGGTCTGATAATGAATGTTATGTTAACTAATACCTCTGGACTAGGTGGTCCATAGACCTGCATACGTCCCCGGCCCGGGCACCCCGACCTCGACCAGCCGATCAACAGGATGCCGTTCGACTTCAACCTCCCCGTCCCGGGAAACCCCCACGAAGAATGCGAGGAGACCTCCTGGATGGACTCCCAGCGCGGCCAGTTCAACCGCGATCTCGAGGAGCGTGCCTGCCGCGATCTGAATCTCGCCCACGGACGTCGGAGTCCTACGCTCGTTCGACTCGCGGCGTAAGAGAAGCCCGACGAGGCGGCCGAATGTCTGGCGGGCTGAAATCTGGATGCCAGCCGGCTCAAGGAATGTCACGGTGAACGCGTAGCCCTCACCCAGCAGGTCAAGAAGGCGCCGCGTCCCGTCCAGCCTCATGCAGAGGTGGCCCCGGCCGACTCCAAAGCGGATGGACCTTAGAACGGATGCGTGACCGTCCGCCTGGTGCATGGTTGCGGCGACTCTCTGAACTTCGTGCATCCCGGCGCCCAGCCACTCGAAGTAGCTCGTTTCTTCGCCGTCAATAGTCGGCGTCAGAACGGAGGTTGGCGCCGTGTCGGTGACGGTCGTGTTGCGGGTTGAGATGTTGCTGACGAACAGCTCGTCAGGCACCGGCTTGTCGAGGAGTCGGTAGGCATGGCGAAGATGCCGTCGGAATAGCTCGTCAAATTCCCGATCCTGGGCCGAGGAGTGGTCGTCGCCGTACCACCAGCACCAGTCGCTGCCTTCGGCAATCAGCAGCTCCTCGAGGGCCCGGTCGCGACCGGGTGAGTCGATGGCCTCGTCGAGAATGCGACGAGCCTCGGCCATCTGGCCCCAGGCGCGCTGATCGTCCGGGTGACCGATCCAGATGTAGAAATCTGCGTCGATCCAGGATCCCGGGAAGATGCCTTCGATCGTATGACGCGGTCGGGCCGAGGCTTCGGCCATCGTGACGGTTCGTAGGTGGGCGTGACTCGAGAGCCGCCGGTACAGGGCCCGGAGGAAGGGCCGGCCACCGCCGTCGAAATGCTCCCATGCGTTCTCTCCGTCGAGGATGATGGGAATGAGGGCTTCTTCCCCGCCGCTTCGCTCGCTGTAACGGCGGCCGGCCTCGGCCAGGCGGCCGACAAAGTCGTCAGCCGCATCCTCAGCCGACCACCGCGCGTAGGTGAACCCGATCAGATCAGAGAGAACATGGTCGCGGAACATGCAGGCTACGCTGGCGCCGCCGGCTTGGACCCGGTAAGGCGCATAGAGCCGCTCCGGTTGTTCCACATTGCCACGAGCGTCGCGTGAGAACGTGACGCCCAGCCTGCGCGACAGGATCAGCTCGTCGGTGGCCATCCATCGAAAACCAGCTGTGGCGACCAAGGGCACCATCGCATCGGAAACCGAACCTTCCGACGGCCAGAGGCCATCCGGCCGGCGACCAAACAGCCGTTCGTGACAGGCGACGGCCCGCGAGAGCTGCAGGGCTGCGTCTTCCGGATAGGCGAATCGCCGGTGCGGCAGGCGTGAACCGGGATGGCTCTGCAGGTACACGTCGGTGTCGCACAGCAGCGGCAGGATCGGGTGGTAGAAGGGAGAAGTTGACAGCTCTACCTGTCCCCTGGCAGCGGCCTCGCGGTACTCAGGGATGACCTTGTTCAGCAGCTCGAGCTCGACCGCTCGCAACAGCGATTTGTCCTCCTCGCTGAAGTGCTGCCCCTTGGTCATGAGGTCGCGCACACGTGCGTCTCGTCGCTGACAGTCAGGATCGATCCAGACGAGCTTGTGCCACACCTGCAGGTCACGGAGCTCGTCCGCACTGAATCGGCGGGCCACTACTCGCCTGTCGGCCATGGCCCCGCCTGCTCCAACGGGCTCGCCGCGGCGCGCTAACAGCTCTCGGTACCGGGGATGGGCGTCGATCATCCGTTCACGCTGGGCGTGGAAGAAGTTCTCGAGGATGAAATCGACGTCGGTCTCGGTCAGCTCGGTCGCTGGCTTGAGGCTCAGCTCCAGGCATCGGTCGTGGGCGCGGCCTGCGGCGAACGCCTCCAGCTGCACGAGCAGCGACGGGACCAGGTTGAAGGTCACCTTGACGCCGGGGAACTCGCGCAGCAGGGCCACCATGCCGTAGTAGTCCTTGAGCGCGTGCAGCCGGACCCACGGCAGAATGTGCTCTCCGGTGGCGAGGTCCTCGTAGAAGGGCTGATGCATGTGCCAGAGGATGGCGACCTGGGTCATACGTTGTAGTCTAGTGCCGTAGACCTTGCTCAAGATCTTCGACCGCTATCTGATTCGCGAGACCCTTGTCCCCTTGTGTCTGGGGCTGGTGGTGCTCACCTTCGTGCTGATGATCCAGCCGGTTCTCAAAGAAGCTGAAGTCTTCATTGCGAAGGGTGTTGAATGGTCGATCGTCGCGCGGGTCCTGCTCACGCTCCTTCCCTCGGCTCTCAGCGTGACGATTCCCATGGCGGTGCTGCTCGGCATTCTCGTTGGGCTGGGGCGGCTGTCGGCCGATCGCGAGTTGGTGGCGATACAGGCGTGCGGCGTCAGCATCTTTCGTCTCATTCGTCCGATTGCGGTCATTGCCGTGCTGGGGGCGGCGGCCACGGCCTACGAGATCATTGTCGCCTTGCCTGATGGCAACCAGACCTTCCAGGCGATCAAGTTCAACGTCGCCGCGAATCGGGCCGAGGGCAACGTGGAGCCGCGTGTGTTTTTCAGCGAGTTCTCCGGTCGGACGTTGTACGTCCGCCAGACTGCGCCGGGGGGCATCTGGCGCGGGGTTTTCCTGGCTGATACCACTATGGCAGGTCGCACGACCGTGTACTTGGCTCGAGAGGGCCGGCTCGTCGTCAACCGCGAGAAACGGACGGTCATCGTCGAGCTCACGGACGTGACACGTCACACCACGGTTGCCGGCAGACCCGATGAGTACGAAGGAGGCGAACAGAAAAGCGTCCTGCTCACGCTTGATCCCAGCGCGCTGTTTCCGAGGTTCACGCCCATCAAGGGCACTCCGGAGATGACTATCGCCGAGTTGCGGACGAGCATTGCGGAGGCCTCGACCCGCGGCGATCCCGCCTATCTCCAACATTTCATGATTGCGTACAAGTTCTCGGTCCCGGTGGCGTCCCTGGTACTGGCGCTCCTCGGACTCTCGCTCGGAGTGAGTCACCGCAAGGACGGCCGGCTGGCCAGCTTCGTCATCGGGTTCGGCATTGTCTTCGCTTACTACGTGCTGTTGTGGGGGGCGCGAGCGGTGGCGATCAGTGGCCAGTTCCCGGCAGGCTGGGCACCTTGGATTCCAAATGTCATATTCGGTATCGCCGGTGTCTGGTTGCTGCGATGGCGCGCGGGTTCTGCCGATCGGCCGATCAGCATCCCTATCCCCACGCGCTGGCGCCGCCCCGTGCCCGGCGGGCCGCTGATTGCGACTCCGTCCGACATGCCGCGGAGAGCGCGGCGGGTTGCGCTCGCGATTCGACTACCCCACTTCAATCTACCCCGCCCCACCCTGCTGGATATGTACGTGTCGGGACAGTACCTCCGAATCCTCTTCCTTGGCCTGATCTCGCTGCTCGGCGTGTTCTACATCGCGACTTTTCTCGATCTCGCGGACAAGCTGTTCCGCGGCACCGCCACCACCGGCATGCTGCTGCGGTACTTCTACTTTCAGACGCCGCAGTACGTGTACTACGTCATCCCGATGGCCGCGCTCGTCGCGACCCTCGTCACGATCGGCGCGATGACGAAAAACAGCGAGCTCACCGTGATTCGTGCCTGCGGCGTCAGCCTGTACCGCACCGCGGCGCCGCTCCTGCTGTTGGGAGTGGTCGCTGGCGCGGTGCTGTTTGGGCTTCAGGAGCGGGTTCTCGCCTCCTCAAACAGAGAAGCGGATCGCCTCAATCGGGTCATTCGCGGGCTGGCTCCTCGCTCGAGTCCGCTCGACCGGCGCTGGGTCGCCGGCCAAAACGGGGACATCTATCATTACGACGACTTCGAT
Source organism: Vicinamibacterales bacterium (assembly GCA_049679965.1). GTDB lineage: Bacteria > Acidobacteriota > Vicinamibacteria > Vicinamibacterales > CAVVIG01 > 2-12-FULL-65-11. The sequence goes on from JBAUGX010000105.1 coordinate 39,622, forward strand.
CAGGGCCGGAACGAATTCGGCCAACTCACGATTTACCGCGTGAATCCGGACGGGTCCGATCTCGAGTCCGTCACACACGCGGCTCGTGTGGCCTTCCTGCCGAAGGTCGACGCCGGATTTCTGGCTGAATGGAAGGCGTCCGACGGGTGGTCGCGTGAATTCTCGGCTGGTGCGGAGAGCAACTCCTCGAGAAGAATAGCCGGCTATTCACCGTTTGCCGAGCGAACGCTGCTGCTGGAGTCGCCGGGCTACTTCAGGACTGAGGAGCCGAATGCGGATCAGATGACGTACGGCCAACTCAAGAGCTATGTCGCCCAGTTGACGTCCCGCGGAGACGACGCGACGGCGGGCCGGGTTTCCTTGCAGCGGAAGCTGGCGTTTCCCTTCGTGGCACTGGTGATGACGCTGCTCGCCGTGCCGTTCGCCGTGACGACGGGGCGCCGGGGCGCCCTCTACGGCATCGGCGTCGGCATCATGCTGGCAATCGTCTACTGGCTTATGCTGAGCGTTCTTGGGGCTGTGGGCACCGGCGGTCTGCTCTCGCCGGTCCTGGCGGCGTGGACGCCCAATCTCCTGTTTGCTGCGGCTGCCATGTATATGCTGCTCACCGTCCGCACGTAGAAGAACTTTGAATCTGCAATTTCGAATTGCAGATTTCTACTTCCTCTCCCGTACGTAAATCGCATTCGACAGCAGCCAGGTCTGGCCTCTGTTTGCCCCCGCGGCGCGGATTTCCACTCGATAGACTGCCGGCGCTTCCGGTGCCACGACGGTGAAGTCGCCACTTCGGTCGCTCTTGAACACCTCGCTGTTGCGCCACACGGTGGTTGTGAATCCGGCCGGCGCATTGCTCCGCACGTGGAGGCTGACGGGGCCGCCCACGCCTAGCTCGTCACCCTGATAGGCGGTGCCGCTGGCGTTGGTCGCGGTGAATCCGAAGGACGGAGGCGAGGCGATCCCGTCGATGGCGGTATAGAGGTGACCGGCGCGAATCGCCCGCATCACCAGACGAGCGTCGGCGGCGGCGTTGCCTGTGAGCGGCTGCTCAGGTGCGATGTGCACAGACAAGGTGCGAAAGAGAGCCTCGTAGTTGGGTAGCGGAAGCGACCACCGGTTGTCTCCCGGATCGGAATTGCGCAGCGCCAGCTTGGCGTGTGCATCGACTCCGGCGATACCAACGACACGCCGGCTGCTCGCCGCGGCGGTCCAATACGCCAGAGTCTCGTCTGACCCGGTCAGGAGACCGGCGATCGTTTCGGCGGGCCTGAACGGGTAGTGCAGCAACGCCTGCAGGAGTCCGAATCGCTGCCGCCAGCCGGCCTGCGCACGGATCCGCCAGCTCGTGTCAGGATTGACCCATTCGACGCCATCAAACGGAATATCCCACGCCTGCCACCGAAGCGCGGCCTTTGGCGAATCGGGATGCGCGATGATGGCGAAGCCCCCCAGTCGCCGCACTTGCTCGGCGACGGTGTCGGCTGCCCCCCAGATGGCCTGCGGCGAAGCGGGCATGTCGAGCACCACGAGGTGGCCGCCCTCGGTGCTGATCTCAACGCCCTCGAGGCACAAGACGCCGGAGTAATACGCGGGGGGGGCCGGGGCTCGCGTGGCATCGCCATGATCGGTGAGCGCGATGAACTTGAGCCCCGAGCGCGCGGCCGCGGCGGCAATCTCAGCGGCGCCGCTGCGGCCGTCGGAGCGATCGGTGTGGACGTGCAACGCGCCAGCGATCGTGCCGTCCGGGACTGGCGAAAGCAGGAGACGCCGGGGAGGAAGGGTGAGGCCGACAAGCACTCCGACGGCGGCACAAACAGCCGCTGCCAGGACGGTCAGCCTCTTCACAAGCGTATGGTTACAGCCCCGCCCCGGATCGCAGCGAGGCCGCCTTGTCGGTCCGCTCCCACGTGAACTCGGGTTCGGTGCGGCCGAAGTGACCGAACGCGGCCGTCTTTCGGTAAATCGGCCGCCGCAGGTTGAGCTCCTCCACGATGCCGCGTGGTGTCAGCTTGAAGTGCGCCCTGACGAGCTCCGTGATCTTCTCTTCGGGGATGCGTCCCGTGTCCTCCGTGTGCACCATGACCGACACCGGATCGGCGACGCCGATCGCGTAGGCCAGCTGCACGAGCGCACGCTCGGCGATGCCGGCAGCGACGACATTTTTCGCGATGTACCGCGCCATGTAGCAGGCCGATCGATCGACCTTGGTGGGATCCTTGCCTGAGAATGCGCCGCCGCCATGGGGGGCTGCCCCACCGTAGGTGTCGACGATGATCTTGCGGCCGGTGACGCCGGCGTCGCCATGAGGTCCGCCCACCACGAAGCGGCCGGTGGGGTTGACGTAGATCTTCGTGTTCTTGTCCATCATGGACGCGGGGATGACACGGTTGACGATCTTCTCGATGATGTCGGCGCGCATCGTCTCGTTGGTCACAAGTGGACTGTGCTGGCTGGAGACCACAACCGCATCGACGCGGACGGGGCGCGAGCCGTCGTACTCGATCGTCACCTGGGACTTGCCGTCCGGACGCAGGTAGTCGAGCGTGCCGTCGCGGCGCATGCACGAAAGGCCCTTGACCAGCTTGTGCGCCAGCATGATCGGCATCGGCATGAGCTCGTCGGTCTCGGTGCACGCGAATCCGAACATCAGACCTTGATCACCCGCGCCGCCCGTGTCGACGCCCATGGCGATGTCCGGAGACTGGCTGTGAACGGAGGAGAGGACGGCGCACGTCTCCGCGTCGAACCCGAACTTGCCGCGCGTGTATCCCACTTCGGCGATGGCCGATCGCACGATATGCTGAACGTCGATATGGGCGGTCGTCGTGATTTCGCCTGCCACAACCGCGAGGCCCGTCGTCACCAGCGTTTCGCAGGCAACCCGGCCGACCGGATCCTGCGTGAGAATGGCATCGAGAACTGAATCAGAAATCTGATCCGCGATCTTGTCGGGGTGCCCTTCGGTCACGGATTCAGATGTAAATAAGTGCCTGCCCTTACGGCTCATGCCGTACTCCCTTCCTTCGAAAATGTCAGTCCGTGTAAGCCACCAAGTCTAGCAGAATCACGCTCTTGGGTGGAAGCGATCGTAGATGGTGCGGAGCCGCGTCGCCAGTACGTGCGTGTAGATTTGTGTTGTGGACAGATCGGCATGGCCGAGCATGGTCTGAATGGCGCGCAAGTCCGCGCCGTGCTCGAGCAAATGTGTGGCGAACGAGTGCCGAAGGACGTGCGGGCTGAGCGAGGACGGCAGATCCGCGCGGCGTCCATGGCCCTTGAGGATCTTCCAGAATCCCACGCGGCTCAGGCCCTGGCCGCGCACGTTGACGAACAGTCGCGGCGAGGTGCGCCCCTTGAGGATCACCGGGCGCGCCTCACGCTGGTAGCGCTCGATCCAGCGGCTCGCCTGATCGCCGATCGGGATCAGGCGCTCCTTGTTCCCCTTGCCGATGCAGCTCACGTAGTGCTCGTCGAGATGGAGGTCCGGCATGCGGATGCTGATGAGTTCGGAGACGCGCATACCGGTGGCATACAGCACCTCAATCATCGCGCGGTCACGCAAGCCGCGCGGCGTCGAGACATCGGGCTGGCTGATGAGCGCGTCGACCTGTTCCAGTGAGAGGAACTTCGGCAGCGCCGGCCACGCCCGCGGAGGGTGCAGGTCGTCGGCCGGGCTGCGCTCGATGCGGCGATCGAGCACAAGAAACCGGTAGAAGCCGCGAATCGCCGCGATTGAGCGCGCGACGGAGCGCGGCGAGAGCCCTCGCATGAGCTGCTGGCGGACGAAGGCCTCGAGGGCCGCGCGATCGAGCGTCGCGGGCTGCCGCGCGCTCGCCGCCGCGTAGG
>JBAUGX010000106.1:0-4958 GCA_049679965.1 Vicinamibacterales bacterium
GGCCCTGCTGGCCCTGCTGGCCCTGCTGACCCTGCTGACCCTGCTGACCCTGCTGACCCTGCTGACCCTGCTGGCCTGGTTGCTGGCCATTCTGCTGATTGCGATCCGCCCCCGAGAGGCGATCGGCCATCCGCTGATTGAGCGATTCCATGTTGCGCGCCAAATCGCGCGTCTGATCGGCAGCACGCTCGAGCGCGTTCTGCTTCGACTGGTTGCCCATCGCGGCAGCCGCCTCGGCGACCTTGTCCTTCAGCGATTCGAGGTTCGCCGAGATATCGTCTTCCATCGCGCGCGCGTACTGCGACTGCGATCCGGGTTGCTGCAGCGTCCCGCCGGTGTACCGGATCTTCTCGCGGACCTTCTTGTCGCGAATGCTGCCGGCCGCTTCGTCGAGCTTGCGTGACGCATCTTTCTCGTCTCGCCGCGTGTCGTTGGCGAGCTTCTCGAGATCCTTCTGCAGCTCGCCGACCTTCGCGTCCATCGCGGCTTTGCGCTCGGCCAACGCCTGCGCGCGGCCCTGGCGCGCCACGGGCGACTGCGACTCGAGGCCAGCCACCTCAGACACGACGTCCTTCTGCTCGGCGGCCAGCTCTTCGGCCTGGCGCACCGCGTTCTGGATGTCCCGATCGGAGCGGCCGGTCTGCTCGCGCTCGAGCTGCTTCTGCGCTTCACGCAGCTTGTCGAGCGCCGCGCTTGCCTGCGCACCGGTGTTCTGCCCGTTGGCCGCGGCTTGCCGCATCGCATCGGCCGCTTGCTGGAGGTCGCGTGCCGCCTCGGCCAGATCCGGCCGCTGCTGTTCGCGACTGAGCTGCTCGAGCCGACGGGCGGCTTCTTCAACTTCCTGAGCGAGCTGGCGCTGGGCCGCGCTGCCGGCGCCCGACTGCTGCTGACTCTGGCCGGCCTGCGCCAGCCGTCGCTGCCGCTCGGCCTCCTGCTGCTGCCGCTTGGCGAGCTCCTTCAGCTTCTCGGCCAGTTCATCGACCTTCTGATCGGCCTGCTGCTGCTCGGCCTGCTTCTTCAGTTCGTACTGGCTCGCGAGCTTGTCCAGCTCGAGCTCGAACAGGTCGGCGAGATCCTCGGCCATCTGGCTCTGCTGCGCTCCGCCGCCGCCCCCGCCGCCGCCCTGCTGGGCAGTGACGGTCGTCTCGTACTTCTGCTCGGCCTCCTGCAGAATCTTGAGCGCCCGCTGCTCCGGGGCCAGCGCGGCGTCGGGCTTGAGGGCTTTGAGGTCCGCCTCAGCCAGTTTCATCTCGTTGGCGGCCTTCGGCAGCATGTCGAGGATCTCCCTGAACGACCCTTCGTTGCCGCCGAGCGCCCCGAGTCGCGCTTCCAGCTTCTCGACGAGCTCGTCGACCTGCGCGCGCAACTTGGCTTGCGCCAGGTTCAGGAACACGACGTTCTCGCGGTATTTGTCGGCCTTGGTCTTCGTTTTGTCGCGGACGGTGTTGAACGTCGCGGCCACGATCTCACGCTGCTGGCGTGAGAGGTCGCCGACGTTCTGCTGCTGGCCCCCGCCGCCCCCGCCGCCCTGCTGCGCTTGCGACTGCGCGGGCTTGTAGTCCTTCTTGAACGGACGGATCTGCACGAAGTAGATGTCGCTCGACGCCGTCTTCGTGCCGGCCACTGCATCGTTGTCGGTCGCCTTCCCGTAGTAGGACACGAAGTCGCCCGGCTTCAGGCCAAGCTCCTCGAGGTAGATCGTGTGGCCCGCGTTGACGTTGGTGAGCGCCTTGCTGCCGCCGAAAAGCGGCACCGTCTTCTGCGGTCCGCCGTTGACCGTGTAGACCAGCTGCAGCTGCTTGATCCCGAAGTCGTCGTCGGCCTTCGCCTCGAGGAAGACTTCTTCGACGGGGCTCGCGGCCGTGTCGCGCCCCGGCTTGCCGAACGAGACGGTCGGCGGCTGATCGTCGAGCACGTCGATGGTGAACTGCGGCGACGCCTCCACCTTTTCGGCCTGGGGCCCGGTGAGCTCGATGCGATAGAACCCGGACTGGTCGAGCTTGAAGCTGCCCGTCAGCGTGCCGTCGGCCTGCACCGTCAAGGGCGCCGCGCCGCCGTCCTTGAAGAGAATCTGTCCCCCCGGCGTCTTCATGGTCGGCGTGATGTGCAGCCGGACCTCGGTGCCGCGAAGGGCCGCCACGTCGCCGCCGTAATCGACCTTGCGCGGCGGAAGCGCGGTGTACGCAGGGAAGTGATATTCGAGCTCGAGCTGCTTGACGGTCGGCAGATCGACGACTGACAGCGAGTACGTCTTCGAGCGGACGCCGTTGCTCTCAACGAAGTACTCAGTCGACTTGTCGAGACGGAACATCATTCCGTCAAAAACGGTCGCGTCGGCGCTCGCGACGAGCGGCAGCCGCTCGAACTCCCCACCCGACGTGCTGCGCATCATCACGCTGACGTCGCTCGACGCAAACCCGACCAGCTTGGCGTGCACCGCCTGATCGCCGCCGCGAGGCACCTTCGCGTCGCCCGGCTGGACCTCGATCGAATAAGGCGTCGATGCCTCGATGCTGCGATACATGACGAGAAGGGCGGACAACCCGCTCCGAACGTAGGCGGGGCCGAGCGCGATAAACAGCGCCACGGCAGCCGTGACGACGGCGAATGCGGCGACATGCCGCTTCACGCGCGAGCGATCGATTTGGAGGCCGTGCTCGGCCGCCCGGCTCTGGGTCACGGCCTGCTCGATCAGGCGCTCGACCAGACCGGGCGAGTACGACTGGTCAGGGCTCGAGCCTTTCGTGGAGGCCTCAACGGCGCTTAGGATGGCCGCCTCGAGCGACGGATTGTGCTCCTCGAGGTAGAGGGCCACCTGCGCGTCACTCACGCGCCGTCGCAACGGCACAATCAGCGCGTAGTAGACCAGCGCGGCAAAGACGCCTAGTGCAACGACGCGGAAAGTGATGATCGCCGCAGCGCTGAACCGCAACGCCTCGAGTCCGGAGGCGGACAGCAGGAGGGCTGCCATGGTGCCGGCCAGCACGATGACTGCACCGCGGGCTGCCAGCCGCAACCGCCACCTGTCTCGAATGCGCCGGATGACCTGGACGAGCGCCGCACGATGCTCCATGTCAGTCTCCCTTAAAGGGTCTGGTAACTATGGTTCTAACGCCGATTCTACGCGTCAAGATTAGCACCTTAGCTTACGGAAAAAGGCCGGTTTAGAGAAATTTCTCTTTCTGGGACAGCCGGTTGGAAATCGCCGTTTCGGCAGCCAAAAGGGCCAGTCCGGCGAGCAGCAGGTACCACCACAGCGCCTGCCGCCGCTCGGCGTCGGCCGGAGAGAGCGGCTCTGGCGCGGTCGCCGCTTGAGAGGCCTGTGTCGCATGGCCGGTGACCGCCGCGACAAGCTCGCTCGGGTCGAGAGGCGTCAGATCCGATTCCAGCGGGTCGATGTTGACGGCCATCGCCTGGGGCCGCCCGGTCGTCGCTCCGGCTGGCCGCACTTCGTAGAAGCCCTGTTGGTCGAGTTCCAGAAGACCCGACGAGCCCGGGCGCTGCGTCGTCCGCTGGCCGGCCGGGGTCACGACGAGGCGGTCGCCGCGAATCTGGGCGGCGGTGGACGCCAGATCGACCACCTGGCCGACGGTCATCCACGCCGTCGTCTGCTCGTACCGGGCGAGGTACCGCACGAGCTGGTGCACGAGGGGGAGGAACACCGGCTTCTTGCCCAGGTCGGTCCACGAATCGTCGAGCGTTGACGTCCACACGATCACGCGTCCGGCGCCGGTCCTTCGCTCCGCCGCCGCGACAGCGCCATCGTCGTAGCGGGCCAGGACGCGGCCCATCGGGTCGGTCTCGAACGCGCGGTACTTGAAGATGTGGGCCGACGAGAAGTCGCCGCTTCGCGGCGCCTTGAAGACTTCGAAGATCTGATGGCTGTAGTCGAGATAACCCAGCGTGGCGCTGCGGCCCGTCAGCCGATCGACCGGCGCGCCGAGCTTGCCCGGCAGCAGGTCGGCGGCATCGGCCGGCCAGGAGGTGCGCTCGCCAGCGACGACGAGCACGCCGCCGCCGCGTTCGACGAAGCGCTTCAGCACGCCACCGGCGGCAACCGACGGAAATTGCGTGTCGTTGAGGATGAGCACGGCACGCTTGTCGAGGATGGCGGGCGTGACGCGTCCCACCGGCACGACATCGACCCCAAACGCGGGCGCGGTGCCGATCGCCAGCGCGCTCGTGAGAAAGAGGCTGGCGCCGGCGCGATCTCCGGTTTCGACAATGGCGACCGAGATCGGCTCGCTCGGCGCGACGACGAAGTTGAACGTGTTGTCAGCGGGTAACGAGTCGGTGCCGGCATGGACCGTCCCGTGCGCGTTGGCCTCGGCTGTGAACGGCGCGAAGGTCACGGATCCGGAGGAGCGCGCGGCGATGGTCGCACGCTTGGTTTCGATGTCGCGTCCGTCGACCGCGAGTGTCACCGGCACGTCTTTGGCTGGCTGGTCGGATCTGTTGGTGACGCCGGCGGTGACGGCGATGCGCTCCTGGCCCGAGAACGTCGACCGCGCAAAGGTGATCGACGGCACCGAGAGGTTCGTCGCGTCGGGAGACGCCACGGACACGGTCGTGAGCGTCATGCCTTCCGAGAGGCGCGCGTCCTCGGCGCTGCCCCAGCCGACTTTCTGGAAATCGCTGATGAGCACGGCTTCGCGCCGCTTGAGCGCCGATCGGCTCAGGATGCTCTCGGCGAGCTTCAACGCCGGACCGAAGCGCGTGGCATCGGCCCCGACGCTCGCCGCGCTGATCGCCGCCTCGAGCCGTGCACGATCGGAGGTGGCGCGCATGTTCTCCTCGGCGTTGCGGCCGAAGAGCACCAGCGTGGCGCGGTCATCGGCCGAGAGGCCGCCCACCACGCGCCGTGCGGCGTCGCGCGCCCGCTCAAAGTGATCGCCGTAGCCCATGCTCGCCGATCGGTCGAGGAGGATGACCACTTCGCGCGCCCCGCCAGCCGCCGC
>JBAUGX010000107.1:0-4234 GCA_049679965.1 Vicinamibacterales bacterium
CATGAGAATCCGAGGCGAGGCATCGGCGTGAGTTTGCGGCGGGGGTGGGGCCCCGCCGCGAGTGAATAATGTGGGGCCCCACGCCAGCAAATAATGAGGACAGGCTTATGAAGCATCCCTCTCGCGGCGCCATCGGCGCGATGGTGCTGGCCGGTTTGATCGCCGTGACCTCGGCCTGCGTTGCCACAACGGTGCAGGGTCGTGTGTACGTGCGCGTGGGCCCGCCGGCGCCGGTCGTCGAACCGGTATTCGTCAGGCCCGGCCCCGGGTACATCTGGCTGCCCGGACACTACGCCTGGAATGGCGTGGTGTACGTATGGGTTCCCGGCCGATGGGAGCGTCCCCCGCGCGTACGCGCCAGGTGGGTGCCAGCGCACTGGGAACATTCGAGGAAGTACGGGTGGTACTTCGTTGAAGGGCACTGGCGATAACTCGGAGCGGAGGGGCGAACTGTGGCACAATGTTTGTCCAGTCTGGCTCGAGCCGGACGTTACAGCAGATAGAAAGGATTGCTAGCCGGTTGAGCAAGGACGATTTGATCGACATGCAGGGCACGGTGGTGGCGGTACATAGCGGCGGGCTTTACCGCGTGCAGTGCGACGCCGGCCACGAAGTGCTGGCCCAGTTGAGCGGCCGAATGCGCCGCTTTCGTATCAAAGTGGTTCCGGGCGACAGAGTGACCGTCGGCGTCTCGCCGTACGATCCGGTCCGCGGCATCATTACCTTCCGCGCGCGCTAGCCGGGCACAGACTTGAACTCCAATACAACTGATAGAGGCTCTTCACGGCGTCGCCACAGCCCGGCTCGTGGGCGGTCGCGCCGCGGACCCCAGACCCCCTCGTACGCGCCGCGCGCGGAGGCATCCGCCGTTCCCGCGCTGGTGGCGGCGGCGTGCGATACAACGCCCGTCCCCTTCGCCTCGATTGCGCTCGATCCGCGCCTGCTTGAAGGCATCCGCGACCTCGGGTACGTCGAAACGCGACCGATCCAGAGCGCGGTGATTGCGCTCGCGCTGGCCGGCCGCGACGTGATCGGATGCGCCGAAACCGGCACCGGCAAGACCGCCGCATTCGTCGTCCCGACGCTGCAGCGATTGCTGACCGGCGATCCGCGCCCGCTGTCCCGCGTCCTGGTGCTCGCACCGACGCGCGAGCTGGCGGTCCAGATCGAAGACGAAATCCACGGCCTCGCGTACCACACGCCCATCACGAGCGCGGCGGTGTACGGCGGCGTGGACATGGGCATCCAGGAACGCGCGCTCAAGGCCGGCGTCGACATCATCGTGGCCACCCCGGGCCGGCTGCTCGATCACCTCCGCCAGCAGAACGCGGACCTCTCCGCCATCGAGCTGCTCGTGCTGGACGAAGCCGACCGCATGATGGACATGGGCTTCTGGCCCGACGTCAAACGGATCATCGCCACGATGCCGACCGCCCGGCAGACGCTCCTCTTTTCGGCGACCATGCCCGACGAGGTCGTGCGGTTCGCGCTCGAGATCGTGCGCGAGCCGACCTACGTGCAGGTCGGAGAGCGGAGCGCGCCCGCCAAGTCGATTACGCATCGCGCCAAGACGCTGCCGACGGCGGCCAAGCTCAACTGGCTGATCGACTACCTCCGCCATCCCGAGGGTCCGGTCCTGATTTTCACGCGCACGAAGATCGGCGCCGAGCGCCTCTCGCACAAACTCGTGGCGGCCGGCATCCGCTGCGCGGCGCTGCACGCCGACCGGACGCAGGAACAGCGGCGCGCGGCCGTCGAAGGCTTCCGGGGCGGGAAGTACAAGGTGCTCGTCGCGACCGACATCGCGGCCCGCGGCCTCGACATCGACGGCATCCACACGGTCATCAATTACGAACTGCCCGATTCGCCGGATTCGTACGTCCACCGCGTCGGCCGCACCGGGCGGGTGGACAAAGTCGGGCAGGCGATCACGCTCGTCGCGCCGGAAGAACAGCACGCCCTGGCGCTGCTCGAAAAATCCGTTGGCGTTCGTCTAGAATGAGCGGCGATTCCGTGGAAGTGTCGCTAACGCCCGCGTGGGTCAAGTTCAAGTCGTGCCGATGGCGCCGTCCGCCAGACGAGGGCGTGGAATGCTGCGGCCATCGCGACGTGCTGCCGCTGGCGGGCACGGTCGGTTTCAATCCGGAAGCGTGGTGCCCGGACTGCACCTTCTACAAGCTTCGCCGCACGCCCAAGAAGCGCGACCCCAGCGAATACCGGTACTAGGTCCGGCTGAAGCCGGATTAGGTCCGGCTGAAGCCGGATTAGGTCCGGCTAAAGCCGGACCCCACGTACGTGGGACGTGGCGTCCGCCTTCAGGCGGACTACTCAGAAAACTCCTTCGCCAGTTCCACCCACTCGCCGTGAGGCGCCAGTTGCCGGTACGCCTTCCAGTGCGGCCTCGCATCCGGCGAGAGCCCCATCTTTTCGAACGTCACGGCAAGGTAGAAGTGCGCGTCGGCATAGACGGGATTGAGCCGCAGCGCTTCACGGTAGCAGGCCTGCGCCTGGGCGAATTGGCCGAGGTCGTGGTAGATGTTGCCGAGATTGAAGTGCGCCTCGAAGAAATCCGGCTCGAGCCCGATCGCCCGTTCGTAGAGCGCCTGCGCTTCGACCAGTTCGTCGCGGCTGTAGTGGACGTTGGCCAGGTTGATGAGCGCCGCCACCAGATATGGATCCAGCTCGAGCGCCTTCCGGTACGCCGCCGCAGCATCCTCAAGCTTCGTCTCGTCACCATTGTCGAGCGCCGAGCCCGCGCGAAAGTACTCCTCGGCGAGCCGCGTGTCCCGGACCGCCGCGGTGTCTTCGGTGTGCAGCGCCGCCCGGCGATCGGGCGACGGGCGACGAAGCGCGAGAATCTTGGCCGGGGCAGCGTCGATCCGGAAATCGAAGGCGAGCTGACCGTGCCGCGACGCCAACAGGGTGCGCGCAACCGAGCGGAACGACGCGCCGGTCCCCAGCTCGTCGTTGGCCTGCTTGATGGCCGCGAGATCGGGAAACGCGAAGAAGGTGTCGGCGTTGGTCCGCAGCACCGGACGGAGGATGCCGCACTTGACCAGATAGCGCAGGTGGTCTTCGCGCAACAGGCGGTAGCGCGCCAGTAGGTCGCGCATCGAGTGGTACTGCTGCCTGAGCGCCTCCGGCGTGGGCACGCCGACCAATCGGCAGAAGTCCCCCTCGGCGAGAATCCGGATCCCCGCGCCTTCGCCGTTGAGCTCCTCGGCGTGCTTCAGTTTCTGGCTCTTCTCGCTTGTCCCGAATCCCTCCGCGCCGACGATGAGGACGGTCGTCCTGGCGTTGACGTCATCGGCGGTGGCGCCGCCGAATCGAGCTACGAGCGCCCGGGCATCGCGCCGGCTGAGCGAACTGAGTTTTCCGGTAAAAACGACAAGCTGACCCTCAAGTGACCGAGGACCCGACAGGTCAGGCGAGGGTTGCGGCAAACGCGAATCAAGATGAAGGAGAATGGGCGAGAAGTCAACTCGATTCATGATTCTTGCTGGCGACATCGGCGGCACCAAGACCCTTCTCGGACTGTTCGACTCGGGCGCCCCTCGGCCGCGTCCGCTGGTCGTGCGCACATTTGCCACACTCGAGTTCGACAGTCTGCCTGCGATGCTCTCGGTGTTCCTCACAGACGCATCGGTGAAGGCCGAGACGGTCCATTCGGCGTGCTTCGGCGTCGCCGGACCGATCGTGGGCGACGCGGCTCAACTGACCAACGCCGCCTGGCGCGTGGACGCGCGTCAGGTGGCGGGCGCGTTGGGGTTCACACGCGTGCGGCTGCTGAATGACCTGCAGGCCATGGCGTGGGCCGTCTCCGTTCTGCACGACGCCGAGCTACACGTGTTGCAGAAAGGCGAAGCGTCTGGCGCCGGCAACATCGCCGTCATCGCCGCGGGCACCGGGCTCGGCCAGGCCCTGCTGCACAACGTCGGCGGCCGGCTCGTCCCATCGCCCTCGGAAGGCGGCCGCGCGGATTTCGCCGCCCGCACGGAGAGGGAAATTGCTCTTCTCCGCGATCTCATCTCGCGGCAGGGACGCGCGGCCGTCGAGGACGTCGTGTCCGGACCAGGTCTCGTCAACATCCACCGTATGACTCATGGCACGACCGCCTGCGCCGCGGCCATCGACCTCGGGCGCGCCGACGCGCCGGCCACCATCTCCCGCGCCGCGCTCGAGCAGCGCTGCCGAGGCTGCATCGACACACTCGACGTGTTCGTCGGCGCCTACG
>JBAUGX010000108.1:0-7391 GCA_049679965.1 Vicinamibacterales bacterium
GAGGCGCGTCGGCCGCCGGCGCGTTGGGCGACTGCGCGGATGGGGAGGTGCCGTCGGCCATCTGGTGACCCGATTATCCAATATACTCGCCACCTCGTGCGCGCGGTCGATATCATCCTGCGGAAGCGAGATGGCGGGGCCCTCAGCCGCGACGAGATCCGTTTTTTCGTCGCCGGCGTCACCGACGGCACGCTCCCCGACTATCAGGCCTCGGCGTTTCTGATGGCCGTCCTGCTCCGCGGCATGACGGCCGAGGAGACGGCCTGGCTGACCGAGGCGATGGTCGATTCCGGCGTCCGCGTCGATCTGGGCGACATTCCGGGCCCCAAGGTCGACAAGCACAGCACGGGCGGCGTCGGCGACAAGACGTCGCTCGTCCTGGCGCCGCTCGCCGCGGCGTGCGGCCTGGTGGTGCCGATGATGTCGGGACGCGGCCTTGGGCACACGGGCGGGACGCTCGACAAGCTCGAGGCCATCCCGGGATTTGCTGTCCGCCTGTCGATCGCCGAGCTGAAGGCCGCGCTCTCGAGTGTCGGCTGCGCGATGATTGGGCAAACCGACGCCGTCGCGCCGGCCGACAGGAAGCTCTACGCTCTGCGCGACGTGACCGGCACGGTCGAGAGCATTGCCCTCATCAGCGCATCGATCATGAGCAAGAAGATCGCCGAGGGGATCGACGCGCTCGTCCTAGACGTCAAGACCGGCTCTGGCGCCTTCATGAAGACCGCGGCCGACGCGCGCCGGCTGGCTGGCTCGCTCGTCTCGATCGGTAATGCCTGCGGGGTGAAGACCGAGGCGATTGTGACATCGACGGAGGCGCCGCTCGGTTGTGCTGTCGGGAACGCTCTCGAGGTGATCGAATGCCTCGAGGTCCTCAAGGGCCGGGGGCCTGCGGATGTGATTGACGTGTCGGCGGCGTTGACCGCGCGGATGCTTGTGCTGGGCGGGGTCGCTGCCGATGACGCGGACGGGGAGCGGCGCGCGCGCGGCGCGCTCGCCTCGGGCGCGGGTCTCGACCGGTTCCGCAGGATTATCGAGAATCAGGGCGGCGACCCCCGTGTGGTGGACGACTATCACCGTCTGCCGTCGGCGCCGGAGCGCCACGTCGTGAGGGCGCCCCGTAGCGGCTATCTCACGACGCTCGACGCGCGGCTGGTCGGCGAGGCGTCGGTGGCGCTCGGCGCCGGACGCGACCGCGTCGAAGACCATGTCGATCCGGCGGTCGGGATTGTCCTGGCGGCCCGGCCAGGCGATCAGTTGCGCGAGGGCGACAGCGTGCTCGAGCTGCACTATCGCGACCGCGCCCGTCTGGATCGTGCGCTGATGTTCGCCGAGCGAGCCATCGGCGTCGGTGACACTCGTCCCGCGCCGCGTCCACTCATCCTCGAAGAGGTTCATCAGTGATCGAACGATTGCAGCCCCTCATCGGCATGGTCGTGATCCTCGGCCTCGCCTACGCCTTTTCGACCAACCGGCGCGCGATCAACTACCGCACGGTGGCGTGGGGGCTGGCGCTCCAGTTCGTGTTCGCGCTCATCGTGCTCAAGACCACGGCTGGTGCCGAGGTGTTCACGCGGCTCGGTAACGGCTTCAATCGTCTGGTCGGCTTTGCCAGCGTCGGCTCGACGTTCGTATTCGGCCCCCTGGCCGACACGACCTCCTGGGGACGCATCACGAGCGTGCTCGGTCCGGGCGCCTCGGGGGTGCTCATCGCGTTCCAGGTGCTGCCCATCATCATCTTCGTCGCGGCGCTGATGGCGATCCTGTATCACGTGGGGGTCATGCAGCTCGTCGTGCGGTTCTTTGCCCTTCTCATGCACCGCCTGATGCGCGCGAGCGGCGCCGAGTCGCTCAACATCGCGGCGAGCGTGTTTCTGAGCATGACGGAAGCGCCGCTCACGATCCGGCCGTATCTGGCGCGGCTGACCGAGTCGGAGCTGATGACGATCATGACCTGCGGCATGGCGCACATCTCGGGCGGCATGATGGTGGCCTACACGATCTTCGGCGTCGAGGCGAAGTTCCTCCTCGCCGCGGTCATCATGACGGCGCCAGGGACGCTCGTCATCGCGAAGATGCTGGTGCCGGAAACCGGTACGCCGGAGACGATGGGGACGGTGAAGCTCGAGACGGAGCGGCCGGATGTGAACGTCATCGACGCGGCCGCGCGCGGGACGGGCGAGGGGCTGATGCTGGCGCTCAACGTCGGCGCGGTGCTCATCTCGTTTATCGCGCTCATCGCGCTCATGAACGCGATCCTCGGCCTCGTGCCCCTGCCAGGCGGCGGCCAGCTCAGCCTGCAGCAGATCTTCGGCTGGGTGCTGGCGCCGCTGGCCTGGAGCATGGGCGTGCCGTGGCGGGACGCGCCGGCGATCGGCAACCTGCTCGGCACCCGCGCCGTGCTCAACGAATTCATTGCCTACTCGCAGCTCGGCCCGCTCAAGGAGATGCTCGATCCCCGGTCGTTCACGATTGCGACCTTCGCGCTCTGCGGGTTCGCCAACCTCGGGTCGATCGGCATTCAGATTGGCGGCATCGGGGCGCTCGCGCCGAACCGGCGGCACGATCTGGCACGCCTCGGCCTGCGCGCGATGTTCGCCGGCTCGCTTGCGAACTTCATGACGGCGACGATTGCAGGCTTCCTGCTGTGACCACGAAGACACGAAGACCACGAAGAAGAGGATCAAACCACAGAGTCACTGAGACACAGAGGCGCTCGATGCGGTGGGCCTGCCAAGCAAGCCCGGTCTCAGGGACGACAACCGGCGGACGAGCGACATGTCTGATGGTGGTCGTCGTTCGCCCACCGGTTGTCGTTCCTGATTCGCCGCTACGCGGCGCCGCATCGAGCGCTCCGGATTATCTGCAGTGGGTTCGATCTCCGTGTCTCCGTGGCTCTGTGGTTAGTGATCGTCCTGTTCCTTCGTGACCTTCGTGTTCTTCGTGGTTGATGGTCCCGGCGATGAACCACTATGACCAGGTGAAAGAGGCGGCTGACGCGGTCCGGGCTCGCGTCCACGAGGCGCCCTCGATAGGCGTGGTGCTGGGCTCGGGCCTGGGGGGCTTTGCCGGCCGCGTCAGCGATGCGGTCTCGCTGCCGTACCAGGACCTGCCGCACTGGCCTCGGTCGCGCGTGCCCGGGCACGAGGGACGTCTGGTGGCGGGGACGCTGGCCGGGTGCACGGTCGCGGTGTTGGCGGGACGCTGCCACTCGTACGAGGGACACGATCTGCACGCCGTGACGTTTGCCGTGCGGGTCCTGGGACTGCTGGGGACGAAAGTACTGATCCTCACCAACGCGGCGGGCGGGATCAACACGGGGTTTGCCAGCGGCGACCTGATGATCATCGACGACCATATCAATCTGATGGGCAGCAATCCGCTCGTCGGGCCGAACGATGATCGTTTCGGGCCGCGATTTCCCGATATGACAGATGTGTACTCGGCGCGGCTGCGCGCGGCAGCCGATCGAGCCGGACGCGACGCCCATGTGCCCCTGCGGCACGGCGTCTACGCCTCGCTAGCGGGCCCTAGTTACGAAACGCCCGCGGAGATCCGATACTTAAGAGTGATCGGCGCCGACGCGGTCGGCATGTCCACCGTGCCCGAGGCCATCGTCGCGCGTCACATGGGGATTGAGGTGCTCGCTATCTCCTGCATCAGCAACATGGCCGCCGGCATCGAGCATCGGAAACTGGACCATACGGAAGTCGTCGAAACGACCGCGCGCGTTGGCGAGAGCCTCGCAAGACTGTTGGAGGGAACGATTGGCCATCTCCGAGCGTGAACGTCTGTCGGTGGCGCTCGTGGATGTTGCCGAAGGCCGGGAATCGGAATTCGTCGCGCTGACCGGCGAGTTCGAGGCGCTGCTCGCGCGCCAGAAGTACGGCCGCGGCGACACGTTTCGCGATCAGGGGCGGCCGCGCCGGTTCTACGTCCTGCGGTACTGGACTGACGCCGCCGCAGCCCAGGCGTGCCACGCCGATCCGGATGTCCAGGCCCTGACACGGAAGCTCTATCAGATGGCGAGCGTCATTCACGTCGTCAACGGCGCGAAGTCAGGGCCCGCCGGTGGACTATTGCTCACCGACGAGCGCCGCGGGCGAGCGGAAGTGGATCGTCGGACCGACTTCGATCGTCGCCGTCATGACGTCGGGCGCCCGGAAGGCGAGCGCCGGACCGGCCGCGATCGGCGGCTTGGGCCGACGCGCCTGCGAGATCGTCCGGGGGAGGTCGACCTGGTGGCCGCCGCCAGACGCGCGCGCGAGCGCGCCGAGGCGGCTTTCTCGCACTTCAAGGTGGGCGCCGCCCTCGAGGCCGCTGACGGCACGGTGTTCACCGGCTGCAACGTTGAAAACGCCTCCTACGGCTTGACGATGTGCGCCGAGCGCGTCGCGATCTTCAAAGCCGTGTCGGAAGGCCATCGCGCGTTCACCCGCATCGCGATTGTTGCCGACACCGAGGCGCCGACGCCGCCCTGCGGCGCATGCCGCCAGCTCCTGTGGGAGTTTGGCGGCAATCTCGAGGTTCTGCTCGCCAACCTCACCAGACCCACGGGCACGCATCGGCTCAAGGACCTGCTGCCGCTGCCCTTCGATGCGCGGTTACTCTGAGGCCTGCCTACGCACCGAGTAAGATCGGGCAATGCTCCCCACCATTGCGCGCGAGGGTGATGTCATCGTCATGATCGACCAGCGGAAGCTTCCTGCTGAGGAGGTCTACGTTCGCTGTCGCACCGCGGTCGAAGTCGCCCGTGCGATCAAGACGATGGTCATCCGCGGAGCGCCGGCGATTGGCGTGGCCGCTGCGTTGGGTATCGCGATGGGCATGCGGAAGAGCAAGGCCACCGGCACCCAGAAGTTCGCGGCCGAGTTTGCCAGAGTCTGCGATCTGATGGCCGGCACCAGGCCCACCGCCGTCAATCTGTTCTGGGCGATCGAGCGGATGAAGCGGACGTTCGCGGGCGCCGCTCAGGCGGGCGAGTCGGTGGATCAAATCAAAGACCGGCTCGACCGCGACGCGCAGGCAATCCATGACGAAGACGTGGCGAGCTGCCGCGCGATGGGCGCGTTTGGCGCCGAGGTGGTGCCAAACGACGCGCGCATCCTGACCCACTGCAATGCCGGCGCGCTGGCCACGGCGGGCTACGGCACGGCGCTCGGCGTGGTCCGAGCCGCCGTCGAGATGGGCAAGCGCGTCACCGTGTTCGCTGACGAGACGCGGCCCTTTTTGCAGGGCGCGCGCCTGACCGCCTGGGAGCTCGTGAAGGACGGCATCGAGACGACCGTGATTACCGACAACATGGCCGGTGCCCTGATGCGTCAAGGCCGCGTGAACTTCATCGTCGTCGGCGCCGACCGGATTGCGGCCAACGGCGACACGGCGAACAAGATCGGCACGTACGGCGTGGCGGTGCTCGCTCGCGAGCACCGGATTCCGTTCTATGTCGCCGCGCCACTCTCGACAATCGACCTCAACACGCCTGATGGCTCGCGTATTCCAATCGAGGAGCGAAGCGCGAAGGAAGTGACGCACGTAGGCGGCACCCAGCTCGTGCCGGAAGGCGCGCTCGTCTGGAATCCGGCGTTCGACGTGACGCCGCATGCCCTCATCGCCGGCATCATCACAGAGCGCGGCATCTTCCGGACGCCGTACACGGAGTCTTTGAGGCAGGCCTTTGCCATGGCCGAAGCGCCCGCGGCCATGCCGAGCCGAGGATAGGAAGATCCGAGGCGAGGCGTCAGCGTCAGTTCGCGCTGGGGGTGGGGCCCCAGCGCAATAGGAATTGTCGGCCCCGCACTATGCTCATCCTCGGTATCGAAACCTCCTGCGACGAAACCGCTGCCGCCATCGTCGAAGAGACCGGCGACGCCTCGCGTCCCTGGGCCATCCGGTCGAACGTGATTGCCTCGCAGGTGCCGATCCATCGCGAGTGGGGGGGCGTCGTGCCCGAGTTGGCGTCGCGGCAGCACATCCGAGATATCTGCGGCGTCGTGGAGCGCGCGTTCGACGACGCGAAGGCGACATGGCGCGATCTCGGCGCGGTGGCGGTCACCCAGGGTCCAGGGCTCGTGGGGTCGCTGCTCGTGGGCGTCTCATTTGCGAAGGCCGCCGCGGCCGCCTCCGGCGTGCCGCTCGTCGCCGTGCATCATCTCGCCGGCCACATCGAGTCGCTCGTGCTCCAGAACGGCGAGATGCCGCTCCCGGCCGTCGTCCTGGTCGTGTCCGGGGGACATACGAGTCTGTACCTGGTCGATCGGCCGGGTCACTATGAGTTGCTGAGCCGCACGCGTGACGATGCGGCCGGCGAGGCGTATGACAAGGTGGCGAAGCTGCTCGGCCTCGGATATCCGGGCGGGCCGATCGTCGACCGTCTCGCGCGGACCGGCAACGACCGCGCCATCTCGTTGCCGACGACGCGATTGACGCATCCGGATCGAAATGCGCCCGAGCTCAGGGGCGATCTCGACTTCAGCTTCAGCGGGCTGAAGACCGCCGTGCTACGCCATGTGCGGAGTCAGGCGGCCCCTCTCTCCGAGCGGGAAATCGCCGACGTCTGTGCCACCTTTCAGCGCGTGGTCATCACCGTGCTCATTGACCGGCTGTTTGACGCCGCGCGGCGCTTCCAGGCCAGGAGCGTTGGGATTGCCGGCGGCGTGTCGGCAAACAGCCGCTTGCGCGAGGAGTTGGCGGGCCGTGGCGAACGCCGTGAGGTCCCGACCTTCATGCCCAGTCTTCAACTCTCGACCGACAACGCCGCGATGATCGCCGCGGCGGGTCTTCGCAAGTTCCGCGCGGGAATCATCGCGCCGCCGGATCTCAATGCGGATGCGGCGCTCGTTCTGTGACGCATGTCGGTGCTTAGGTGCTTAGGTTCAAGGGTGCTTAGGTGCGGACTTCAGGTACCGAATGAAGTACGTGATTGCGGCGACGGTCCGATTGCACAGATCGTGAAGCTCCTTCGTGGTTGCGGAATCCCAATAGCCTCTGGCCACTCCGTCACGTAACTGGTCTTCGACCTCGAACAGTGAGCCGCGTGCGATTGTCAGAAACCGCGCGAACTCGCGGTTCCCGTAGCGACCAAACCCCTCGGCGATGTTCCTGGTGACCGAACTGGCCGCGTCCCTGATCTGATCGCAAAATCTGCGATCTCGCGCGGCTGGTCCGACTGCAGTTATTGCATGGACCTTCTGGCGCAGTTCAGTTCCAAGCTGCCAAACCACGAGTTCCTCAGCACGGCGAGCACCCACGACGACACCGACAGCACGTACCGTGCCTTGTCGGTGCGCAGGTTCGTGGGTGCTTCGGTTCATAGGTGCGGCGCTGGGGTGCGTAGGTGCTGGGGTGCGGGGATGTTGAGGTAGGACCTACGCACCTACGAACCCCAGCAC
>JBAUGX010000109.1:0-8591 GCA_049679965.1 Vicinamibacterales bacterium
GCGCGCAGGCGCCGGCCGCAGCTGCCGGTGCTCGTGCCGGTGGTGCGGGTGCTGGTGCGGGTGCGGGTGCCGGGGGTGGGGCGCAGGCCGCGGGTCCGGGCCGGGGCAATCAGATTCCGGCGGCCGACTTCACGACGGTCCAGCGTCTGGACGCGCCGGCGCCGCCAAGCGTCACGGCCAACGACACCTTCTTCGAGTTCCTCTTCAGCCAGGCACCGACGACGTACGCCGATCTCAAGCGCAGGGCCGACGCGCAAGAGCCGTTGCCGTCGTTCCGGCTCGACGGCGTGAAGCTCACGTTCACTGTCGACGCCGAGTACGAAGTGGTCCGGACACGGCTCACGAAGAACGTCGTCGCGATTGTCGAGGGCACCGACCCGCAACTGAAGGACACCTACGTCGTCTTTGGGGCCCACTACGATCACGTCGGGTACGCCGAGGGCGAAGTGACGCCTGGCGGCACGAACGGAAACGGCCTGCGGCGGCTTGGCGCCCCCGGGCGCGTGACGCCTGGGACCGAGAACGATCGCATCTGGAACGGGGCCGACGATGACGGGTCGGGGATTGTGTCGGTCATGGCGCTCGCCAAAGCGTTTGCCCAGGGCCCGCGGCCCAAGCGCTCGCTGCTCTTCATCTGGCATTCTGGCGAAGAAAGCGGGTTGTGGGGATCTGAGTTCTTTGCCGACTACCCGACGGTCCCGATCGGCCGGATCGTCGCGCAGTTGAACATCGAC
Source organism: Vicinamibacterales bacterium (assembly GCA_049679965.1). Lineage (GTDB taxonomy): Bacteria > Acidobacteriota > Vicinamibacteria > Vicinamibacterales > CAVVIG01 > 2-12-FULL-65-11. The sequence continues at coordinate 735 of JBAUGX010000109.1, forward strand.
ATGGTGGGACGCAACCGCGACGACAAAGCGAGCGAAGCCAGCACGGTGTACCTCGTCGGGTCGGATCGCATCAGCACCGAACTTCACGAAATCAATCGCGGCGCCAACAGGGAGCTCCCGAGGCCGTTGACCCTCAACTACGAGTTCAACGATCCGAGCGATCTCGAGCAGCTGTATACGCGGAGCGATCACTACAGCTACGCGTCGAAGGGGATTCCGGTCATCTTCTTCACCACTGGCCTCCACCCCGACTACCACGCCAACACCGATGAGGTGTCGAAGATCGAGTTCGACAAGATGACGCGCATCGCGCAGCTCGTCTACGAGACCGGGTGGCGCGTCGCGAACCTGGATCACGCGCCGATCCGCGACAACAGGGGGCCGAGGGCGGGAAAAGACACGCGCTGAATTCGTGAATTGTTGATTGCTGATTGTTGATTGCTGATTGATTGTCGATTGAGAGCCCATGACGCTCACTGCCGGCACACAGCTCGGGCCGTATCGGATTGAGGCCTTGCTCGGCGCCGGCGGAATGGGCGAGGTCTACAAAGCGCGCGACACGCGCCTCGATCGCACCGTTGCGATCAAGGTTCTGCCTGCCCAGTTCGCCAACGCCCCGCAGTTCCGTGAGCGCTTCAATTGCGTACGAGTCCAACGCCTCGGGCCGTTTCGAGGTGTACGTCCAACCGTTTCCCGGTCCAGGTGCTCCTTCCCCAATTTCTACGAATGGAGGGGCGCAGGTTCGATGGCGCCAAGACGGCACGGAACTCTTCTACATTGCGGTGGATGGTCGGGTGATGGCCGTTCCAATTCGGTTTGTCTCCAACCGTCAGACAGTCGAAGCGGGCGCGCCGGTCCCGCTGTTCGCCACACGGATTGGCGGCGCTCTCTCCCCCCAAGGTTGGCCGGCTTATGTTGTTTCTTCGGATGGCCAGCGCTTCTTGATGGCAACGTTCAAGGAAGAACCAACCTTGCCGATCACGGTCGTCCTCAACTGGCAAGCAGCGCCGGGAACGCGCGAAAGGCGATGAACGTCCTTCCGGTTGTTCGACCCTGGACCAAACGCATCAAACCAATGAACCTCTAGAACCCTTAGCACCCCTAGAACCTCTAGAACCGTGTAGGATCGTTTCACCTCGTGTCTCGTCCGCTCCTCATCATCTTCCTGACGATCTTCGTCAATCTCGTCGGCTTCGGAATCATCATTCCGCTGCTGCCGTTCTACGCCCAGGAGTTCGGCGCGTCGCCGCTCATGATCGGCCTGCTCTTTGGCACCTTCTCGTTGTGCCAGCTCGTCGCCTCGCCGGCGCTCGGCGATCTCTCCGACCGCTACGGCCGACGGCCGGTGCTCGTCTTCAGTCTGGCCGGCACCGTCGTCAGCTTCGTCATGATGGCGCTCGCCCATTCGGTGTTGATGTTGTTCCTGTCGCGGATTGTGGACGGGCTCTCGGGGGGCAACATCTCGACGGCCCGGGCGTATGTGGCCGACATCACCGAGCCGAAGGATCGCTCGCGCGCGTACGGACTGATCGGTGCGGCCTTTGGGCTCGGCTTCATCTTCGGCCCGGCCATCAGCGGCGTGCTCGCCAAGGTCAGCTACACGGCGCCCATCTGGGCGGCGGCCGCGATTACGACCGTCGCGACGCTGATGGCGCTGCTGTGGCTGCCCGAAACCGTGCATCGCGCCCAGGCCGGCACGGGCAATCCCTTGCGATACCTTCCAGAGCTGCTGGGGCGCCCGCTCGTCAGGCGAGTGCTGATGATCGACTTCGCGTACTGGTTCGCGTTTGCGGTGTTCCAGGCGACCTTTGCGCTCTTCGTGGCGAGCCGCTTCGGCTTCGACGCCGCTCAGACGGGGTATCTGTTCGCGGCCTTCGGTCTGCTCGGGGTGATTGTGCAGGTGGCCTTCATCCGTCCCATCGTGCATCGCCTGGGCGACAAGGCGACCTTGATCGCCGGCCTCATCTTGAGCGCGACAGGCCTGGTGGCGGCGTCGCTCACGCACTCGGTGGAGATGTTCGTGCTGGCGCTCGTGCCCCTCTCGCTCGGCATGGGATTCGGCACGCCCGCGGTAACGAGTCTGGTCTCTCGTGCCGGCGGGAAGGACGAGCAGGGGCGGATGCAGGGTGCGGCGGGTGCCGTCGAGAGCCTTGGCCGGACGGTCGGTCCGGTCTGGGGGACCGCCTCGCTACAGCATGTCGGCGCCTCGACGCCGTACGTCTCGGCGGCCGCGCTCCTGATGCTGACGCTGATCTTGAGCCTCGGCTATCACGTCACCGACGCGGGCTCCGGCACGGCCACTACTGGCAAGTAGATGTTGAACGTGGCCCCGCGCCCGCGCTCGCTCGACACGCTGATGTACCCGCCGCTCTGCTTCACGATGCCGTAGACAATCGACAGGCCGAGGCCGGTGCCTTTCCCCCGTTCCTTCGTCGTGAAGAACGGCTCGAAGAGCCGTGCCTTGGTCGCCTCGTCCATGCCCGTGCCCGTATCCATGACGCTCAGTCGTGCGTACCGCCCCGCGTGGCCTTCGGTCAGCGCCGCAGCCCCTGCCTCGTCGATGTCGACCTCATCGATACGGATGGTCAGGCGCCCGCCCGCGGGCATCGCGTCGCGCGCGTTGATGGCGAGGTTCAGCACGACCTGCTCGATCTGGCCGGAGTCGGCCCGCACAGTGGGCGAGCCGGCCCCGCCGACAATCTCCAGCTCGATTTCCGGTCCAATCAGCCGGTGGAGCATCGTGTCCATGCCGCGGACCACATCGCCGAGCGCGAAGAGGCGGGACCGCGTCGCCTGGCGGCGGCTGAAGGCCAGCAACTGGCGGGTGAGCCCCGCGCCACGCTCGACCGCCTGCGTGATCTCCTTGGCTTCGGAGGCAGCCGGGTGGTCGGGAGGAAGCTGCATGGCCAGCAGGTCGGCGGCGCCCATGATGCTCGCCAGGATGTTGTTGAAGTCGTGCGCGACGCCACCGGCGAGCCGGCCGATGGCTTCGAGCTTCTGCGATTGCCGCAACTGCTCTTCGAGCGCGCGCTGCTCGGTGATGTCGCGGATGAACCCGGTCAGTCCCGCCCTGCCATCCGTGCCCATCCGCGCCACGGTCAGCTCCACCGGGAACTCGGTGCCGTCGGCCTTGAGCGCCGTCAGCTCAAGACGGCGTCCTCCCCCGAGCGGCCCCCGCCCCGTGGTCATGTAATTGCGGATGGCCTCGATCTCGTTCGCCCGATCGACGGCCGACAGCAATACCTCGACGCTTCGGCCCAGTATGCCGAGTCGCGAATAGCCGAACATCCGCTCGGCCGCCGGATTGAACTCGCGGATGTTGAGGTGCTGATCCATGGTGATGATGGCGTCGTGCGCGGCCGCGAGAATCGCGCCCTGGCGGGCTTCGCTCTCAACGCCCGTGCGATACATCTTGTAGGTCAGGTACAGCGGCGCCGCCGCCAGCAGGAAGGTCAGCCAGGGGCCGGCCCGCTCGCCGGCCGCGAGCACGATCGCCGCGGCCCCAGCCCCCAGCAGGTAGTTGGGCGCGCTCGACGCGAACTCGGTCTTCCAGATTCCCCACGGGCTCTGGCTGGTCGTGAGCGCGATGGCGCACGCGATGGGAATCGTGTTGACGAAGAAGTACGTGAGCGCCATGCCGGCCAGCGGCAGGGCGATGGCCGGCAAGTCCGCCTGCGACGTCCCACCGAGCCGCTGATACACCTGGCCCGACGCCTGGACCGTGAGGATCAGAATCGAGATGTTGAACAGCGTGCGGTAGAGGGGATTCGGCGTGCGTGCGTTAATCGTCGATTGGCTCCAGCCGCTCGCAGCCCCCACGATCATCGACGCGTGCGGCCCGCGGAGCATGAGCGAGGCGATGTCGACCACGTAGGAGACCGACATGTTCGAACCGCTGGCGATGGGAAGCTGGACTTTGAACGCCGCGGTGAGCGCGGACAGCAGCACCAGGAGGACGAGCGGTCCGATGGGCGTGAGGGTCGCCCGGGGGAGCAGCAGACCAACGGTCAGCGCGCCCGACGCGATCACGATGCTGATGAACCAGCGGGCGCGCGGCGGCAGATCCCGGAGCAAAACAGCCACAGTATAGCGAAGAGCGCGACCCGGCGCGGGAGGCAGCCACGAAAGCCCGAAACGTTTTCGTGGCTGCGTGTGTCAGACCAGTACTTCGATCTTGCTCTTTGCCCTCGTCTCGCCCACGAACTGATCCAGCCTGGTCTTGAGCTGGCCCTGGGTCAGGAATTCCTTGACGTCTGCTCTGACTTCCGCGAGCGGCACCGTCCGTGGCGCGCGTTTCTCGTGGAGCTTGATGATGTGATAGCCCGCGCCGAGCTCAACCACGTCGCTCAGCCCGCCAGGCTTGAGCGCGAACATGATGGCCTCGAAATCCGGAGGCAGGTCACCTTTGCCGACAAACCCCAGGTCGCCGCCGTTCTGCGCCGTCGTGTCGTCGGAGCGATCTTTCGCCAGCGAAACGAAGTCGGCGCCCCCGCGCAGGTCCTTCAGCGTCTGGTCGGCCCTCACGCGCGCCTGCTGCTTCTGCACCGGGTTCGCGTCGGGCGGCGCGGCGATGAAGATGTGGCTCACGTGGTAGGTGTCGCCTTGTTTGAACTTCTCGACGTTCTGCTGGTAGAAGGTGTCCACCTCGGCGTCGGCGATCGTGACCTTCGAGGTCACCTCGAGATCGACGAGCTTTCTGGCCTGCAGGTTTCTGCGCTCCTGCTGCCGCAGCCGATCCACCGTGAGGCCGCGATCCTTGACCGCCTGCTGGAATGCCTCGTCGGTCGGGAAGCTCTGCCGGATGTTCTTCAGCTGTGCGTCGACATCGGCTTCGGTCACCGCGATCTTCCGCGCGCGCGATTCCTGCGCGAGCATGTGGTAGTTGATCAGGTCCTCGAGCAGGTTGCGCATGACCTCGTCTCGCTGTTCAGCCGGCACAGCGGCTCCGGCACGGGCCTCAGCCTGCTTGACCACCGATTCGAGTTCCCAGCGCTCGATGGATTCGCCGTTGACTCGAGCGATCACGGCCGGAAGCTGTGCCGGGACCGGTTTGATGGGCTCGGGCGGCGCGGAGGCCGCTCCGGGCTGTCCCGATGGGCCGGTGGCCGGGGCGGGCAGTCCCGGCGCGCTGGCCGCAGGCGTTGCGGTCGACGAGGACGTCGCAGGGGCCCGGCCGCATCCCACGGCAGCCGCAACCACGATCAACAGGATCATCAACGTACGCGCGCGCTTCATCGGTATCTCCAGACGGCTCTTGAGTCCGGCCGCATGAAAGCATAACATCCACGGCTCACCAAACCCAGAGGAGGACAGTGACCATGGCGATGATCGAAGCATTCGCACAGGAAATCGATCAGGAAGGGGCGACGACCAGACGCGTGCTCGAGCGCGTACCGGCCGATCGCCTCGCCTGGAAGCCACACCAGAAGTCGATGTCGCTCGGGCATCTCGCGCTCCATGTCGCCCAGACACCAGGCTTCATTGCGTCGTGGGCGCTCAAGGATGTGTTTGAGATGGCGGGGCCGCCTCCGGACCAGGAACCGAAATCCGCGGCTCAGATTCTTGCGGCGCACGATGAGAGCATCAAAACGGCGAAGGACGTGCTGCAGAAGCTTGGCGACGCTGGCCTGATGAAGCAGTGGGAATTCAAGGCCGGCGGCAAGACGATGATGGCGATGCCGAAAGTCGCGCTCTTTCGAGCGGTCGTGCTCAACCACTGGATTCACCATCGCGGGCAGCTTTCGGTGTACTTGCGGCTGCTCGATGTGCCGGTGCCGGCGATCTACGGTCCGAGCGCCGACGAGAATCCGTGGGCCGGGCGGTAACGGGCAAGAAGGGGCCGTAAAAGTACGGCCCCTTCTTGCCGTCATCGGGACATCGTAACGACGTCGGAGTAGCCCCCGATTCGTCCTCGCTCGAACGCCCCGACAAGGTCGGCCATCGACGACAGACGGGTCGACGACCGCGCGCCCGGCACCGGATTCGCGATCCGGAACTGGAATCCTCGATTCGACACCGAACGAATAAAGGTGCTCCGCGTGTCCACGGGGAGGGTGGCCACGTTCGCATAGAACTTCTGCCAGTCGTCGGCCTGCTGAAACAGATACATCTCGACGTTGGACGTGTAGAACGCCGTCACCGTGGCGCCGTGCTCCTTCAGGTACTTGCCGACCGAGCGCAGCGCTGTGGGTCCGGCGAAGTTGCCGACCAGCGGCACGATGGCGTTGTTCTTTTCCATTTGGGCGAGGGCGCGGAAGGCGGCCTCCGTGGCCAGGTAACTCCGTTGCTCGCCGCGATCATCGGTCTCGGCCATCAGTTCCGCGTAGGTCGGGAACTGACCGCCAAACCCTCCGCCATTCGTGAACGAGTAGTTCAGGTCCGGCCCGCCTTCGTAGAACGCGTTGTAGACGTACTGGATGCCCTCGAGATCCTCTTGCGACAGGGCGAAGCCGTGACGCTTGACCAGCCAGTCGGCCGCCGCCTGGAAGTTCTCGTAGAAGACGTTGAGATCTGCGGGCACAGCGCGGTAGGCGTCCATCATCGTGTCGATGGGCGCCGCGGCTGACAGGTCTTCAGGTCGTTTGCGCGCAAACAGCCGCGACAGAAAGTCCGCGCGGTCCGACGACATCTCGATGAACGCCTTGTACAGAAGATGCTCGTGCAGGTTTCCCCGCCGGATGTCGACGATGAAGGCGAGCTTGGGCTTGAGGGCGACGAGGTAGGTGAAGTTCTGTTCCGGTCCGACGCCAAGGTACGCGCCGCCCGATCCGGCCGTGGCCGTCAGCGTGGGCAGGATCCGCTGAAAGGCCTTTTCGTTCGAGAGGAAGTTGTCGGAACGGAAGTAGCCGTTCGGCTCGGAGAAGTCGGTGACGAGGCCCCAGAACGCCTCATCGCTCAGCTGCGAGGGGAGAGTATCGGTGCGGGGGCCGGCGCTCGAGCCAGTTCGCGACTGGGGCCTGATTGCGAGTAGGCCGACCAGGACCGGGAGCGCCAGAGCGGCGGCAAAAATTGAACGGCGGCCAATCATAGGGACTCCAATCGCTCCGTGCCACTTTCAACGCGTAGTCGGCGCGAGTCGCTTGAGTTCTTCGAACCAGTTCTCGACGACGATGAGGTTCTGCGGCGCGGCCTCGTCGGCCCTGATCACTGCACCACCGGCGGACCGGTAGCCCGATACACTTCGCCCATTCAACCCGCGCCGATGAGCGCGAGGACCTCGCAGGAGCCGAGGCGAGTGCCGGCGACCAAGGCCATAGAGCAGATGTGGCCGGATTATACCTGCCTCGGGCCCCGGTGGAACGTCAGCCGAAATGCCTCTTGGCGAAGGCGCGACCTGACCCAGACTTCAGGTAACGTTCGAAGCGACCCGCCGCATTCTCATCGGCAAACTCAATCGCCACCATCAGTTTCCACGGCCGGTGTTTGGCGGTGTGTGGCGAGAGGCCTGCATTGTGGGAGACCAGGCGCTGTGCGACATCCGACGTCAGCCCGATGTAGTGTCGGTCGGGATCGATGAGGCTTCGAAGGCTGTAGACGAAGCGGCGCGGTTGGTCGTGCATGCCGCGCCTGGTTGCATGAAGCGTGCAGGAGGGCGATCTCTCGAAACCCCGGGAGAAACCACGCGTCGCGCTGCCACAGATCGCAGTTTCTGCAATTGGAGATGTTTGCGGGTTTGCAGAAATCTGGTCTGGCTTCGCGGCGCTGAAGCGCCGCTTCGGCGAGGCAGACTTCGGCTGGGTGGTTCGATTCTGATGTGGGATGTCCGCCTCCGCCGCGCTAACGCGCGGCTACGGCGTGACAGCCTTCGCTAGTGTAGGTAGCTCGCTTGGTTAACCAAGCCGAAGCTCGCCCGAAGGG
>JBAUGX010000110.1:0-9373 GCA_049679965.1 Vicinamibacterales bacterium
GCATCAACCTGCGCGATAACTCGCTCTACTGGTCGGTGGGCGAAGGCCTGGTCGGACAGCGGTCCCGCAAGGACGTCAAGGCGGGCGATGTCTCGATCAACGAAGGCAAGAAGATCACCAAGTCCCACATCGAAGGCCTGCGCAAGGCCGGCGTGAAGGACATTGCCATCACCGACGAAGCGGTCGAAGGCGCCTTTGCGGCGGCCGACATTGTCGATCCGCAGACCGGCGAGGTGCTGCTCGAAGCGAACGAGGAGCTGACCCAGCGGGTCGTGGCGATGGCGCACGAGAAGGGCGTCGACAAGATCGACGTGTTCTTCCCCGAAAAAGACGACGTCGGCCCGATCATGTCGGCGACGCTGAAGAAGGACCCGATCCGCACGCACGAGGAATCGCTGATCGAGATCTACCGCCGCTTGCGGCCGGGCGATCCGCCGACCCTCGACAGCTCGCGATCGCTGTTCGAGAACATGTTCTTCAACCCGCAGAAGTACGACTTCTCGCGGGTCGGCCGTCTGAAGCTCAACACCAAGCTCGCGCTCAACACGCCGCTCGACGAGAAGATCCTGCATCCGCAGGATTTCTACGAGGTCATCAGGTACCTGCTCAAGCTCCGGAAGAATCCGGCCAACGTGGACGACATCGATCATCTCGGCAACCGCCGCGTCAGGTCGGTGGGCGAGCTGCTCGAGAACCAGTTCCGCATTGGTCTGGTCCGGATGGAGCGCGCCATCAAGGAGAAGATGTCGGTCTACCAGGAAATGGCGACGGCGATGCCGCACGACCTGATCAACGCGAAGCCGGTCATGGCGGCGATTCGCGAGTTCTTCGGGTCCTCGCAGCTCAGCCAGTTCATGGATCAGACCAATCCGCTCTCCGAGATTACCCACAAGCGGCGGCTGTCGGCGCTCGGGCCGGGCGGTCTGTCGCGCGAGCGCGCCGGGTTCGAGGTCCGCGACGTCCACCCGACCCACTACGGGCGCATCTGTCCGATTGAGACGCCGGAAGGCCCGAACATCGGGCTCATCTCGTCGCTCTCCTGCTACGCGCGCATCAACGAGTTCGGCTTCATCGAGTCGCCGTACCGGAAGGTGAAGGACGGCCGGGTGACCGACTTCGTGCTGGTCACCAACGCCGGCGGGTCGAAGTACAAGAACGGCGAGGTGGTCGAAGCCGACGAGCTGGTGGCCGAGGACGGCCGGCCGCGGCGCAAGGGCGTCGAGTTCGAGCCGCACTCCTACTACCTCTCGGCCTGGGAAGAAGATCAGTACATCATCGCGCAGGCCAACGCAGCCGTGGACGCGCAGGGCAAGCTGACGCAGGAGCGCATCAACGCGCGCCAGACGGGTAACTTCATCCTCGCCCAGCGCGACGCCGTGCAGTTCATCGACGTCTCGCCCAAACAACTCGTCTCGGTGGCGGCCTCGCTCATCCCGTTCCTCGAGAACGACGACGCGAACCGCGCCCTGATGGGCTCGAACATGCAGCGCCAGGCGGTGCCGCTGCTCCGGGCGCGGGCGCCGTTTGTCGGCACCGGCATGGAGTACATCACGGCGCGCGACTCGGGGGCGGTGATCGTTGCCCGCCGGTCGGGCACGATCGATTACGTGGACAGCCAGCGCATCGTCGTCCGCGTCGAGAGCGAGACGGAAGGCGCCATCGGCAAGGAGATGGGCGCCGACATCTACCCGATGACGAAGTTCAAGCGCAGCAACCAGAACACGTGCATCACGCAGAAGCCGATCGTCCGGGTCGGCCAGAAGGTGCACAAGGGCCAGGTGCTCGGCGACGGGCCGTGCACCGAGCTCGGCGAGCTGGCGCTCGGCCGGAACGTCCTGGTCGCCTTCATGCCCTGGCGCGGGTACAACTTCGAGGACGCGATCCTCGTCTCCGAGCGGATGGTCAAGGAGGACTACTACACGTCCATCCACATCGAGGAGTTCGAGATCGAGTCGCGCGACACCAAGCTCGGGCCCGAGGAGATCACGCGCGACATCCCGAACGTGTCGGAGAGCTTCCTGAAGGATCTCGACGAGAGCGGCATCATCCGGATTGGCGCCAACGTCAAGCCCGGCGACATCCTGGTGGGCAAGGTGACGCCCAAAGGCGAGACGCAGCTGACGCCCGAAGAGAAGCTGCTGCGGGCGATTTTCGGCGAGAAGGCGGGCGACGTTCGCGACGCCTCGCTCATCTGCCCGCCCGGCATCGAAGGCATCATCGTCGGCGTGAAGATCTTCTCCAGAAAGGGCATCGAGAAGGACGACCGGGCCAAGGCGATCGAGCAGGACGAGCTCGACATGATGGAGAAGAACCTTCAGGACGAGATCCGCATTCTGCACGACGAAGTGAAGAAGCGCGTGATCATGATGCTGAAGGGGCAGGAGCTTCGATCGGACCTGTTCGACGAATACGGCCGCGAGAAGGTGCTCAAGAAGGGGACGGTGCTCACGACGGAGATCCTCCAGGAAATGCCGTACGACGCGATGGTGCGGCTGAAGATCGTGACCGACGACGCGCACCTCGAGGACGATTTGAGCGATCTCGAGCAGCGGACCGAACGGCAGGTGGAGGTCACCAAGAACCTGTTCGAGGAGAAGAAAGAGAAGATCCGGCGCGGCGACGAGCTGCCTCCAGGCGTCATCAAGCTGGTGAAGGTGTACGTCGCGATGAAGCGCAAGCTGTCGGTCGGCGACAAGATGGCCGGCCGGCACGGCAACAAGGGCGTCATCGCGCGCATCCTGCCCGAAGAGGACATGCCGCATCTGCCGGACGGCACGCCGGTGGAGATCGTCTTGAATCCCCTCGGGGTGCCGTCGCGTATGAACGTCGGCCAGATTCTCGAGACGCATCTCGGGTGGGCCGCGCACGCGCTCGGGCTCTACTTCGCGACGCCGGTGTTTGACGGCGCGACGGAGGCCGAGATCAAGGGCTGGCTCGACCGCGCGGGCCTGCCCAGGGGCGGCAAGACGAAGCTCTACGACGGCATGACGGGCGAGATGTTCGAGCAGCAGGTCACGGTCGGCTACATCTACATGCTGAAGCTGTCGCACCTGGTCGACGACAAGATCCACGCGCGCTCGATCGGGCCGTACTCGCTCATCACACAGCAGCCGCTCGGCGGCAAGGCGCAGTTCGGCGGCCAGCGGTTCGGCGAGATGGAGGTGTGGGCGCTCGAGGCCTACGGCGCGGCGCACATCCTCCAGGAGCTGCTCACCGCGAAATCCGACGACGTGATCGGCCGCGCGAAGATTTACGAAGCGATCGTCAAGGGCGACGCGTCGTTCACGGCGGGGCTGCCTGAGTCGTTCAACGTCCTCATCCGCGAGCTCCAGTCGCTCTGTCTGGACGTCGAGCTGATGAAGACGAAGAAGAAACTGGCTGAGGTGGTTCCGGAACCTGTATTGGAAGAGGTGTAACTGATGCGACCTTCTTTTCATGAACGTTCCGCGCTGACGAGCGATTTCGACGCCATTCGGATCAGCCTGGCCTCGCCCGACAAGATCCTGTCGTGGTCGCACGGCGAGGTGACCAAGCCCGAGACGATCAACTACCGCACGTTCAAGCCCGAGCGCGACGGCCTGTTCTGCGCGAAGATCTTCGGGCCCATCACCGACTGGGAATGCCTCTGCGGCAAGTACAAGCGGATGAAGCACCGCGGCGTCATCTGCGACAAGTGCGGCGTCGAAGTGACGCAGGCCAAAGTGCGCCGCGAGCGGCTGGGCCACATCGCGCTCGCGACGCCCGTCAGCCATGTCTGGTTCTTCAAGGGACTGCCGAGCCGCATCGGCCACCTGCTCGACATCTCGCTGCGCGACCTCGAGCGGGTGCTGTACTTCGAGGCCTATGTCGTCGTCGATCCGGGCGAGACCGAGCTCAAGCAGAACCAGCTGCTGAACGAAGAGCAGTACCGCAAGGCGCGCGAGGAGTACGGGCCGAAGTTCAAGGCCCAGATGGGCGCCGAGGCCATCAAAGAGCTGCTCAAGCGCGTCAGCATCGAGAGGCTCGCCGTCGAGCTCCGCGACAAGATGAAGACCGAGCTGTCGGCGGCCAAGAAGCTGAAGTACGCCAAGCGCCTGAAGGTCGTCGATTCGTTCAGGAAGTCGAGCAACCGCCCCGAGTGGATGATTCTGGACGTCATTCCGGTGATTCCGCCGGAGCTTCGACCGCTCGTGCCGCTCGACGGCGGCCGCTTCGCGACCTCGGACCTCAACGACCTCTACCGCCGCGTCATCAACCGCAACAACCGGTTGAAGAAGCTGATGGAGCTGAAGGCACCCGACGTCATCATCCGGAACGAGAAGCGGATGCTCCAGGAGGCCGTGGACGCGCTGTTCGACAACGGCCGCCGCGGACGCGTGCTGCGTGGCGCCAACAACCGGCCGCTCAAATCGCTGTCCGACACGCTCAAGGGCAAGCAGGGGCGCTTCCGCCAGAATCTGCTCGGCAAGCGCGTCGACTACTCGGGCCGTTCGGTGATCGTCGTCGGCCCCGAGCTGAAGCTGCACCAGTGCGGGCTGCCCAAGAAGATGGCGCTCGAGTTGTTCAAGCCATTCATCTACAACAAGCTCGAAGAGCGGGGCCTGGTGGCCACCATCAAGCAGGCCAAGGAGATGGTGGAAATGCAGCGTCCCGAAGTGTGGGACGTGCTCGAGGAAGTGATTCGCGAGCATCCCGTGCTGCTCAACCGCGCGCCCACGCTGCATCGGCTCGGCATCCAGGCGTTTGAGCCGGTGCTCGTCGAAGGCAAGGCGATCCGCATCCATCCGCTCGTCTGCACGGCGTTCAACGCCGACTTCGACGGCGACCAGATGGCGGTCCACATTCCCCTGTCGCCCGAGGCGCAGATCGAGGCCTCGGTGCTGATGCTCTCGAGCAACAACATCCTGTCGCCGGCGCACGGCTCGCCCATCGCGATTCCGTCGCAGGACATCGTGCTCGGCATCTACTACCTGACGAAGGCGAAGAGCGGCGCCAAGGGCGAAGGCCGCGCCTTCGGCAACCCCGACGATGTGATGCTGGCGCTCGAGGCGGGGGAACTGGAAACCCTGTCGCCGATCCGGCTGCGCTACACGGGCGACATCCAGGACCTGACCGCCGCGCGCGACGATCAGGACGTGCTCCGGACCGAGGTGCAGACCGTCAAGGGCAAGCTCATCAACACGACGGTCGGACGCGTGATCCTCAACGAGGCGCTGCCGAAGGAGATGCCGTTCGTCAACGGCTTGCTCAAGAAGAAGGGCCTGCAGCAGCTCGTGCAGAGTTGTTACCTCAAGTTCGGGCTCGAGAAGACGGTCGAGATGCTCGATTCGCTGAAGAACACGGGCTTCACCTACGCGACCAAGTCGGGGCTGTCGATCGGCATCGACGACCTGATCATCCCGAAGGAAAAAGCGGCGCTGGTGACGGCCGCGCGCGACGAAGTGATCAAGGTCGAATCGCAGTACCTCGAGGGCGCCATCACCAACGGCGAGCGCTACAACAAGGTGATCGCCATCTGGTCGGAAGCGACCGAAGACATCGCCAACGCGATGTTCGGCGAGATGGAAGAGCTCGACAAGGAAGGCAAGACCTTCAACCCGGTGTACATCTTCGCCGACTCCGGGGCACGCGGCAGCAAGCAGCAGATCCGGCAGCTGGCCGGTATGCGCGGCCTGATGGCCAAGCCCTCTGGCGAAATCATCGAGGCGCCGATCACGACCAACTTCCGTGAAGGCCTCACCGTGCAGCAGTACTTCATCTCGACGCACGGCGCGCGCAAGGGCCTGGCGGACACGGCGCTCAAGACGGCCGACTCGGGGTACCTCACACGGCGGCTGGTGGACGTGGCGCAGGACGTCATCATCCACGAGCCCGATTGCGGGACGCTCGACGGCATCGAGGCGCGGGCGATTGTGGAAAGCGGCGAAGTCATCGAGCCGCTGCGCGACCGCATCATCGGCCGCACGACGCTCGAGAAGATTCTCGACCCGTTCACCGGCGAGACCATCGTCGACGTCAACGAAGTGATGGACGAGACGACCTCGTCGGCCATTCAGGACGCGGGCATCGAGAAGGTGAAGATCCGGTCGGTGCTGACGTGCACGGCGCGTCGCGGCGTCTGCGCCAAGTGCTACGGCCGCGATCTCGCGACGGGCAGGATGGTCGAGCTCGGCCAGGCGGTCGGCGTCATCGCGGCGCAGTCGATCGGCGAGCCGGGCACGCAGTTGACGATGCGGACGTTCCACATCGGCGGCACCGCGTCGCGCATCTCGGAGCAGAGCACGCTCGAGGCGCGCAACGCCGGCACCGTCCGGTTCCAGGGCATGCAGGTCGTGCAGGCCAAGGACGGCAACATGGTCGTCATGAACCGCGCCGGATCGCTCGTGGTGCAGGACGCGAAGGGGCGCGACCGCGAGCGCTATCCGATCGTCTACGGCGCGCGGCTGAAGGTGAAAGAAGGGGCGTCGGTCGAGCAGGGCCAGGTGATGGTCGAATGGGATCCCTACACCTTCTCGATCCTCACCGAAGAGCCGGGCCAGATCCGCTTCAAGGACATCCTCGAGGGCATCACGGTGCACGAGGAAGTGGACGAGGTGACGGGCCTCTCGCGCCTCATCATCGTGGACTCGCCCGACGAGAAGAAGCAGCCGACGGTGGAGATCAAGGGCAAGGACGGCCACGTGGTCCGCAAGTACCACATGCCGGTGCACGCGCACATGATGGTGCAGGACGGCGAGACCGTGTCGGCCGGCGACGTGCTGGCGAAGATCCCGCGCGAGACGACCAAGACCAAGGACATCACGGGCGGCCTGCCGCGCGTGGTCGAGTTGTTCGAGGCGCGCAAGCCGCGCGAGACCGCCGTCATCAGCGAAATCGACGGCATCGTCAAGCACGGCGGCATCGTCAAGGGGCAGCGAAAGATCATCATCGTCCCCGACGAGCCCGGCGCGGCCCCACGCGAGTACTCGCTGCCGCGCGGCGTGCACGTCAACGTGCAGGAAGGCGAGCGCGTCCGGGCGGGCGAGCCGCTGATGGACGGCCCGAGCAATCCGCACGACATCCTGAACGTGCTCGGCGAGAAGGCGCTGCAGGCGTATCTCGTCAACGAAATCCAGGAGGTCTACCGGCTGCAGGGCGTGAACATCAACGACAAGCACATCGAGACCATCGCGCGGCAGATGATGCGGTGGGTGAAGATCGAGGACGTCGGCGACACCGAGTTCCTCGTGGACGAGCAGGTGGACAAGTTCCGGTTCCTCGAAGAGAACGAGCGCGTGATTGGCAAGGGCGAGCGTCCGGCGCAGGGCCGGCCGTTGCTGCTCGGCATCACGAAGGCGTCGCTCTCGACCGACTCGTTCATTTCGGCGGCGTCGTTCCAGGAGACGACGCGCGTGCTGACCGAGGCGTCCATCTCCGGCAAGGTCGATCACCTGCGCGGCCTCAAGGAGAACGTGACGATGGGCCGGTTGATTCCGGCCGGGACCGGGTTCGAGTACTACCGCAACGTGCGGATCCCGCCGGATGAGCCGCCACCGCCGCCGACGCCGCCGCCGCCGACCGAAGAGGAGCTCGATCTCGAGCGCGACATGGAGTACTTCATCGAGGCGGAAGAGGCGCTCGGACCCAGGGAAACGATCGAGTGAAGCAAAAACTGAAAAGTTAGAAGTTAAAAGGACAGTGAATGGGGCGGCGGTCGAGAGATCGCCGCCCTTGTTCTTGTACGTCGCCGAATCTCAATCGACGCTCCTGGGGTAGTATCCGGCGGGTAGAAGGGGAGGACTGATGGTGATCAAGCGGATCGGGCCCATGTCGTGTGCGAGGATCGCGGGCGCGCTCTATGCCGTCGCGGGGCTGGCGTTGGGCTCTCTGTTCTCGCTGGCTTCCGTTACTGGTGGACTGCCCGCCAACGCCGGACAAGGCACGGCGCTTCCGCAGATGTTCGGCCCTGCGGCCGCCATCGTGTTTCCCATTCTGTACGGTGGCCTGGGATTCGTCGTGACGCTCATCGGCGCGTGGCTCTACAACATCGTCGCCGGCGCGATGGGTGGCATCGAGGTCGATATTCAGTAGCGGCGCCACTCCTTCTTGCGAACATGACGACGACGATGGCATCGTCGTCGAATGGAAGTCAAGCTTCTCGATCGGGTTCGACAGGCGATTCGCGTTCGTCATTACAGCCTGCGGACGGAGGAGGCGTACGTCGGCTGGATTCGGCGCTTCGTCGTTTTCAACGGTAAGCGCCATCCCCGAGAGCTCGGCGAGGCGGAGGTCGCTGCGTTCGTTTCGAGCCTCGCCGCGCGCGGCGTGAGCGCCTCGACGCAGAATCAGGCGTTGAGCGCGGTGCTGTTCCTGTTCGAGGCTGTTCTGGGACAGCGACTGGCCGGGATCGACGGGATCGTCCGGGCGCAGCGTCCCGCTCGCCTGCCGGTCGTGCTGTCGCGCGCCGAAGTCTCGACGTTGCTCGCGTGATTGCGCGGGCCGGTGTGGCTGATGGCGTCGCTGATGTATGGCGCGGGGTTGAGGCTGCTCGAATGCGTCGAGCTTCGAGTGAAGGACATCAATTTCGATCGCGGCGAGCTGACGATCCGGGACGGCAAGGGCGGCAAGGATCGGGTGACGATGGTGCCTGGAGCGGTGAGGCGCCCTTTCGTGGAGCACCTCGATCGGGTGAAGGTGCAGCACGAGGCGGATTTGGCTGCCGGGCGTGGGAGGGTGGCCCTGCCTGGCGCTCTTCGCGCAAAGTACCCGAACGCACCCTGTGAATGGGCGTGGCAGTGGGTGTTTCCCACGACCCGGTTCTACGTGGACGAGGCGACGGGCGAGCGGCGGCGGCATCATCTTCACGAATCCGTTCTGCAGCGTGCGGTCAAGGAGGCTGCCAAGGCTGCAGGCATTGCGCGGCCCGCGACCTGTCACACGCTGCGGCATTCGTTTGCGACGCACCTGCTCGAGGCCGGGTATGACATCCGGACGATTCAGGAGCTGCTCGGGCACCGTGACGTCAGCACGACGATGATCTATACCCACGTGTTGAACCAGGGTGGGCGGGGTGTGCGCAGCCCGCTCGACCAGCTTGGGCAGGGCGGTGAGGGAGGGCGTTGGTGAGGGAAATAGGCCGCGACGCCTGCGAGCCTGAGCGGACTAGACAGAACTGTCTATTTCGAGCGCAGGTGCCTCGCTTGTCGATGACAAGTCTTGATGCGCTTGGCACTTGGAGAGGAATTGAGTTCGCCCGTTTCCGGGGTTAGACTGCAGCCGTGGTTAGCGACTTGGATTAGAGAGTTCTGTCTACTGTTTGTTGAACTAAACCGCTGATCGCGGTAGGTTCCCGTTCTTTTCGCCTCCTTCTGTTCGTCGTCCACCATCACACAATCCGTCGATCGATACGGACGAG
>JBAUGX010000111.1:0-63073 GCA_049679965.1 Vicinamibacterales bacterium
TTCTTCGGCAGTTCGAAGACGGCGGCCGCCCAGTCCGGTGTCTGGCCAGGCAGCCGGCACGGCTTGACTCGACCCGGCCGACGACTGAAATCGTTCAAGGTGATTGTCTCGACGAGGCTTCGCTCGATCGCGCGCTCGCCGGTGTCCGCACGGCCTGCTACCTGGTGCATTCGATGGCGGCCGGCTCGGACTTCGCGGCCACGGACCGGCGGGCGGCCGACAACTTCGGACGCGCGGCCGCGCGCGCCGGCGTGCGGCGCATCATCTACCTGGGCGGATTGACCGACGAGACTGGTCAGGTCTCGGCCCACCTCAAGAGCCGGGCCGAGACGGGCGACGTCCTTCGCGCGAGCGGCGTCCCCGTCATCGAGTTTCGCGCCTCGATCGTCATCGGGGCGGGGAGTCTGTCGTTTGAAATGATTCGAGCGCTCGTCGAGCGGCTGCCGGTGATGGTGTGCCCCCGCTGGGTCGCCACGCTCACGCAGCCCATCGCCATCGACGATGTGCTGGCGTATTTGACGGCGGCGATCGATCTGCCGGAGGGCACGAGCGGCATCTTCGAGATCGGCGGACCCGACGTGGTCTCCTACGGCGACATGATGCGGGAATACGGGCGGCTGCGCGGGCTGCGCCGGTGGCTGCTGCCCGTGCCGGTGCTGACGCCGCGGTGGTCGGGCCTGTGGCTGGCACTCGTCACGCCGGCCCAGGCGCGCGTCGGTCGCGCGCTCGTCGAAGGCTTGAAGAACGCGACCGTCGTCCGGTCGGCGGCGGCCCGCGAGATGTTCCGCATCCGACCGATGTCACTCCGCGCCGCGTTCGTCAACGCGATCGGCGAAGGGGCGGCGACGTATCTCAAGGAAGACACACGCACGGTGGTCGTCGACGCGACGCCTGCGCAGGTGTTCGCGCCCGTGCGGCGCATCGGCGGCGCCACCGGGTGGTACTTCGGTAATCTCCTCTGGTCGGCGCGCGGCTGGATCGACCGATGCCTCGGAGGGGTGGGCATGGCCCGGGGGCGACGCGATCCGGACACGTGTGCCGTTGGTGACACGATCGACGGATGGACCGTTGAAGCCTATGAACCCGATCGGCGACTGCGCCTCTCGGCCGACCTGAAACTGCCCGGTCGCGGTTGGCTGGAATTCGAGGTGACTCCGCTCGCTCAGGGGCGGCAATCGAGGATCCGGCAGAGCGCGACGTTCGACCCGCGCGGGCTGATGGGCCGCGTGTATTGGTACGCCATTTCCCCGATCCACAACCTGGTGTTCGGGGGAATGCTGAGACAGATCGCCCGACAGGCCCTGGTCCATCCGCCGCTCAGGAGTGCCGATGTCCCGTCCGTTTGACGCCGTGCTCGTCGTCTCCTTCGGCGGCCCCGGCGGGCCGGCCGACGTCCGGCCGTTTCTCGCCAACGTGCTCCGCGGCCGCCGCATCTCGCCCGAGCGGCTCGAAGAAGTGGTGCACCACTACGAGCGGTTTGGCGGCGTCTCGCCGCTCACGGAGATCACGCTGAAGCAGGCGGGCGGGCTGGAGTCGCGGCTGGCCGAGCGCATGGGGCCTCTGCCCGTGTATGTCGGCATGCGCAACTGGCATCCGCTGTTGCCCGACACGCTTCGCGCCATGGCCGCGGCCGGCGTGAAGCGGGCCATCGGCCTGGTGCTCGCGCCGCAGCGTTCGTATTCGAGCTGCACGCAGTACCGGCAGAACGTGATGGACGCGCGCGCCCAGCTGGCCGCAGACGGCCAGCCCGACGTGGCCGTCACGTACGTGGGCGACTGGCACACGCATCCGAAATTCGTCGAGGCCAACGCGCGCCACGTGCGCGCCGCGCTCGCTCGCCTGCCGGATGCCGCCCGCATGGGCGCGCGACTGGTTTTCACCGCGCACAGCGTGCCCGAATCCATGACCGGCGCCGCGCGCTATCGCCAGCAGATCGACGTATCGGCCGAGCGCGTCGCCGCCGTCCTCGGCGCCACCGACTACGTCGTCGTCTTCCAGAGCCGCAGCGGACGCCCCGAGGATCCGTGGCTGGGCCCGGACGTCTGCGAGTACCTGCGCGGGCTGCCGAGGGGCCTCTCGGGCGTCGTGCTCGTGCCGATCGGTTTTGTCTGCGACCACATCGAAGTGCTGTACGACCTGGACTGCGAGGCCGCGGAGGTCTGCCGCGAGATCGGGCTGCCGATGGTCCGATCCGAAACGGTCAACGACGATCCGCTGTTTCTCGACATGACGGCCGACGTGGTCGCCGACGTGTGGAACCGCTACCGATCGGGACGTCCGCTGCCCATCGTCTCGACAACACCGCCCGAGCGCCACGAGGGACCGCCGCCCGCTCGAGGGGCGTCGCGGGGGCGGGTGGCGTGATGCGAGTGCTCCTCCTGGCGTGGTGCCTCGCCCTGTCTGCGTACGACGCGGCGGCACAGGACACGACGGGCATCGGATCGCTCAACGGCTCGGTGGTCGACGCGGCGGGCGCGCCAGCCGCGTTCGCGACGGTCTGCCTGGCCGGCACGACGCAGTGCGCCACGGCGGACGAACGAGGCGCCTTTCGACTCACGAACATCCGCTCGGGCGACTACGCGCTCGAGGTGACGCCCACTGGCGAGACGCCGCTGCCGCTCGGCCGCGTCGAGGTGCGCGCCGGCGTGGATCAACGCCTGGAAATCACGCTGCCGGCCGCCAACCGCCTGGAAACCACGGTGACGGTGACGGCGCCGAGCGTGGCCGCCCCGACGGAGGTGAAGACATCCGGCCGCCTCGTCACCTCAGATGAGATCTTCCGCGCCGCCGGGGCGCTGCAGGACGTCTCGCGCTACGTCCAGGCCCTGCCAGGCGTCGTCATCGGCTCGAACGACTTCCGTAACGACATCATCGTGCGCGGCGGCAGCCCGCTCGAGAATCTCTTCGTCGTCGACAACGTCGAAGTGCCGAACATCAACACGTTCGCCAATTTCGCGTCCGCGGGCGGCACGGTCAGCATTCTCGACCCGGCGATGATTCGCGACGTGACGTTTCTGACCGGCGGCTATCCCGCGTCATATAGCAACCGCGCGTCGAGCGTGCTGCAGATCACGCAGCGCGAGGGCACGCGCGACCGCGTCCGCGGGTGGGCGACGCTTGGATTCGCCGGCGCCGGCGGCGCGGTCGAGGGGCCGATGGCTGCCGGCCGTGGATCGTGGGTGGTGTCGGCGCGCCGAAGCTTCCTCGATTTCTTCACGAGCGACGTCGGGATTGGCGGCGTGCCGGTGCTCTACACCGTCAACGCCAAGGCGGTCTACGACCTCAATGCGACCGACCGGCTGTGGATCGTGAACATCACCGGCGTGGATCGGATTCGTCTCGGGCTGACCGATTCGACGCCCAATGATCAGGAGGTCTTCAACTTCGACATCCGGTACCAGGGCTGGCGCTCTGCAACCGGCGTGAACTGGCAGCACCTGTTCGGATCGCGGGCGGTCGGGCTGTTCGGCGTCACCAACTCGACCGCCTCGGTCGGTTCGACCGTCAAGGATCTCGTGAGGAACGGCGTGCCGTCCTCGGGGCTCGGCGCGGACCAGATCATCGCCGCAAGCCCGATCATCTACCAGGACAACTCGAGCGAGTCGGACACGACGCTGAAGTACGACGCGACGGTGACCGCGGCATCCAGGACGAAGGTCCAGCTCGGCGGCAGCGTGAAGCAGGTCCGCGTGAAGTACGACAGCAGCTCGCCGCTCGGCTACGACAGCCCGTACTCGGCGCAGCCCGGGGTCAACGCGTTCAGCATCTTCGACCGCTTCACGGCGTGGCAAAGCGGCGGGTACGCGCAAGTCACGCACGATGTCACCTCGGCGCTCAACGTCACGGCGGGCGGACGATTCGACCGCTACCAGTACATCGACGCCTCGCGATTCAGCCCGCGCCTGGCCGCCACGTATGCGCTGACGCCCCGGCTGTCGGTCAAGGCCAGCACCGGCATTTACTATCAGCAGCCGGCGTTTCCGTTTCTCGCGGTGTTTCCGGAAAACCGGGCCCTCGAGCCGTTCCGCGCCACGCACTATGTCGGCGGCATCACCTACGCGCTCTCTGACGGCTGGCTGCTCGGCGTCGAAGGCTACCGCAAGAATTACCGCGACTACCCGGTCGCCACGCAGTATCCGTCGCTCTCGCTCGCCAACCTGGGCGACACGTTCAACGTCCAGGAGACGCTCTTTCCGCTGACGAGCGCCGGATTCGGCCACAGCCAGGGCGTCGAGGTCGACCTCACGAAAAAAGACGATGGGCGGTGGTACGGGCAGTTGAACCTGTCGCTGTCGAAGGCGCAGCACGCGGCGCTCGACGGCGTGCTCCGTCCCGGCTCGTTCGACTATCCCGTCGTGTTCAACCTGACCGGCGGACGCCGGTGGTCGCCCAAGTGGGAAACGTCGATCAAGATCGCGTACCTCTCGGGCCGGCCGTACACGCCGTTCGACACCGCCCTGTCCACGAGCCAGCGGCGCGGCATCTACGATCTTTCGCAGATCAACGCCTTGCGCGCGCCCGCCTACTTCCGTGTCGACGCCCGCCTGGACCGCAACGCAACGATTGCCGGCCAGCCGGTCATCTTCTTCATTGGCGTCCAGAACCTGACCGGCCGGCGCAACTTCGCCGGCTACACCTGGAACCGGCGGACCAACTCCGTCGATGCCGACGAACAGCTCGGCGTGTTCCCGCTCGTGGGCCTGGAGTGGCGCTTCTAGCATGCTGACGATGGTGTTGATCGCCGCGATGATGGGCCAGGCGTCGGGCCCGGTCCGCACCGTGGACGCGGTGGATCTCGATCGGTATCTGGGCGACTGGTTCGAGATCGCGCGGTTTCCCAACTGGTTTCAGCGCACGTGCACCGGCGACGTCCGGGCCACCTACGCGAAGCGGTCCGATGGCCGGATCGACGTGATCAACCGGTGCCGCAAGGCGGATGGCTTGACCGAGGCTCGCGGCGTCGCGCGCGTCGTCGATCCGCGCACGTCGGCGAAGCTCACAGTCCGCTTCGCGCCCGCCGCCCTCTCGTTTCTGCCCTTCGTCTGGGGCGACTACTGGATTCTGGGGCTCGCCGGCGACTACTCGTGGGCCGTCGTCGGATCGCCGGATCGAGACTATCTCTGGATCCTGGCGCGCACGCCGGTCCTCGATGGCGAAGCCTACGCCTCCGCGATCGCGGCCGCTCGTGCCAATGGCTTCGATGTCCAACGGCTGGTGAAGACGAGCCACACCGACACGCCGGGCGCCACCGGTGTCGGCGCGCCATGAAACGGACGGTCATCGTCAACGACCGGATGCAGCGCGGCTACGTGTACTACCGCACCGAGCCCGTCGGCCGGAACTTCGCGCCCGGGTTCACGCCGGAGCTGACGCCCAAGCAGATGCTTCGGCTCGGGGTGTTCGGTGGCAAGTACATGACCGACTGCGGCAAGGAGTTCCCCCCGAGCTGGTTTGCTGGCGCGAAGCTGTGCGCCGATCGCCACGACGCGCGCCTCAATCGCTTCGGCGTCAACGCCTCGCAGTCGCTCGCCATCTGGCGGCACAAGAACTGGATTCGTCCCCAGGATCCGCGCGGCTGGTTCCAGTGGTACTGCCGCTACTACATCGGCCGCAGAACCGCAGACGACGCCCGCCAGATCAGGCGGTGGCGGGCGATCGCGCGGCACACCGCCGCCATTCGAAAGAACTGCGAGCCGGGCGACCTCGCCTGCCGCCGCCGGCAGCGGCAGGCCGTGTTGCACTGGGCGTACGACAGCCGCAAGATCTGAATGGCCATGAGCCACGAGCCTCGCGAGCGGCGACCGACCCTTCGACTGCACTCAGGGCTGGTCCGCGTCGGCATCTCTTCCTGCCTGCTCGGCGAGGCCGTGCGCTATGACGGCGGCCACAAGCGCGACGCGTTTCTCACCGACACGTTCGGCCCGCTGGTCGAATGGGTGCCCGTCTGCCCCGAGGTGGAGTCCGGCATGGGCACGCCGCGGGAATCGATGCGCCTGGTGCGCGTCGAAGACGGCATCCGGCTGCTGACCGTCAAGACCGCGTCCGATCTGACCGACCAGCTCGACAAGTACGCGAAACGCCGGGTCGCCGAGCTCGAGGCCGAGGACTTGTGCGGCTACGTGCTCAAGAAGGACTCGCCGAGCTGCGGCCTCGAGCGGGTCAAGGTCTACGAGACGCAGCCCGACAAGATTCCGGCCAAGTCGGGACGAGGGCTTTTCGCCGCCAGGCTGATCGCACGGTTTCCCGACCTGCCGGTGGAAGAGGAAGGCCGCCTCTCGGATCCCCGGCTGCGGGACAACTTCGTCGAGCGGGTGTTCGCGTACCGGCGGCTTCGCGATCTGTTTGGCGGCCAGTGGAATCTCGGCGCGCTCGTGGCGTTCCACACGGCCCACAAACTGATCCTGATGGCGCATTCGCCCCAGGCGTATCAGCAGCTCGGGCGCTTCGTGGCGCGCGCGCGGGCGGTGGCGAAGCACGACATCGAGCGCCGCTACACCGGGATGTTCATGGCCGCGCTCTCGGTTGTCGCCACGCCGCGCCGGCACACCAACGTGCTGCAGCACATGGCGGGGTACTTCAAGGATCAGCTCGATCGGGAATCCAAAGCGGAGCTCGCTGCCGCCATCGAAGACTATCGCCGCGAGCTCGTGCCGCTCGTCGTGCCGATTACGCTCGTGCGCCACCACGTGCGCGTCCACAACGTGGCGTACCTCGCCGGGCAGCGCTACCTCGAGCCCCACCCCAAGGAGCTGATGCTGCGCAATCACGTCTGACGTGCCGGCCGGATGTTACGGACGCGGTCCTCGACAGAGCGTGGCCTCCACGCGCGTCGGGAAGAGCGTGTTGAGCAGAAACAGCAGGCGAAATACCCGCGGCCTCAACACGAAGCGCTGGTTTTGTTCGATCCCGCGCACGATGGCGGCCGCCGCCTCGCCGACCGTGAGCGCCCGCTGGCGGGCGGCCGAGGCCGGCAAGCGCTCCCGGCTGCCAGGATTGTGCATCCAGTAGGGACTCTCCACCGTCCCGAACATCGCCAGCGTGACCCCGACGCCGCTGCCGTAGACGTCCGCCCGAAGCGCGGCCGTGAACCCTTCCATCGCCCATCGCGCGGCGGTGTACGCGGCGGCGCCCGGCCACGCCAGCCGCGAGGCCACCGACGTCACGTTGACGATGTGGCCGCGACGGCGATCGAGCATGCCGCCGAGCAGCTCGCGCGTGAGGTTGAACGCCGCCAGATAGGGTAACGCCATCATGGCGGCCGCTTCGTCTGCCGGCGTGTCGAGAATGGGCAGCCAGCGGCCGGCGCCGGCGCAGTTCACCAGGATGTCGGGAACGGGGCCGCGCTCGAGAATCGCCCTGGCCAGCTCCGCAACGACGATGGGATCCGCGAGGTCTCCTGGGTGGACGTCCGCCGTGCCTCCGCTCTCGCGTATGTGCAGGGCGACCGCCTCCAGGCGGGTTCGATTCCTCGCGATCAGTGCGACGCGCGCACCTCGGGCGGCGAGCAGCGTGGCGGTGGCTTCGCCGATCCCGCTCGATGCGCCGGTGACGACCGCGTGCGCGCCCTTGAGGTTCACGCGAATCTTCCTTTCTGCTGCAGCGGCGCCACTCGAGGCTACCCGCGTGCAAGTATAAGCACGACGATCGCGACACGTTGGTACGGGATGCTTGGCGTGACAGAAGCGGCGTCGGAACCACGCCGCCAACCTGTCGAGGATGCTGATGATGATGCGCTCGGTCGTCGCTGTTCTGCTGACCGTGCACGGTCTCATCCACCTGATGGGGTTCGCGAAGGCGTTCGGCTACGCCGAGCTGCCGCAACTCACCCAGCCCGTCCCGCGTGAGATGGGCCTCCTGTGGTTGTTGGCGGGGCTGCTGGTGGTGGCCAGCGCCGTGATGCTGGTGGCGTCGCCGCGCAGCGGCTGGATCGTCGGCGCCATCGCGCTGGCGATCTCTCAGGCGGTCATCCTGTCGGCGTGGCGCGATGCGTGGGCGGGTACGATCGCCAACATGATCTTGCTCCTCGTGGTCGCCTACGGATGGTTCACCGAGGGGCCGCAAAGCTTCCGTGCCCAGTTCGAGCGAGATGTCGCGGCGGGTGTCGCGCGGCCGATCGACGCGCCGGTGGTGACCGAGGCCGACCTGGCGCCCCTGCCCGAGCCGGTGCGGCGCTATCTGCGCGCCACTGGCGTCGCCGGCCAGCCCAGGGTGCGGAACTACCGACTCGCCTTCCGCGGGCGCATCCGAAGCGCGCCCGATGCAGGGTGGATGCCGTTCGTGGCCGACCAACAGAGCTTCGCGGATCGACCGACGCGGCTCTTCCTCATGCAGGCGCGCATGTTCGCGCTGCCCGTGCAGGTCTTCCACCGGCTGATCGATGGGCACGCCACGATGCAGGTCAAGATCGCCGGTGCGATTCCGATGGTGGACGCCCGGGGAGACGAGATGGACCGATCGGAAACCGTGACCCTGTTCAACGACATGTGCCTGCTGGCGCCCGGGACACTGCTCGACCCGGGGATTGCGTGGGAGCCGGTGGATGCGCGGACGGTGCGCGCGCGGTTCACTCATGGCGCGCACACCATTTCCGCGACGCTGCTGTTCGGCGACGACGGCCTGCTCACCAACTTCATCTCCGATGACCGTTCGCGGTCGTCGCCTGACGGCAAGACCTTTACCCGCCTCCGTTTTTCCACGCCCGTGCGCGACTATCGCAACTTCGGCTCCGTGCGTCTGGCCGCACACGGGGACGCGCGATGGCTGTTGCCGGAGGGCGAGTTCACCTACGGGGAGTTCGACCTCCAGGAGATCGCGTACAACGTGCGCAGGTAAGGGCCGCACCACCGGCTAATCGCGGCCTGGCCCCAGGCGTCGCGCTCGCATGGAAAGGATCGCGAGCGCCGCCATCGCCGCGACCAGGACATTCCACACGGCAAAGGCGAGCAGGCCACCCGGCGTCAAGACCCACCCTGGAGCCGCGGCGGTCGCGATGCCGCCGAGCACGCTCAACGGACCGTTGGCCACGAACAGCCACGCGGTCGTTCGCTCGAGTGGGCCGTGACGGAAGACCGGCGCCACGAGCCACGTGGCCGCACCGAGCACTGCGTAGCCCCACATCTCGAGCGCCCACCCGAGCGATCGCGGATTGGCCATGGTGAGCGCGCTGATGAGCGCGGCATTCTCCGGTGAAGACGTCGTCACCAGGGCCGGCACAAAGGTCGTCTGAACCGCGTAGTTGACGAAGATCATCGCTGCAAACGCCCCAGCCAACGCAACGGCGCACACGGTGCGCGGACGAATCTCCTGGGGTGCGAGCGCATGAAGGCTCGCCACGAGGCCGACAAAGCCGCCCACGAGGAGCAAGCCGAAGACGTACGGCAGGGTCTGGATGGGATGGTATGCGGCGACGAACGTGGCCGCGTCCCGCCAGGCAGGCTGCGGGTGCGTCGCGCCGACCAGCCAAATCCCGAGCGGCCCGGACGTGACGGCTCCGATGAGCGCCAGCACGGCGCTGACGGTGACGGCGTGACGGGCATCCACGGACACCACCTCCTTTGCGCCAGGGTTTCGAGCCTTCAGGCCGCCCACCCTGGTTTTCTCAGGCGCGGGCGTAATGCGCGCGCGCCCACGCGACGGTCGCCGCGGCGGCGCGATCGGCATCTTCGGGCAACGCGCCGAAGCGCTGGCGGAAGTGCCGATCGTCGATGACGAAGGGCTCCTCCCACTGATACTGCATCTCGGGCATTTCGCGCAGTGGCGGGATGAACACGCCGAGCAGCGCACGCATCCAGCCGGGCACGACCGTCAGCGCGATCGGCGCGCCAAACGGCCCCTCGAGGCGGTGCACGAGATCGCGAAGGGTTTCGGCCGGCCGGCACGGCAGCATCCACGGCCTGCCGAACGCTTCGTCGGGCGCATGGCCGAGCGTCGCGAGCCCGGCGGCGACGTCCGGGATGTAGTGATAGGTATGAATGGCATCGGGATTCGCGATCACCTGCCCGCCGCTGCCCTTGAGGACGCGCGGCCAGAAGTAATCGCCGAGCTGTGTGAGCGTGCCGCCGGGTCCATAGAAGTCCGACGCGCGGCCGGCGGTGGCCCGGATGTCGCCGCGCCGATGCGCGTCAGACAGCAGCTGCGCGGCCTTCGCGCGGATCTCGCCCTTGCGGCTGCAGGGATTCATGGGAGTATCAGCGCTCAGCGGCTTGCCGTTCGGTTTGCCGAGCATGTAGACGTTGTCGAGCACCACGAGGCGCGCGCCGGCGCGGGCTGACGCCTCGATCAGGTTCGTCATGTACCGCGGCACAACCTCGGCCCACACCTTCGCGCTGTACGGGGGGTTCATGCAGTGGTACACGGTGGCCGCGCCTGCGGCCGCCGCCGTGCAGAACGCCGGATCGGCGGCGTCACCCAGCATCGCCTCCGCGCCCGGCGGAATGCCGCCCGGCGACCGCTTCGCGACCCGCACTTCGTCGCCACGCTCGAGCAGGCGCTCGGCGAGGAGCGAACCTACCTGGCCGGCGCCAAAGACAACGTGACGTGCCATGCTCATCGCCTTATGCCCTACTGCCTCAGTTCGGCTCACCGCCGGGCACCCGGGATCCTACACGCCTCGTCTTCGATCCAGAACGGCTGGATGCGCTTGCCGACGAACTGGTCCGCGAACGGCTCCTCGCTGTTGGCGAACGTCGCCGTTCGAGTGACCCAGCCCGGTTCGTAGAAGCGCGCGACGTGTGGCGTCAGGTGGATTGGCCAAACCAGAAACGCGTCCAATCGCCCGCGCTGTCGCGAGCCGCGAGGGCAGTGTAAACCGCGGTCGCGAAGTGGCCGAGCACGAAGATGAGCAGCGCCCACACGAGCGTCCGCGGCCATGACCGTTCGCGGAAGGCGATCCATCCCGCGATGAGCGCGCCGCCTGTATAGACGTCGATGATCGAGATGACGCCCCAGGGCATCGAGGTGATCGCGGCGCCCTCGGTCCAGAACGAGCCTGCGGTGAAGCCGTAGACGAGAGCGCATCCCATCGCCGCGGCACCAAGGAGGGCGAGGCCCCACGCCCATTGCATGCTCGGATGCCCGGTCACTTCGCCTCCGTCGGCGCGAAGCGGTAGTGCGCGACGCCCCATTCCGTCCCATTGCTGTAGCCGAACAATTCCGCGCACGCCATCAGGAATACGCGCCAGCGTTCGACCGCGCGATTGGCGGACGCTTGTCCGGACGCCTGCGCCAGCACCGCGCGCATCTGGTCGCGGTGCGCGTCGAGGTTCCGCAGCCACGCCTCCGACGTCCGCTGGTAGTGTGTGCCGTCCCAGGTCCACCGCTCCTCGACCGTGAAGGGGCTCGGCACCATCGGCAGCATGTCGGCGCTCGGCATCAGGCCGCCGGAGAAGAAGTGCCGGCCCATCCAGTTGTCCGCGCCCTCGGCCTCGAACGGATAGGCAAACGTGCGATGACAGAACACGTGCACGAAGAGACGGCCGTCCGGCTCGAGCCAGCGCCGCACGTTGGCGAGGAGCGCCTGGTAGTTACGCATGTGCTCGAACATCTCGACCGAGACGATGCGATCGAAGCGGTCGCGGATGTCGAAGGTGTTCATGTCGGCGGTGATCACGGCGACATTGGAGAGGCGCCGTGCACGCGCCTGCGCTTCGATGAACGCGCGCTGACCGGTGGAATTCGACACCGCCGTGATGCGGCTGCGCGGGTACTGTTCGGCCAGCCAGAGCGTGAGCGATCCCCATCCGCACCCCAGTTCGAGGATGCGCATGCCGTCCTCGATCGTCGCGTGCGCGGCGCTCAGCCTCAATGCGGCTTCCTCGGCCGCTTCGAGCGTCCGCGCCCCGTCGCCCCACCAGCACGAGCTGTACTTGAGGCGCGGGCCGAGCATCAGCCGGAAGCATTCCGCCGGCACTTCGTAGTGCTGCTCGTTGGCCTTCGCCGGGACTGGCGCGATGTCCGCGTCGCGCAGCCGGTCGATGAAGCGTGCGACGGCGGCTGCCGGATCGTCGCCCTCGATGGTCGCCGCCTGCTCGGCCAGCCGCTCGGCGCAGAGACGCCTGATACCCCAACGGACCAGCGCATCGGGAACCCAGCCCCTCTCCACACACTCGGTCGCCGTCGTCAGCATCACGTCGCGCGTCATTGCGAACCCTCCTCTGTCGGTGGCCACGGGACAAACGCGCTCGTCGTGCGTTGATACTCGCGATAGGCTTCGCCCCGGCTTCGGAGGGCCTGCGCCTCGGTCGGCGGGATACCGGTGACCCTGGTGAGAAACAGCCACATCACCACGACGCCGGCCGCCGCGATCCACCACAACGGCGACCCGGCCGCGAGGCACACATAGGCCCACCAGTGCAGCCATTCGAAGAAGTAGTTCGGGTGCCTCGAGTACCGCCAGAGGCCGTCGCGGCATACGCGGGCTTTGTCGGCCGCCCTCGCCTTGAAGCGCGCGAGCTGCTGGTCGGCGATGGACTCGCCGCCGAGCGCCGCGAGCCAGATGAGGACGCCGAGCGCATCGAGCCATCCGAACGGACGGGGATTGGCCGCGCCGGCGAGCATCGGCGCCGCGAACATCACGGCCCAGAGCGCCTGCACCTGGAAGAAGACGAACAAGTTACGCTGCGCCTGCGCGCCCCACTCGCCACGCAGGTGCTGGTAGCGGCCGTCCTCGGGCTGCCGACCGACGCGCTTGAATAGGTAGGCACCCAGACGCAGACCCCAGAGGCCGGCCATCACCGCGATCGCGACGCGACGCGCGACATCACCGCTTCCGACCCAGGCGAAGCCGACACCGAGCAGGCCCGTCGCAAACGCCCATGCCACGTCAACGATGCCGGCATTGCCTCGCCGCCGCTGCACGGCCCACAGCACCAGCATCAGCCCGGCGGCGAGCCCCCAGCCTGCGACGAGCGAGCTCACGATGTTCACAACATCACCTTCAGCTGCGGCCTCAGACGAAAGAGCATCGGCATGGCCAACGCCCATTCCACGCTGACAACGGCGAGCGCGATCGGGATCGACGGAGCGAGCGCGACCGCACCCAGACGCGCTCCTGCGAGGTACGCCAGCGGACCGCCAATCGCGCCCACGACGGCGGCGACAGCAGCCCGCGGCCCAAGCAATGCGGCGAGATCATCGAGCGACGGGGCGAGGTTGACCCATAACGCGACCATCCAGATCGGAGCGGGCCAGCCGGCCGCTGCCTGCGGCGGAAAGTCGAGGACTCCCGCGATCGCCAGGATGCCGTCGAGCACCGTGCCGACGAGCGCAGCCGTCGCGGCCAGCCACGCGAGCCGCCACCCGCGTGCCGGCGTGGCCGCATGGGCAACGAGCAACAGGGCGACGACGCAGGGTCCGAGCAGCGGATGTCCGGCGGCGGCGCCCAACACGCACGCGAACCATCCCACCTGCACGCCGACGAACCTCACGACCGGTCCTGCCAGGGGCTGAGCCATCTGCTCACGCAACCAACAGGCTCGCATCGCCGACCTGGGCGTTCTGCGCAGAAGCCCATGCTCCACCGGCAACGCGCCGGCAGCCGGGCTTCTCCAGAATCACCTGCACGACGCCGGTGCATCGCTCGGCGAAGCCCGCCTCGCAGTACGCGAGGTAGTACTCCCAGAGGCGGATGAAGCGCTCGTCGTAGCCCAGGCGCCGCACTTCGTCGGCGCGCGACATGAACTGTTCGCGCCACCGGCGCAG
The DNA here is from genome assembly GCA_049679965.1 of Vicinamibacterales bacterium. Classification (GTDB taxonomy): domain Bacteria; phylum Acidobacteriota; class Vicinamibacteria; order Vicinamibacterales; family CAVVIG01; genus 2-12-FULL-65-11. The sequence goes on from JBAUGX010000111.1 coordinate 13,699, forward strand.
CGTCGTGGCATAGTGCGGCGCCAGATCCTCGAGGTGGGTCAGGCGCAGATCCGTCGCGCGCCCGAGCGAGGCCGTCATGGCGCCAATCGAGGGCAGGGCGCTGCCGTGGAACACGTAGCGCTGGATGAAATCCGCCGCGCCGAGATACGACCGGTAGCGGTAGTCCGGCATGACGATGCCCTGAAGGACGGCCACGCCGTCAGGCTTGAGCAGGCGGCTGCACGTGGCGAAGAACGTGTCGAAATGCTCGTGCCCGACGGCCTCGATCATCTCAATCGACACGAGCGCGTCGAAGGTGCCGGTCAGGTCGCGGTAGTCGGTCCGCAGGAGGGTCACGCGATCGCACAGGCCGGCGGCCGCGATGCGGCGAGCGGCCACTTCGTACTGCGCGTCAGAGATGGTGGTTGTGGTGACGCGGCATCCATAGTGAGTCGCCGCATGGAGCGCAAAGCTGCCCCAGCCGGTCCCGATCTCGATCACGTGCTGCTGCGGCGTCAGCGCAAGCTTGCGGCACACGCGATCGAGCTTCGCCACCGACGCTTCCCTCATCGTCATGTCGTCGCGTTCGAAGATGCCTGACGAGTACGTGAGCGTGTCGTCGAGAAAGAGCGCGAACAGATCGTTGCCGAGGTCGTAGTGATCATGGATATTGCGACGGCTGCCCCGTCGACTGTTGCGGCGTACCCGATGCCCGAGCGAGGCCAGCAGTCGGGCGATGCGGCTCGGCCCGCCCTCGAGGCGGTCGGCGACGCCCAGATTGCGGGCGAAGATGCGCAGCACGGCCGTTAGGTCGTCGGCCATCCACTCGCCGCGCAGATAGGATTCCGCGGCGCCGAGGCTGCCGCCGAGCGCCACGCGGGTCCACATCCGCGGCGACGTCACGGCGATGGTCGCCCGCGGATCCGACGCCGGGTTTCCAAACGTCCAGGTGCGGCCGTCAGCCGCGACCGTGAGCGCGCCATGCTCGAGCCGTTCGAGCTGCCGCAGAATCGCTCCGCGAGTCCACTGTCCGGTCATGTCGTTGCCTCTCGATGAGATGGTTCAGGATGGGTGTGGACCGGGCAGCGCTTCAGCCACAGCCGCAGCGCCTGCCAGTAGATGCCGACGATGACCTGAGCCGTCATCAGCGGATAGCGCATCAGCACGGCGGCGAGCGATGCGCCCGTGATCGGCCTGCGACGGAGCGACAGGGTCGCATCGAAGAACACCTGCTCTTCGCGCCGGCTCTGCATGTGCACGGCGAGGCGGTCGCCCGGTTCGACGAATCGCCAGTCGTACTCGACGTCCATCGGCATGAACGGCGACACGTGGAATGCCTTCTTCAGATCGAAGCGGCACATGCGCTCGCGGGGAGTGGAGGCGGTCGCGAGGACATAGCAGTGGCGCTCGCCCCAGGGCGTGCTGTTCACCTCGGCGACAATCGTCTCGACCGAGCCGGCCCCGTCCAGGCAGTAGAAGAAGCTGACCGGGTTGAAGCCGTAGCCGAAGTACCTCGGATGCGTGAGCAGGCGGATGGCGCCGGCCGGGCGCCGGCCCGTCTCGCGCTCGACCAGGTCGCGAATCGTGGTGTCGAGCGACACCGCCGGATCCCCGACGTGGTCGGCTCTCTTCCAGCGCGCCACGGCCGCGCGTCGCGTCGACCAGAGCCATCGACCGGCGAACACGCGCTCGACCTCCGCCAGGTCCAGGTAGAGCATGAACAGCGGATAGCGGAATTCGTGGACGCGCGGCGTCGCCCGCCGATGTCGTATCCAGCCGACGTACAGACAGCTCTCCACCTCAGAGCTCCTCGCCGAAGGCGCGGCACACGGCCAGCGCGCTGTTCACGCCGTCTTCGTGAAACCCGTAGCCCCAGTACGCGCCGCAGTAGGACGTGCGGTTCGCCCGCACGAGGCTGGCATGGCGGCGCTGCGCCTCGTCGCGCGCGGTCGTGTACATCGGATGGTGGTAGGTGAATCGACGCAACACCTTGCTCGGATCGATGCTCGCGGTCGTGTTCAGCGAGACGCAGAACTGGTGCGGCGCGTCGAGGCCCTGCAGCGCGTTCATGTGATAGGTGACCATCGCGGCCGCCTGCCGATCGCGGGGGATGCGGTAGTTCCAGACCGCCCAGGCGCCGCGCGTCCGTGGCAGCACCGACGCATCCTCGTGCAGGACGACATCGTTGGCCTGGTACGGGAACGCCCTCAGCACGTAGGTTTCGTTTGGCGTCGGATCTTCGACCAGTCCCAGCGCCTGATCGCTGTGGCACCCGAGGACCACTTCATCGAAGGCATGGATACCCGCATCGGTCCGCACGTCGGCGTGGGTGGGCCACCGGCGAATCCCCCGGACCGGCGTGCTCACGAGAATGCGATGCGCGAACGAGGCGGTGAGGGCGTCCACGTACCGGCGGCTGCCGCCGCTGATCACCCGCCAGATCGGACGGCCCCACACACGGAGCATGCCGTGGTTGCCGAAGAAGTCCATGACGAATCGCATCGGAAACTGCAGGAACGCGTCGGGCGGACAGGACCAGACCGAGGCCCCCATCGGCACGAGGTAGTGGTCGCGGAACTCGGCGCCGTACTCGTGGGCGTCGAGAAACTGGCCGACGGTCGCTCCTGTGTGACGGTGCGCTTCGGCAGGGCCTCGCTCGTTGAAGCGGAGGATGTCGCGCACCATTCGATGGAACCCAGGGCTGAGGAGGTTGCTTCGCTGGGCGAAAAGCCCGTTGATGGACGTGCCGTTGTATTCAATCCCCGTCCGATCGCAGCTGACGCTGAAGCTCATCGTGGTCGTCTGCGAGGGGACGCCGAGCCGGTCGAGCAGCCGCACGAAATTCGGATACGTCCGGTCGTTGAACACGATGAATCCGGTGTCGACGTCCCAGGACCCGTCCTCAAGATCCACACGCACCGTGTTGGTGTGTCCGCCGACGTGGTCGCCCGCTTCGAACACTGTCACGTCATGACGGCGCGACAGCAGGTAGGCGGCCAGCAAACCCGAAATGCCGCCGCCGACAATGCCGATCCTCATCGCTGGACCCCGGCGGCCGACAGCACGCGCGGCGGCACGGGGCGCAAGCCGCCGATCAGCCCGGTCCACGACAGCATGACCAGTCCGTAGTAGGTCAGGTCGATCTCCCACCAGTAGAAGCCCTGGCGGGCGGAGGCCGGGAAGCGGTGATGGTTGTTGTGCCAGCCTTCGCCGAAGGTCAGCAGCGCCAGCCAGAGGTTGTTGCGACTGTCATCCTTGGTGGCGAATCGCCGGCGTCCGAAGCGGTGCGCGAGCGAGTTGATCGTATAGGTCGCGTGGTAGACGGCGACGGTCGAAATCGCGAATCCCCAGACCACCATCTGTGCAGCGCTCGTCCCGAGCCCAGGCGCGCGCCGCTCGAGCACCGCGCCCGTGCCAGCCAGCGCCGCCAGCAGGAGCACGGGCACGACCCAATCGAACCGGTCGAGCGCGCGGAGCTCGGGATAGCGGAGCCAATCGCGGACGTATCGCTCCTTTGTCCGGAATCCGGCGCCCGTCATGAACCATCCCATGTGGCTCCGCCACAAGCCATGCTGGCGGGGCGAATGCAGGTCTTGGGTCTCGTCGGCATGCCGGTGATGGTTGCGGTGATGCGCCGCCCACCAGATGGGGCCGCGCTGGACGGCCGCGCTGCCAGCCGCGGCCATCACGAACTGGAACGCGCGCGACGTCGTGAACGTCCGGTGGGAGAAATAGCGGTGGTAGAAGGCGGTGATGGCGAACAGCCGAGCCGCATAGAGCGCGAACGCCGTGCCTGCGGCGATCGGGCTGACGCCCGTCCACCACGCCCCGAGGCACAGGGCATGGATGGCGACAAACGGCGCGCACCGCAGCCAATCGATGCGGTCGTCATCCCGCCGACGCGCGGCCACGCTGGTGTCGAGCCAGCTCATCAGCACGGCAGCGTCTCCTCCGCCCCGAACCTGAGGCGAATCACATCGCTGCGGTATTGGAAGATGCCCCTGAGGGCTGATGCGATGAAGAGGCGATGCGCGATGCGGCCGAGCACCCCCAGCGGCGGCGCGTACCACACCCGATCTTCCATCACCGTTCGGGTCCCGTCGGCACGGAAGGTGTGCTCGTGTTTCCACACGCGGTAGGGACCTATCTCCTGCACATCCACGAAGCGCCGGCCCGGCTCCCAGGCCGTGATGCGGGTGCGCCACCTGACGGGCACCGGTCCGATCCAGATTCGGTAGTCGATCGTCGTGCCAGCCGCGATCGACGGCGCCGCGCCCTGAATGGAGAACTTCATCGCGGCCGGTGTGAGCAGGCCGAGATTGGCGGCCGCCGAGAAGAATGCGAACGTGGCCTTGAGCGGCGCGTCGACGACAATCCTCGCCCGCAATTCGTATCGGGCATCGGCCGTTCCCTCCGGGGCCTTGGCCGTGGCAATCGTGGCCGCTCGATCGTCGACGAGATCCCGCAGCGCGGCGTCCAGCTCCGGGAAATCCCACGCGAACCTGTGCATCAGCAACTGGCGCGGCTGCACGCGCTGGCTCCCGAGAAGCACGGTGGCCGCCTGGCCGAACATGGCGCGAAGCGCCAGGGCCGGCACGGGCAAGAGGGCCGGCCGATGCAGGGCCCGGCCGAGCGTCTTGGCGAACACGCGGCTCGTGGCCTCTTCCGGCGCGGCTGCGTTGAGCGGGCCTCGATACCGCGCATCCGTCAGCGCCACGGCGATGATGTTCACGAGGTCGTGGAGGTGGATCCATGGGAAGTACTGCCGGCCGAACCCGACGGGCCCGCCCGCGCCGAAGCGGAACGGCGGCAGCATCTGCGCCAGGGCGCCGCCGGCGCGGCCGAGCACCACACCGGTCCGAAGCACAACGACACGCACGCCCTGGTCTTCCGCCTTCAGGGCGGCTGATTCCCAGCGTTCACACAGATGCGACAGGAAGTCGTCGCCGCGTGCGGATGTCTCCGTCAGGACTTGGTCGGCCCGATCGCCGTACCAGCCAACCGCACTGCCGGACACCAGCACTTTGGGTCCCTGTGGTCCGGCGGCGGCGATGGCGCGCACCAGGTCTTCGGTGACCCCGACACGGCTGCGTTCGAGCACCGCGCGCCGGGCTGCCGTCCATCGGCCACCCAGAATCGGCTCGCCGGCCAGATTGACCACCGCGTCGCAGCCCGCGAGCGCCCTGGTCATGGCTTCCGCGCCGCCCTGCGCGGACACCAGGACCACATCCGCGCCGAGCAGGCCGCGCGCACGAGGTTCGGAGCGAACCCAGGCGATCACCGAGTGGCCATCCCGCTGAAGCCGCGGAATCAAGGCACGGCCGATAAACCCCGTGGCGCCGGTGACGAACACGCGCATGTGACTGCCTCCTAAATTTGAATATAAAGAAATAGATTTTTACTGTCACGTACATTGGTGGCGGACCGGCAAGTCGGTTGAACGTGAGGAACATTCGCGGTCAGTTATTTCCTGGTGGGAACAATGCGGGCGGGACATGACCGCGTCAGCCCGAGTGAGTCCGGTTTGCCAAACTGGGCTCACTCGCGTATAGTGAGTCTCGGATTGCTTCTTGAGCACTGCCGCCCGTTGCCGGACTTGATCCGGTTCAGAGCACAGCCCTCACCAAGATCGTAGAAGTCCCGTAATCAGTTCGCCCGGCGATGCGTCCGTATTGGCCGCCTCGGCCGCGAAGGCATCCGTCCACTCGTTTACGACAGTTGGGAGTCGAACACCATGAATGTCAGACCGCTACACGACCGGATTCTCGTCTCGCGCATCGACGAAGGCGAACAGCAAGTCGGCGGCATCATCATCCCGGATTCCGCCAAGGAGAAGCCGCAAAAAGGCACGGTCGTCGCAGCTGGCAATGGCAAGACCAACGACGAAGGTGAGCGCCGGCCGCTCGATGTCAAGGCGGGCGACACGATTCTCTTCGGCAAGTACTCCGGCCAGGAGATCAAGCTCGATGGCGTGGAGTACTTGATCATGAAGGAAGACGAAGTCCTCGGGGTCCTCGATACAGCCGGCGCAACCAGCAAGAAGTAGGAGACAGCACACATGGCAAAACAAATTACATACGGCGACGCGTCGCGCCAGGCGATCCTCCGCGGGGTCAATGCGTTGGCCAACGCGGTGAAGGTGACGCTCGGCCCCAAGGGCCGCAACGTCATTCTCGACCGCAAGTTCGGCTCACCCACGATTACCAAGGACGGCGTCACCGTGGCGAAGGAAATCGACCTGCCGGACGCCCTCGACAACATGGGCGCCCAGATGGTGCGCGAAGTCGCGAGCAAGACGTCCGACGTCGCGGGCGACGGGACGACGACGGCGACGGTGCTGGCGCAGGCGATTTATCGCGAAGGCGCCAAGAACGTCACGGCCGGCGCCAACCCGATGGCGATCAAGCGCGGCATCGAGAAATCCGTCGAGGCCATCGTGGCATCGCTCAAGAAGCAGTCCAAGCCCGTCAGCGGCTCGATGATCGCCCAGGTGGGCACGATCTCGGCCAACCACGACGAGACCATCGGCAAAATCATCGCGGACGCGATGGACAAGGTCGGCAAGGACGGCGTGATCACGGTCGAAGAAGCCAAGACGCTCGAGACCTCGCTCGAGGTCGTCGAAGGAATGCAGTTCGACCGCGGCTACCTTTCGCCCTACTTCGTCACCGACCCCGAGCGCATGGAAGTGGTGCTCGACAACCCGCTCATCCTGATCCACGAGAAGAAGATCAGCGCGATGAAAGACCTGCTGCCGATCCTGGAACAAGTGGCGCAGCTCGGCCGTCCGCTCCTCATCCTCGCGGAAGACCTCGAAGGCGAGGCGCTCGCCACACTCGTGGTCAACAAGCTGCGCGGCACGCTCAAGGTGGCCGCCGTCAAGGCGCCGGGCTTCGGCGATCGCCGCAAGGCGATGCTCGAAGACATCGCGATCCTGACCAAGGGCCGCGCCATCACCGAGGATCTCGGGATCAAGCTCGAGTCGATCAAGATTGACGACCTCGGGCAGGCCAAGAAGATCACGATCGACAAGGACAACACCACGATCGTCGAGGGCAAGGGCACGTCGAAGGAGATCGAAGGTCGCGTCAAACAGCTGCGCACCCAGGTCGAGGATACGACGTCGGACTACGACCGCGAAAAGCTGCAAGAGCGGCTCGCGAAGCTCGTGGGCGGCGTGGCCATCATCAAGGTCGGGGCGGCCACCGAGACCGAGATGAAGGAGAAGAAGGCGCGCGTCGAGGACGCGATGCACGCGACCAAGGCGGCCGTCGAAGAGGGCATCGTGCCCGGCGGCGGCGTGGCGCTCTTGAGAGCGGCCAAGTCGCTCCAGACGCTCAAGCTCGAGGGCGACGAGCAGCTGGGTGTGAAGATCATCATGCGCGCGATCGAGGAGCCGATGCGGTGGATTGCGACCAACGCCGGCCACGAAGGCTCGATTGTCGTGCAGCGCGTGAAAGAGATGAAGGACGAAGAAGGCTTCAACGCGCAGACCGAGCAGTACGAGAACCTGGTGGCGGCCGGCGTCATCGACCCGACCAAGGTGGTCCGGTCCGCGCTGCAGAATGCGGCGTCGATCGCGTCGCTGCTGCTGACGACCGAAGCGGTCATCTCGCAGTTGCCGGAAGAGCACACGGGGGCCGCGGTGGCGCCCGGTGGTGGAATGGGCGGAATGTACTGAGGCATCACGCCGTCAGTGCGCGCTGGGGGGTTGCCCCAGCGCTGGTACGTAAGTAAATGGAGTGTGAGTGATGGGTAGAAAGCTATATGTCGGGAATCTTCCGTACGACACCGGTGAAACAGCGCTGCAGGAGTTGTTCGGGCAGTGCGGAACGGTGGATACGGTGCGCGTCATGCGCGACATGGCCACGGGTCGCGCGCGCGGCTTCGCGTTTGTCGAAATGATGACGGACGAAGAAGCGCAGGCGGCGATTGCCAAGCTCAACGAGCACCAGCTCGGCGGCCGTGCGCTCAGCGTGAACGAAGCGCGGCCCAAGCCCGCCTTTGCGGGCGGCGGCGGCGGGTACGGCGGCGGCGGCAACGGCGGCGGACGAGGCCGTTCGGAACCGCGCTGGTAACACTGGTACAATCGGTTTGATGGGTTCCCTGGCGGAGCTCTTAGCGACCAACGAACGGCAGGCGCTGGAATTCTTTCTTCAGCGCCTGCTGGACGTCTCCGGGCCCACCGTCGATCGACAGGAGCTTGCCTACAACGCCAGCGTCCTGGCGCACTACGCCCTGGTGTCCACCTACGCCGACCTCGAGTTTGCGACGCCCGCCACCCTCGGCGAGGTCTTCGACCATTTCGTCCTCGACACGACGCTGCTCAACGACAGCCTGATGATGGAAACGGCCGGCGCGCAGTGTCTGGTGCTCGCGGGCTTCTTCGAGGATCAGATGCGGCGGCGGCACAACATCCGCTGGTATGCGACCCTCGGCGCCGGCTTCTTCAAGCGGGCGGCCGTTCAGGAGCAATCCACGGCCAGGGCCCAGCTGCTCGACACGCTCGCCCGCAGCTTCGAGACCTGGCGGCAGCGCCACGCGCGCCTCGCGCGCGAGCTGCGCGACGAGCCGTATCTGCTGCCCCCTCCGAAACCGCCCTCGATCATGTAGAACGCAGCGGCCGGACGCGATCGCCTAACTGCGGGCGGTAGGTTCTCCGCGCAGCGATCTCCGAACCCGTGATCCGTGCCGTTGCGGTAAACCCCTGACGGCGCTTGCCATGTACAGACCAAGATCGAATCAGCAGTTGATCGCTGCGCTGCCGAGCGCCCAGCGCGAGCGGGGGTGGACCCGCGAGCTGTGAGCAAGAGTCCGAACCGGACGCCCGCAGTTCCGGCGCCCGACACGGGGGGCGGCGGCCGACGCCGTCCAGCCGCCGCTCAGTCAGGCGTGGACCGGATACCTGGACACGGCGCCGGTCAGCGTATCCGCGCCGATCGACACGAACAGCTCGCGGTCCGCGATCGAGAGGCTGAAGGCCATGCGCCGCTCGAGGCGGGCGGCCAGGCTGGAGACGAGCGCCCGATCGATGCCGTAGAGCTCGAGCGCCTCGGCCTTGTGGATCTTCTCGCCGGCCAGGCGCCCCACCAACTGCGCCGGATCCTTGTGGGTGTAGACGACGACGCGCGGGGCGGCCTTGGAGGCTTTGTGCAGGCGGGCCGCGTCGGGCGTACCCACGTCGATCCACGCCTGAATCCGCCCCGTCAGATCGCGAACCGCGATGGCCGGCTCGTCGGGATCCGAGAGGCCCCCGGCCGAGAACGCGATGCCCGCGGCAAATTCCAGCATGTAGGCCAGCAGGCGCGTGACCAGGTACTCCTCGGATTCGGACGGATGCCTTGCGACGCGCAGCGCCAGCGACTCGTAGACGCGGCGGTCGGCGTCGGCCAGTTCGATGTCGAAGTTGTGGATGGTTGCGGTCAGCGCCATTGCCTGAGACTCTCACGGAAACCGCGCGGATCTCGGATTCTCACGTCGGCCGCGATTCGAGCGCGGCCCACCGCGCGTACAGGTTGCTGAGGTCGCGCTCGATCCCCTCCGCCCGCTCGAGCGCGGCTGCAATCGCCGCCGCTCCCTGCTTGTAGAATTCCGGAGCCGCGATCGTCACGCCAAGCGCGCGCTGCTCGGCCTCGAGCGCCTCGATGCGGGCCGGGAGTTCCTCGAACTCGCGCCGCTCCTTGTACGACAATTTCCTGGCCGGGCTCGCGACGGCCGTCGCCCGCGCCTCCTGCCCCGCCGGAGTTGGGGCGCCGCGAAGGCGGGACAGACTCGCCGTACTTGCTGGCTGTGGCGCCGCGGCCGCCACCCCGCGCTGCCGGATCCAGTCCTCGTAGCCGCCGACGTACTCCTCCACCTTGCCGTCACCCTCGAATACGAACGTGCTCGTCACGACGTTGTCGAGAAAGGCGCGGTCGTGGCTGACGAGCAGCAGCGTGCCGGGCCATTCGACGAGCTGCGCTTCGAGCAGCTCGAGCGTTTCGAGATCGAGGTCGTTGGTCGGCTCGTCGAGCACCAGCAGATTCGCCGGCCGCGTGAACAGCCGCGCGAGCAGCAGCCGGTTGCGCTCGCCGCCCGAGAGCGACTTGACTGGCGACTGCGCCCGCTCCGCCGGAAACAGAAAGTCGCGCAAGTACGCATTGACATGGCGCGACTGGCCATTGACCGTCACCGTGTCGTTGCCTTCGCCGATCGTGTCGTACACGGTCCGCTCGGGATCGAGCTGCTCCCGCTGCTGGTCGTAGTAGGCAATCTCCACATTGGCCCCGCGGCGCACTTCCCCTTCGTCGGGCGCCACGTCCCCCAACAGCATCCGCAGCAGCGTCGTCTTGCCCGCGCCGTTGGGCCCGATGAGGCCAATCCGGTCGCCGCGCATGATGCGCGTCGAAAACTTCTGGACGACGGTCTTGGCACCAAACCTCTTGCTGATCTCGACGGCCTCGATCACGAGTTGGCCCGACGACTGGGCGCGTTCGATCGACAGGCGCACGGCGCCCACTTGCTCGCGCCGCGCCGCCCGCTCCTGGCGCATGGCCATCAACGCGCGGACGCGCCCTTCGTTGCGCGTCCGCCGCGCCTTGACGCCCTGCCGCAGCCACACTTCCTCCTCGGCCAGGCGCTTGTCGAACTTGTCCGCTCGCACCGCTTCGTTGGCCAGCCACTCGTCTTTCTTGCGCATGAAGGTGGCGTAGTCTCCCGCCCACGAGGTCAGCCGCCCGCGATCGATTTCGACGATGCGCGTGGCGACGCGCTGGAGGAAGGCGCGGTCGTGGGTGACGAACACCACCGCGCCGGGATACTCCAAGAGAAACGTTTCCAGCCAAATGATGGCGTCGATGTCGAGGTGATTGGTCGGCTCGTCGAGCAGCAGCACGTCGGGCTCGGCCACGAGCGCACGCGCGAGCAGCACGCGGCGCCGCCATCCGCCCGAGAGTGTGTCCACGATGGCGTCGGAGGGCAGACTCAGGTGCGACAGCACGAGCTCCACGCGCTCTTCGATACGCCACGCGTCCTTCTCGTCGAGCTCGTGCTGCAGCGTTCCCAGGCGCTCGAGCAGCGCGGGCGTCGCCGCCTCGGCGACCTGGACGGCCGTCCGGTGATAGCTCGCGACCAGCTCGCTCAGTTCGCCCAGGCCTTCGGAGACCACCTCGAAGACGGTGTGACTGGTCGAAAACGGCACATCCTGCTCGAGCCTCGCCATGCGCAGGCCCGGCTCGGTCCATACGGAGCCGGTGTCGGGCGGCTGTTCGCCGCTGATGATCCGCAGAAGCGTGGACTTGCCCGCGCCGTTTCGGCCGACCACCGAGACGCGTTCGCCCCGCTCGATCTGCAGCACGGCTTGATCGAGGAGGGGCAGGTGGCCGAAGGCCACCGAAACATGGTCGAGGCTAACTAGAGGCATCGTTTACGGTTAAGGGGACGGACAAGGCAAGCGTACCACGCACGCGATCGACCGATATACCAGTGAGGACTATAGGCCAAGGAGGGTCTGATGAGCCGTCTGGATCGTCGCGGGCTGCTGACGTCACTACTCGCCGCGTTGGGCGGCGTGCTCACCTTACATATCGGCGACACGGAGGCTGGCCAGCGCCGGGCCGTCCGCCGCCGGGTTCGGCGCCGCGTCCGCCGCCGCATTCGCCGCCGCGCGATCACACGCGTGGTGGCCGGCCGGCGGGTCTGGGTGGTCCCGGTCGGCGCCGGCGTGGGCTGGGAACTCGTGCACGAGAACCGCGTCGTCGTCGTGAAGGAATTCAAGACGGTCGACCGCGACGGCGCCAAGGTCCAGATGGCCGTCGTGCAGGACAGCGCCGGCAAGCTCGAAGAAGTCGAGATCGTGCGCGAAGACACGGGCGACAATCGCAAGGATCTCGACGGCAGCATCCTCGCCGATAACGACAAGACCACGCCCGGCCGAGAGGTGGAGATCGAAGTCAACGAATAGCCGGCCGCGTGTCGGTATACTCTCTCGGATTTCCACTAGCGTCGAGGAGGACTGTGAGTCGAGACAACGCGCGGCGTCTCTTATGGGCGGCCTTGGTCGCCACCATCACCTGGCCGGCCCCGCTAACCGCCCAGACCGTTCCACAGCCAACCGTGATGGCGGTCCGCGCGGGCGATTGCCGCGTGCGTGTGGATGTGCCCGCACGCACCGGCGCATCGGCGCTCGAGGTGCAGCTCAACAAGGGCCGGATCGGCCGGCTCGATCTCGATCCGGGACCGCAGACCGTGCTGCTGCCGCTCCAGGCGCCCCTCGAAGAGGGCGATGAGGTTCGCGCGCGACTCGACGAGGGACCGTGGCAGACGACGAGCGCAACTCCAGTCGATCAGGGCGGCCGGTCGTCATGCGGTCCGGTCGCCTCGCCCCGGGCGGCAACCGATCGCGACGTCTTCGAAGCGTCTGGGTTCTTCGGATTTGCGTTCGATCAGTTCGCGCCGAAGATTGTCGGCAACTACGTCGCGCAGGGAGACGTGGTGGGCAGCGGGCAGGTGCAGTCTCGACGGACGGCGGGTCTCGCCCTCGACTACCGCGTCCTCGGAGGCCCGCGGGACCGACTGCAGTTCTGGACCGCCGCGTACACCTTCTACGGCATTCGCACGACAGACATCGACTGCCAGGCCAACGCCGACAGCCCCCTGTGCGCGAAGGTCGCCACGACACAAGACAAGTACCTGTTCATCCTCGAACACGCGTCGTCGCTCGAGGCCCACTTCGCTCCGCGCCTCGAGTTCTGGACGCTCCAGGAGAACTCGGCGACACCGCTCCGGGTGTTCGTCGGCGGACAGTTCGGCTTCGTGCAGGTCGAAGGGGCGCCAAAAGTTTCCGAGATCGATCATCTCGGTGTGGGCGTGATCGTCCCGTCGGGACCGTTTCGACGGAGCAGCATCCAATGGTCGATGGCTCGAAACTCGCTGTTTGAGAGCGCGGGCGGGATCCGCTTTGCGGTCAATGGCGTGCTGGCCTTCGACCTGGTGCCGACGCTCAAGGAGCGGGCGGCGTTCTGGAAATACACGGGCTTCGGATCCTGGCGGGCTTTCGTCGCGATTTCGATCGACCGGAACGTCGGCGGTCCCGGTCCTGATGCCGTTCAAACCTACGCGGGCTTCCTGTTCGATTTCCGGCAGGCGTTCCGCCCATGAAGCCCGCGGCCCATCTCCACAAGCTCATTGTCTGCCTGATCGTGGCGAGCGCCGCGGTAGCCCATGCCGCGCTTCAAGTGTCGACCTGCAGCGACTGCCTGCGGGCGCGCTACTGGAACGTACCGCCCGATGGCTGGGCCACCGGCACGCTGACAGAATTCCCCGAGACGGCGCGGCTGCGCGAGCGGCGGCCCGTCGACCTCGGCATCGCCTTTTCCGGGGGTGGCACCCGTTCGGCCACCGCCACGCTCGGCGAACTCCGTGGCCTTGCGCAGAACGGGTGGCTCGACCGCGTTCGGTACATCACCGCCGTCTCGGGAGGCGCCTGGGCCGCGGTGCCCTTCACCTTCTCGAAGCAGGAACGACAGGTTCTGCTTGGCCGCTTCGATCCGCCTGGCAGGCTCGTCTACAAGCAGGTCACCGACGAGCCCAGCGGGTCGCTGGCGGCCGCGGTCGTCAACTCGTCGTTTGCCGGCCCAGGCTTCCGCGAAGCGGTCGGGCAGATCGGTCAGTCGCTCGTTTCAAGCGCGTTCGCCGAGTATCAAGACGATCTCAAAGGCCTGCTCGGAAAGCTCGGCGGCGGAGCGCGAAGCCGGACGTATGCCCGGCTGCTCGACACGACGTTCATTGAGCCGCTGGTGCCGGGCGGCAGCGGGCGGTTCTTCGCGTGGGACACCGAGACGATCGGCGAGGCCCTGGCCCTCAATCCCACGCTGAGTTACGCGGATTTTCTCGCCGCGGGCTCGGACGACCGGCCGTTTCTCATCGTCGGCGCCTCGATGGTGGCGACGCATCCCAACTATGACTATCCGCGGCTCATTCCCGTGGAGTACACGCCTCTCTATGCGGGCGTGCGGCAGCGATTCGGCCGATTCGGCGGCACCTACATCTGGTCGTGGGCCTACGGAAGTTCGTCGCTCGAGACACCGGCCAACGGCATCGTCGACGTCCGTCGGCCCGCCAGCGAGCCGCCCTTCAGCCTGGCCGACGTCGTCGCCAGCACGGGCGCCGCTCCGCAGCTGTTTCTCCTGCTCGGCGGACCCGCGCCGCGCGCCGCGGCCGCCCTCCAGGCGGCGGCCGGCGTGTTTCCGTCCTTCCGTCACGCCGTCGTCCGCGAGGGACGCGCGAGCGTCGCCACCGAAACGCTGCCGCACGGCGACGGCGGCTTCACCGACAACCTCGGCCTGATGCCGCTGCTCGCCAGGCACGTGGGCAACATCATCGTCTTCGTCAACACGAAATCGGAATTCGACGAGAACAAGGACATCGAAGAATTCTTCCGTCCGGTGCGCGATCAGACCCCAGAGGGCGACCGGTCGATGAACCACGTCTTCGACGAGAGCCGGTACCACGAGCTCGTGGCGGGCTTTCGCGATCGGCTCTCTCGCGGCCAGGCCCTCGTGTACTGCGGGCGGAACTGGCACGTCGGCAGCAACGAGTTCTACAACATCAGCAGCTACGACGGTCTGAACATCTGCTGGGTGTACAACCACGCCGCGACGCGATGGGAGGACGAGCTGCCGCCGGATGTGCGCGCGCTGCTCGGCGAGACGGGCGAGAACGACACGCTGGGGAGCTTCAAGAATTTTCCCTGGTACGAGACGTTCGGCCAGAACAAGCCGAGCGCGATCAAGCTCACCACGGCGCAAGTGAATCTGCTGGCCAACCTGACCTCGTGGTCGGTCACCAACGAGGAAAGCATCCGCGTCATCACCGAAGGATTGAGCGTCGTCAGCCCTCCGAGACCGTAAGACGGGGGTCGGGTGGGTTACGCGGCCTGGACCCGGTTGCGCCCTGATTGTTTGGCGCGATACAGGGCCTTGTCGGCCGCTTCGATGACGAGGCGTGGCGACGCGAGCTTTTCGCTGAGTTCCGCGACGCCGATGCTGACCGTGAGGTGCACGTGCCGGCCCGCGCGCGGCAAGGCGCGCCGCTCGGCGGGCTTCTGCGTGGGACGCAGCGATCCGCGCAGGCTGAAACCGGTGGCTTCGATGCGGGCCCGCAGCGCCTCCAGATGCGGCAGCGCGTCCTTGCGCGACCGGCCGGCAAACACCACCGAGAATTCCTCGCCGCCATAGCGGAAGACGCGTCCTCCCCCGCCGACGGTCTCCAGCTGGCCGGCCACCTTGCGCAGCACCTGGTCGCCGGCGGCGTGGCCGTAGGCATCGTTGAATCGCTTGAAGTGATCGACATCCACCATGGCCAGCGCAAAGCGTCCGTGCAGCTGGGGCAGGAATTCGTCGAGCGCGCGCCGGCTGGCGAGGCCGGTCAACGCATCGACGTAGGCCATGGCATGCGCGTGCTCGACGAGCGAGACCGACACGATGAGCGCGCCCGATCCGAAGTACAGCATGGCCAGGCGCGGGTCGTGCAGTCCGTGCACGCCCGCAAACGCCGCCACGAGCAGCCAGAACAGCCCGCGATCCGTGGGACGCCGGCGCCAGAGGAAGATGCCCGCGAGCAGGATCGCCGCCGCGCCGAAGGCCACGAGCGCCGGCTCGCCCACCCAGGACCACTGGAACCACCCCGAGGGCATCGGCGCATATGCCAGCTGTCCCTCCATCCAGGGATTGGCGCCGCGCGGCAGCACGAGAAGCACCACCGCCTGCACGGCGAGCGCGGTGGCCGCCAACAGGCTGGTCCGCGCGAAGAGACCCCGATCCGGCAGGAGGGCAAAGACGATCAGGTTGAGAGGCAGCAGCAGGGCCAGCGTTTGGGGCTGCCAGTGCGGCGCGCCGTCGGCCGTGTAGAGCGCCGGCAGCAGCCACGCCGCCGCACCGATCACGGCGAGGGAGGCCACGGGCCGGCTGCGGTTGTACATCCCGCCCAACACGGCTCCGGCGGCCAGGGCCAGAAGGGCGAAACCCGTGAGGAACGGCTCAGCCGCCGAGAGCGCCGGCACCGACAGCTGCACGCCCGCCGCGCACAGGAGCAGCACGCCGCCGGGGAACCATAATTGTTCGGAGAATTTCACTTCGTGTTTTTCCTTGGAGGTCTTTCGCGCGCTTTGCCCATAAAGCGCACATGCACGCCTTTTTGATACCCTGCAGCAGCAACCTTCGTTCCGCGACGCTGGGGCGACCGCCAAAAAGGGCTGACAACCGAGCACAGATCCATGATCAAGATTACGGACGACATCGTTCTCGACGACCGCGACGTGCAAGAGCGCTTCGTTCGCGCGTCGGGCCCTGGCGGTCAGAACGTCAACAAGGTGGCGACCGCCGTCGAGCTGCGGTTCGACGTGCGCCGCTCGTCGCTCCCGCCCGACGTGAAGGAACGCCTGATGGCGCTCGCCGGACGCCGCATGACGACCGACGGCGTGCTGCTCATCGACAGCCGCGTGCACCGCGAGCAGCTCCAGAATCGCGAGGCCGCGCGGGCGCGGCTCGTGGCGCTCCTCAAGCGCGCCGCGGTGCGGCCCAAGAAGCGGCGGCCAACCAGGCCGAAGGCCGCGTCGCGCGAGAAACGCCTGGCGACGAAAAAACAGCGGAGTTCGGTAAAGAAGCTGCGAACGAGCAAGAACGAAGATTAGGAGCCGCGTTCTCTTATTCGGCGGTCGTACCGGCCGGCTGCGGCCGGGTCGCACGCCGGGAAGTCGAGTCTTCGCTCACACTCTGTCAGTCCCGCGGCGACTAGCGCTGATTCGATCGACGGCCATTCACGGCATGCACCGGCAACGCTAACGCGACGGGCACGGATCGCGCAGACCGAAGTCGCCGCGAGGAATCGCTTCGACTCGACTTCCGGCAAGCGTTGCATCGGCGTGCTCCTACGGCCGCTGCCGTCCGGTACGACCGCCCCGCCTAACGAGGAACACCAGCGACCTTCATCTTGACTCGATACTTGCCATGTACGGACCAAGCCCAAGCCAGATGTTGATCGCCGCGCTAGCGAGAGAATACGAACCGGACGCCCGCAGTTCCGGCGCCCGACACGGGTGGCGGCGGCCGATGGCGTCCAGCCTGCATGGCACGCAAAGCCTTCGCCTGCGAACCAGAGATAGACTTAGAGCGTCGCATGATTTCCCTGACCCGCATCAATAAGCAGTACGGCCGGCAGATCCTCTTCGTGGACGCGTCGTTCCAGCTCAATCCAGGCGAAACCGTCGGCCTCGTCGGCCCCAACGGGTCCGGCAAGACCACGCTCTTCCGTCTGATTACCGGAGAAGAAACAGCCGACGAGGGCGAGGTGTCGGTGCCGAAGAAGCTGACCGTGGGCTACTTCCGCCAGGATGTCGAGGAAAGTTCGGGCCGGTCGGTCCTTGACGAGGCAATTTTTGGCAGCGGCCGCGTCGGCGACCTGCACCACGAACTCGAGCGGCTGAACGTCGCGATGGCCGATCCGGCGCAGGTGGGCGACATGGACCGCATCCTTGCCCGCTTCGGCGAGGTGCAGGAAGAATACGAGCATCTCGGCGGCTACGCGCTCGAAGCGCAGGCCCGCGAGGTCCTCCACGGCCTCGGGTTCGAAGACGACCAGATTGATGCCGACGTGGGCACGCTCTCGGGCGGCTGGAAGATGCGCGTGGCCATGGCGCGCGTGCTCCTGGGCAAGCCCGACGTGCTGTTGATGGACGAGCCGACCAACCACCTCGACATCGAGTCGATTGTCTGGCTCGAGCGCTTCCTCAAAGCACGAGACGGCGCGCTGCTGATGACCTCTCACGACCGCGAGTTCATGAACCGCATCGTCACCAAGATCGCCGAGATCGATGACGGCGAGATCACGATGTATTCGGGGAACTACGATTTCTACGAGCGCGAGCGCGGCATCCGCGAGGCCAACCGCGAAGCCGCGTACGCCAGGCAGCAGGCGATGCTCGCGAAGGAACAGCGGTTCATCGACCGGTTCGCCGCCCATGCGGCCAAGGCCGCGCAGGTCCAGAGCCGGGTGAAGGCGCTCGAGAAGATCGAGAAGATCGAGCTGCCCAAGCGGCGGCGCGTGGTGCAGTTCGAGTTCCGGACGCCGCCGCGCTCCGGCGATCAGGTGGCCGTGCTCGAAGACCTGACCAAATCGTACGGCCGGCGCGTCGTCCACGACGGGCTGAACATGACGGTCCGCCGCGGCGAGCGGTGGTGCGTGATGGGCAAGAACGGCGCCGGCAAGTCGACGCTGCTCAAGATGGTGGCCGGACACCTGGCGCCGGACCGCGGCCGCGTCCAGCTGGGCGCGAGCCTGCAGATGGGCTATTTCGCCCAGCAGTCGCTCGACCTGCTCAATCCCGACCTGACGGTCGAAGAGCAGCTCCGCCAGGACTTCCCGCACGAATCGATCGGCGCGCTCAAGAGCCTGGCCGGCGCATTTCAGTTTTCCGGCGAGGACGTGGACAAGAAGATCCGCGCGCTCTCGGGCGGCGAGAAGACGCGCCTCGTGCTCGCGCGCATGCTGCTCAACCCGCCCAACCTGCTCGTGCTGGACGAGCCGACCAACCACCTCGACCTCGCGACCAAGGAGATGTTGCTCGACTCGCTCAGAGACTTCGACGGCACGATGCTCTTTGTCTCGCACGACCGGGCGTTTCTCCGCGGCTTGAGCAACCGCGTGCTCGAGCTGGGCGGCGAAAGCGGCACCGAGGCGCAGCCGCATCTGTATCTCGGCTCGTACGCGGAGTACGTCGCGCGCACGGGCCACGAAGCCCCCGGCGTCCACGCGTGACGCCGTAACGTCGTGGTCGAATCGATGAATTGCCCCGGTTGCGGCGCCGACATGGAGACCGAGTCCCTCACCGGCCATGTGGGGACGTCGATCGCGATTGACCTCTGCCGGCCCTGCCAGGTGTTCTGGTTCGACGCGCACGAAAGCCCGCAGCTCTCACCGGCCTCGGTCCTGAAGCTGTTTCGCGTCATCGGCGAACACGCGCTGGCCGCGCGCCCGCTGGTGGCTGGCCAGCCTGCCTGCCCGCGCTGCAGCCTCCGTCTGCTCCTCACCCACGACCAGCAGCGCAGCACGAAGTTCCAGTATCTGCGCTGCGCGCGAGACCACGGGCGGCTCATCACCTTCGTCGATTTCCTGCGCGAGAAAGACTTCATCAAGCCGCTGTCGGCCCAGCAGATCGAAGACCTGCGCCGGCACGTGCAGACCGTCAATTGCTCGAACTGCGGCGCCCCGATCGACCTGGCGAAGAGCTCGTCCTGCCCCCATTGCGGCTCGCCGCTGTCGATGCTCGACATGAAGCAGGCGGGCGCGCTCGTCGCCCAGCTGCACGAATCGACCGAGCCGCGACCGATCGATCCGGCCCTGCCGCTGCAGCTCGAGCGGGCGCGCCGCGAGGTCGACCTGGCGTTTGAGGCCTTCGAGCGCCGGCCCGGCTGGTTCGACGACGTGTCGCGGGGCGGGCTGGTGGCGGCCGGCCTCAGCTCCCTCGCGCGCTGGCTGAAACGTCAGGGGTGAGCGGCCTACTGCGAGTTCGCGTACATCAGCAGGATCGCCAGGATCGCAATCGCCAGGATGACGAGCGAGACCTTGATCGCGCTCCATGGGCGCGATCCGCTGGTCGCGCCGGTAACGCCATTGACGACCGCCTGATACGACGCGGACCCGTGCACGTACGTCATCAGCCAGATGGGCGCGAGGATGTGCTTGAAGGTCTGCTCGCTGAAGGTGGCGTCGACGACGAGGTTTCGACAGGTGTCCCCAGGCACCTGCTGCCGGCAGAGCTGCTGCAGCGTGGACTCCATGTGCTGCCGCGACCGCTCGGCGGCCGCCACCAGATCGATCTGATACCGCTCCACCGTCCAGCCGACCAGATAGCCGGGGTCGAAGGGCACGAGCGTCTCGGTCGGGAACGGCTCGATGCGGCGCAGCCGGTCCGCGTTCACCCCGACGGAGGCGCAGACCAAGTCGTCGTTGAAGAAATGTGACAGCTGGCCGGAGGCCGGCGTCCACCTGACCCGCCGCACCGTCTTGTTGTTTTCGCGAACGTCGTAGTACTGGCCCGACTCGGCGGTCCAGCGCGCGTCGGCCTTCGCGTCAAACGTCCAGTACGGCAGATAGATCCCCTTGACGGTGTCGGTCGTCGCCTTGGCGCTGAAGGCGTTGGGCGCCAGCCACTGTCGGCCGTACCACCTGCGAATCAAGTCGCGCGCCTGCGATTCCGAAATTTTCAGCGGCAGCAGCGACTCGGGGCGAAACGGCTCCTTGACCTGTTCGTACGGCACCAGGGCGCTCGAGCCGCAGAAGTCGCAGCGGCTTCCGATCTGCTGGGGGTCGAAGACCGAGATCGCCTGGCAGCTCTGACAACGGACCGACGTCTTGGCCGCCTGCCAGCCCCGCGCCGAGTCCGGGATGCTCCTGATCGCGGCGCCCAGGTCGTGCTCGACGATGACGACGTCCGCGCCAAGGGTCTGCAGGTTGGCCGGCGACTCGGTGCCGCAGAACGGACAGATGAGCGCCTGCTTCGCGGGATGCCAGTTCGCCTCTGCGCCGCAGGCCGCGCAGGTGAATTTCTGGCGCGCGGTGGCGACCTGATCGGTGTCAGCCACGTTGGCGTCAGGCTACTTCAGAAAGTCGGCGATCGCCGCTTTCGTGATGCGCCACTGCGTGCCGATGCGCTTGCCCTTGAGGTCGCCCGCCTCGAGGCTCGTGATCACGTCGGTCTCGGCCACGCCGAGCATCTTGGCCGCCTCGGCGGGGCCCATCGTTTCCGGAATGCCGGATGCCGCCGGCGCTCCCTGTACAGGAGTCGTTCCCTGCGCCATGACGCCGCCCGGCTGATTCATCATCTGCTGGGCGATCGACATCCCCACGGCCATCTCGGCGCCGATGCCGCCGACCCCGGAGCCGCCTTTCTCGAGCCCCTGCGCCATCTGGAACTTGATGTAGTCATTGAGGTTGCCGACAGCGGCCATGCTCGATCGCTTGTCGACCGCCGCCTCGACCTCGGGCGGCACCGAGACGTTCTCGACGACGAAGGTCGCCATCTCGAGGCCGTATTTCTCCTTGAGCGCCGGATTGATGAGCGGCAGGAGCGCATCGCCGAGCTCGGCGTAGCGCGTGGCGACGTCGAGCACCGGCACCTGGCTGCTGGCGAGTGCGTCGCTGAAGACGCTGACAATGCGCGAGCGCATCACGTCGGCGAACTCTTCGAGCCGGAAGTGGTTGTCGGTGCCGGCCACTTCCTTGAGGAATTTCGGCGGCTCGACGATGCGGAAGTCGTAGGTGCCGAAGGCCCGCACCCGCACGATCCCGAAATCCTTGTCGCGGACCATCACCGGATTCGACGTGCCCCACTTGTTGCCGGTGAAGGGGCGCGTGGTCACGAAGTAGACGTCCGCTTTGAAGGGCGACTGGAAGCCGTACTTCCATCCCTTGAGGCGCGAGAGCACCGGGATGTTGTCGGTCGTCAGCGAGTACTTGCCGGGGCCGAAGAGGTCGCCGTACTGGCCCAGGTAGACGAACTGCACCGCCTGAGATTCGCGGACGATGAGCTGGGCGCCGTTCTTGATTTCCTTGTCCTCGTCCGGAAACCGGAACGAGAGTGTGTCGCGCGAGTCATCGGTCCATTCGATGATCTCGATGAATTGGCCTTTGATGAAATCAGTCAGTCCCATCGGTCTCTCCCTTCGGACAAGGACCTATTCTGCCACGAGGGCCCACGATATACTGACGGACCACGTCGTGACGCAGTTTGGCGATGGAGCACATGACACAGACCAAGAAGCGGACTCCCTTCGACGGACGCATCCTGATGCTCGGCTGCGGATCCGTGGGCCGATGCACCCTGCCGCTGGTGCTCCGCCACATCGACATGCCGGCCAGCCGCATCACGGTGATGGACTTCGAGGATGTGCGACCGAAGATCGAGGAATCGCTCAAAGCCGGCGTGGTCTTCAGGCAGGCGCGCCTGACCCAGGACAACTATCAGAAGCTGCTCGGCGAGCTCGTGGGCGCGGGCGACGTCATCCTCGATCTCTCCTGGAACGTCGAAACGTTCGATCTGCTCGCTTGGTGCGCCGAGCACGACGTCCGCTACCTCAATACATCCCTCGAAGAGTGGGATCCCTACGGCGATATCGAGAACAAGTCACCGTACGAACGCAGCCTGTACTCCCGCCAGATGCGGATCCGGGCGCTCAAGAGCCGCCTCAATTCGCGCTCCAAGCCGAGCGCGACCGCCATCATGGACCACGGCGCCAACCCGGGCCTCGTCAGCCACTTCACCAAACGCGCGCTGCTCGAAATCGCCACCGCCATGCTCGAAAAAGGAATCCCGGCGGCGACCGAGGTCAATAGGGCGGCGTTCGAGAAGCTCGTGGCCAATGCCGAAGCCGAAGGCGAAGGGTCATTCGCCCGGCTGAGCCAGGCGACCGGCACCAAGGTCGTGCACATCTCGGAGCGCGACACGCAAGTCTCGTCCCGACCCAAGGCGCCCAACGAATTCGTCAACACGTGGTCGATTGAGGGTTTTTTCGAGGAAGGCACGGCGCCCGCCGAGCTTGGTTGGGGCACGCACGAGCGCCGCCTCCCACGGCACGCGCACACGCCGATTGGCGGTCCCGGCAACCAGATCTTTCTCGCGCAACCGGGCATTCGGACGTTCGTCCACTCGTGGGTCCCCGCCGGCGGACCGATTATCGGGATGGTGGTGCGCCATGCCGAGTCCTTCACCATCAGCGACTACCTGACGGTCTGGGAGGATACGCCCGAGGGACGGCTCGCCGTCTATCGCCCGACGGTCCATTACGCCTACATGCCCTGCGACAACGCCATCCTCAGCCTCTACGAGCTGACGATGCGCAACTTCCAGCTCCAGCCGAAGCTCAGGATCATGGCGGACGAGATCACCGGCGGGATGGACGAACTTGGCGTGCTCCTCATGGGCCACGGCCTCACCGGCTGGTGGACCGGCTCGCAGCTAGATATCCACGAGACGCGCCAGCTCGTGCCAGGCCAGAACGCGACCACGCTTCAGGTCGCCGCCTCCGTGCTCGGGGGATTGGTCTTCATGATTCACCACCCGAGCAAGGGCATCCTCGTGCCCGACGAGCTGCCGCACAGGGAGATTCTCGATATCGCCGGTGGTTACCTGGGGCCCTGTCCGTCGGTCCAGACGAATTGGACGCCGCTCGAGAGCCGGTCCCGCTTGTTCGCGAAGTGGGGCGCTCCACCCGTGGACGAGGCGGACCTCTGGCAATTTGCCAGTTTCGCCCTGGAACCTTGAGACGTGAAGCTGACCGATCTTCGGGGCATCCTGCAGTACGTCCCCCAGTTCCGCGAAAAGACCTTCATCCTCGCGGTCGACGGCGCCATCGTCACCGATGACAACTTCGCCACGCTGCTGCTGGACGTGGCGCTCCTGTGGTCGCTCAACATCCGGGTGGTGCTCGTCCACGGCGCGTCGGCGCAGATCAGGGCGCTCGCCGAAGAGCACCACGTCAAGGCCTCGGATTTCGACGGCACGGGCGTCACCGACGCTCCCACGCTCGACTTGGCGTTGACGGCCGCCAACCGCCTGACGCACGAGATTCTGGAAGGTCTGTCCGCCAACGACCTGCGCGCCGCCACCACGAATGTGATCATCGCCCACCCGGTCGGCATCATCCAGGGCGTGGACCATCTCTTCACCGGCAAGGTCGAGCGCGTCGACACCGATCTGCTCCAGTCGCTGCTCACGCAGGGCGTCGTCCCGGTCATTCCCCCGCTCGGCTTCGACGGCGACGGCAAGACGTATCGCGTGAATTCAGACGGCGTGGCGGTGGCCGTGGCCGAACAGCTGAAGGCCATCAAGCTGATCTTCGTCACCACCCAGGATGGATTGATCCACCGCGGGGAACTGATTCGACAGATGCTCGTGGCGGACCTAGGCAAGCTCATCCAAACCGACAGCGCGGGTTTCGCGACCGACATGCTCTCCAAGGCGCAACACGCGGCGGCCGCCTGCCAGGCCGGCGTTCCCCGTGTCCACGTGATCAACGGCACCCTGGACGAAGGCTTATTGGGGGAAGTGTTCTCGAACCACGGCCTCGGGACGCTCATCTATGCGAACGAGTACGAGCACATCCGGCCAGCCAAGAAGAAGGACGTGCGGGCCATTCAGCTGCTGACCAAGCAGGCCGTCGAGGCCGAGGAGCTGGTGAAACGCACCAGGGCGGTGATCGAAAAGAGCCTCGGCGACTACTACATCTTCGAAATTGACAAGAACTCCGTGGGGTGCGTCGCCCTGCATGTGTATCCCGAGCAGAACAAGGGTGAGTTGGCGTGCCTGTACGTCGCCTCCTCGCACGAAAATCAGGGCATCGGCCGCAAGCTCATCCAGTTTGTCGAAGCCAAGGCGCGCGAATTGGGCTTGAAGGAGCTGCTCGCGCTCTCGACGCAGGCCTTCACGTACTTCCAGTCGAAAGCGGGATTTGTCGAAGGCACGCCGGACGATTTGCCGCCCGAGCGCCTGGAGAAGTACGCACAGAGCGGCCGGCACTCGAAGGTGCTGGTCAAGAAGCTCAAATAAGGGAGTTCACAGAGGGATGCCGACCTTTTCTCGTCGAATCGTGTTCGTCGGCTTTGGGGCCGTCGCGCGGTGCACGCTGCCGATTCTGCTGCGCCACGTCACCGTCGATCCCAGGCTCATCACCATCATCGAGTTCGATCCGGACGAGGCGGCGCTTCGGCCCTGGATCGAGCGCGGCGTGACGTTCGTCAAGAACCGCGTGACGGAGGACAACCTCGGCTCGCTCCTCGGCACGCATCTGTCGGCCGGCGACCTGCTCATCGATCTGGCCTGGAACATCGACTGCGGCGAGGTGGTGCAGTGGTGTCACGACCACGGCGTGCTGTACGTGAACACGTCGGTGGAACTCTGGGATCCGTACGCCGGCGCGGACAACAAGCCTCCGACGGAGCGGACGCTGTACTGGCGCCACATGAAGCTGCGGGCGCGCGTGGCCTCGTGGAAGGAGCCTGGGCCGACGGCCGTGATCGAGCACGGCGCCAATCCGGGCCTGATCAGTCACTTCACGAAGCAGGCGCTCCTGGACATCGCGGAACGGGCGCTGGCGGAACGCAAGTTCGCCGGCGCGCAGGCCGAGCGCGTCGCGCATCACGCCGCGGCGCGGGAGTTCAACCACCTGGCCCACCAGCTGGGCGTCAAGGTCATCCATTGCAGTGAGCGCGACACGCAGATTACCGATCGCCCCAAGGAAGTGAACGAGTTCGTCAACACCTGGAGCGTCGAGGGCTTCCGCGAGGAAGGCACGACGACGGCCGAGATGGGCTGGGGCACGCATGAGAAAGAGCTGCCCGCGCTCGCCTTCGAGCACACTGAGGGTCCCCGCAGCCAGATCTGTCTGGCGCGGATGGGCATCAACACCTATGTCGTCAGCTGGGTGCCACCGGACCACCTCATCGTCGGCATGGTCGTCCGCCACGGCGAAGCCTTCACGATTACCGAGAAACTGACCGTCTGGGACGGCGGAAAGGCCGTCTACCGGCCGACGGTGCATTATGCGTATTGTCCGGCCGACGTGGCGCTTGCCTCGCTTCACGAGCTGCGCGGCCGCGACTACAACCTGCAGCCGCGCATCCGCATCCTGACCGACGATGAGATTACGAGCGGCGCTGACATCCTCGGCGCACTCGTCATGGGCCACCCGTATCAGTCGTGGTGGTGCGGATCGGACCTCGACATCGAGGAGTCCCGGCGCCTCGTGCCCCATCAGAACGCCACCACCATGCAGGTCGCCATTTCCGTCGTGGCCGCCTGCCGGTGGATGATCGACAACCCGCGCCGCGGGGTGTGCGTGCCCGACGACCTGCCCCACGACTACATCCTGGAGATCAGCAAACCGTACCTGGGCAAGTTCATCTCCGTGGCGTCGGACTGGAATCCGCTCAAGCACTACACCAACGCCTTTCTCGGCTTCAACAATCCTCAGATCGATCGGTCCGATCCGTGGCAGTTCAAGAATTTCCTGATCACCGAGGGAGACTAGTGGACGAGAAAACGCTGCTCCGGCTGGCCAAAACCCACGGCACGCCCCTCGTCGTCGTGGACCACAAGGTGTTGCGCGAGAATTACGGACAGTTTCGCAAGTACCTGCCGCGCGTGCAGGCCTATTACGCCGTCAAAGCCAACAGCGCCTCCGAGATTGTGCGGACGTTCTACGAGGCGGGCGCAAGTTTCGATGTGGCGAGCATGGCCGAGTTCCTGACGGTGTACGAGAACGTGAAAGACCTCTCGGAGGAGGCGCGACAGGCCTTCATCTGGGACCGCATCATCTACGCCAACCCCATCAAGGCGACCGAGACCCTCGAACAGCTGGATCCCTACAAGCCCCTGGTGACCTACGACAACCTCGAGGAGGTCATCAAGATTGCCAAGCACGCGCCGCACGCGGGACTCGTGCTGCGGTTGGGCGTGCCGAATACCGGATCGATGGTGGAGCTGTCGAGCAAGTTCGGGGCGTTGCCGGGCGAGGCCGTGGACCTCATCATGTTTGCCCGCGACCACAAGCTGGAAGTCGAGGGGCTCAGCTTCCACGTCGGCAGCCAGTGCACGAACCTCCAGAACTACATCCAGGCGCTCCAGCTGTCCCACAGCGTGTTCGCCGAAGCCAAAGCGCAGGGCGTCGAGCTCAAGCTGCTTGATATCGGCGGAGGCTTTCCGGCGCACTACGACGACACGGTCCCCGCCTTCAGGAACGTGGCTCGGGCGATTAACCGGGAGCTGGACCGCCTCTTTCCGCAACCGGTCGAGATTCTCGCCGAGCCGGGGCGATTTCTCGTGGCCTCCGCGGCGACCGCGGTTTCGCAGATCATTGGCAAAGCCATCCGTGGCGGGAAGCTCTGCTACTACGTGAACGACGGCGTCTATCAGACCTACAGCGGCGTGATATTCGACCACTGCCAATACCCCGTGAAGAGCTTCAAGAACGCTCCCACCCAGATCTGCTCAGTGTTTGGCCCCACCTGTGATGCGCTCGACACGATCAGCCTGGCCGAGGAGCTGCCCGACATGGACCTGGGAGAGTTCGTCTACTCCAAGAACATGGGCGCCTACTCGGCGGCCAGCAGCACCTACTTCAATGGCTTTCCGCCCGCGCGGGTCGTACATGTGAATCAGTGAGGTGCGGTGCGGGAGGAGCTCCCCTCGGTTTGTGCGATGCGCTGCGCCCATGACCGCAGCACGCCGCCGCCGGGAAATGCGGTTCGCACACCGCCCTCGAATCGTGCTGTTTCCCCGCGGCCCGTGCGTTGTGCGCCTGCTGACGCCGACACCGGCACCTGCCAGATGTCCGCAAGCGCACTCAGCAGTGCCTGTCCCGTGGCGCCCTCGCCGACGTGACATCCGTGCAACTCGGCGCTGCCAGCTCGGCTGAAGACCGCGGCGAGCCGTCCCCAGTCGCTTCGCATCACCCGAACCGCCTGCGCCGTCAACGCCGAGCCGTGCGATGTCGTCCGGCCACCGGGCGCTCCGTGCCCGGCGGAGACGATTTGGTATCCGGCGAGTCCGTGGCCGAAGATCCGGAGCAGCGCGAGTCTCCTGCCGCTGCGCGCAGCGATCACCTGATCGATCATCTGCGACACGCCGTTTGACATGCCGATGCTCGCGCTCTGAGCGGGCATGCCGGCGCGCGCGAGCTCACTGGCTGCGACAAGGCCGAACTGCTGCCCGCTTCGGATGGAGGCGACGATGTCTCGACCCTCGATCATCGCCACGACGAGGTCATCGACGTCGACGTGGTCGACCGCGGCATACGGTCCCAGGTCGAGGAGTCGGCGCCACGTGGCCGTGTCGACCATCCCTGTTTGCGCCAGGGGTGGATTGGCCCGCTGAAACGCGCGGACGGCGTCGGCGGTCCCCTGGCCAAACGAGCCGTCGATGGTGATGGCCGCCTGCGGCGGGCGGGTGGCCAGCAGCAGCTGGACCAGGACGACCTTGGGGTCGTTGTCACCCAGATGGATGTCGATCATGAAGGCGCCTCACACTTCTCGGGACACGCGGCCCACCGATTATGGCGCTCGTCAAAGGGGTGTCAAGTGCTGCACACTGACGCACCCGCAGCGACGCGGGGGAGGTGAGATTATGGCTGGCCGACTCGAATTCGGGTTCAATTTCCAGACCGCCGGCAGGCCGGGCGCGCGTCGCGTGGACCCGGAGGCGCCGATGCGCCTGCTGCTCATCGGCGATTTCAGCGGCCGCGGCGAACTCGGCATCAGCGACCTCGCCTCATTCGACCGGCGACCGATCCTTCGCCTCGATTTGGACAACTTCGACCAGGTGCTCGCCAGGCTGAAGCCTTCGCTGCGGCTGGCCGTCCCCGGCGCGCCGCTCGTCGAGATGTCGATGTCCGCACTCGATGATTTCCATCCCGACCGGTTGCTGCGTCAGCTCGAGCTGTTTCGATCGCTGCGGGACACGCGCGCGCGGCTGCAGGATCCGTCCCGGTTCGCCGAGGCCAAAGCCGAATTGGGCCTGACCGAACGGCTTCTCGGGCGCTTACCGGGCGGTGGCGAGGCGGCCGCGGCACGTGCGGCCGCCGGGGCGTCGGACATCGATGCATTCGTCCGCGGCCTCATCGCTCCGTATGTCGTGGCCGACACCACGGCGCCGCAGCGGGCGCAGGCCACTGCCGCCGTCGACACAGCCATCGGCGAACTGCTGCGCTCGGTGCTGCACGCGCCTGCCTTCCAGACCCTCGAGGCGCAGTGGCGCGGCGTGCGCTGGCTGCTGGACAATCTCGAGATCAACGACCAGCTGCAGATCCATCTGCTCGACATCACCCGGGCCGAGCTGCTGGCCGATGCGCAGAAGATGCATGCGGATCCGCAGTCTTCGGCCCTGCGGCGGCGGCTGGCGGAGGGGCCCGCGGCTGGCGGCGACGCGACGCGCTGGTCCTCGTGCGTGGCGCTGTTCGATGTCGGCCCATCCGACGACGATCTGACGTGGTTGTCCGCACTGGGCGCCATTGGCGCGCTGGTGGGGGCGCCGACGCTGGCCACCGCCACACCTTCGCTGCTCGGCGTCGACAACATCGAGCACCTGCCCGATCCGCGCGACTGGCGGCCCTTGTCCGGCACGGCCGCCGCATATTGGCAGGCCTTGCGCCAAAGCGAGCTCGCTCGCTGGATCGGGCTGGCCACGCCGCGCCTGCTGATGCGGCAGCCGTACGGCGCCACGACCAATCCGATCGAAGGCATTTCGTTCGAGGAGTTTAGCGGCACGCCCGAACACGCCCACCTGCTATGGGCGCCAGCCGCGCTGGGTTGTGCGCTGCTGCTCGGTCGGGCGTTCCGCGAGCATGGATGGGAGATGGACCCGGGCGACGTGCAGCAGATCACCGACCTGCCGGCGTACGTCGTGGAACGCGACGGAGAGCGGCAGCTCCAGCCTTGTGCCGAGGTGCTGATGAGCGAGCGTGCCGCGGCGGCCATCGCCGAACGAGGGATCATGGCTGTGGCCAGCTACAAGGACCGCGCGGAGGCGCGACTGGTTCGATTCCAGTCGGTCGCCGAGCCCGCGGGCGCGCTGGCGGGTCCGTGGTCGTGATGCCACGAATCACATTGAAGGTTGGGATGCAGGCTCGTACAATCCGCCAGTCGGCGTCTCACCACAGATGAAACGGAGGGGGCTGCCATGGTGATCAATTGGAGAGCGGGCGGGTTGCTCGTCGGCGTCGTCGGCATTGTCGGGCTGGTGGGCGTGCCCATGTTGGCGCAGAACCCGCCTCCGGCACCCGCGGGTGTGCGGATGGATATCTCCGGAGCCTGGATGGTGACCACCCAGGAAGACCAGCCCAACTACGCGCCGGGTCCCGAGCTGGGCGACTACGCGGGCCTGCCGATCAACGCCGCGGCGCGTCAGACGGCCGAAGCCTGGGACGCGACCATCCTCTCGCAACCAGAGCGGCAGACGCAGGCGCACCCGATCATCTACATCGGGAACAACCGAGGTCCTCAACGGATCCTGCCGATCCTCGATCCGGTCACCCAGGTGCAGGTCGCGTACGCCATGGCCGGCAGTTTTGGTCGTGCGGAGCGCCTTATTTGGATCGACGGCCGGAACCACCCGTCGGATTACTCCGAGCACACGTGGGACGGCTACTCGACCGGCGAGTGGGACCAGAACGGCGCGTTCGTCATCACGACGACGCATATGAAGTGGGGCATCACCCGGCGTAACGGCGCGCCGACGAGCCCTTACGCCAAGATGGTTGAGCACTTCATCCGCCATGGCCTGTTCATGACGGTGAACATCTGGATCGACGATCCGATTTTTCTCGAAGAGCCGTTCATGCGTAACTACACGGAAACCTGGAACCCGGGCGGAGCGTTGGCGGCTGGCAACGTGTTCCAGTCGGTCGACGAGCTCGGAGACAAGCCGCAGGGCTGGGTCCCGTTCTTCGCGCTCGGCACGAAGCAGACCGAGTTCGCCGAGATGCACGGTATTCCGTTCGAAGCCACGCAGGGCGGCGCCCAGACGACCTATCCCGAGTACCAGGTCAGGATCCAACAGCTGATTCGCGAGGAGGCTGCAGCGAAGGCGGCCAGGGCTGCAGCACCAGCGGCTCCGGCGCGTCGGCCGGGCGTTCGTTAACCGGCGTCTGGACTCTCACTCTCGATCGCGCTCGATCGCGGCGGCCCCTTTGCGTGCAACGAACGGCTGAGTACGGTCGTGCCGCTCAGATCGCAGAGGTATCATGTCCGACGTGCCGGACAATCGCGCCTCCGACACACTCGTTGGCAGGACGTTCGCCCACTACGAGATCGCCGCCAAGATCGGCGGCGGCGGGATGGGCATCGTCTACAAGGCGCGCGACACGAAACTCGGCCGTGTCGTCGCGCTCAAATTCCTGCCGCCGCAGTGGAGTCATGACGAGACCGCCAAGCAGCGCTTCATCCGCGAGGCGCAGGCGGCCTCGGCCACCGATCACGCCAACATCTGCACGATTCACAGCATCGAGTCCACCGACGATGGCCAGCTGTTCATCGTCATGGCGTACTACGAGGGCCAGACGCTCAAGCAGGCGCTCGAAGCCGGCGCGCTCGGTACCGATCTAGCGCTCTTGACGGCGACGCAGGTGGCCGAGGGGCTGGCGCGAGCGCATGCGCAGGGCGTGGTGCATCGCGACATCAAGCCCGGCAACCTGATGATGACCGAGGATGGGGTCAAGATCCTCGACTTCGGGCTCGCCAAGTTCGCCGACGCGCTGCAGTTGACGATCGTTGGCACGACGATCGGGACCGCCGCCTACATGTCGCCCGAACAGGCCAGGGGCGAGGACGCAGACGCGCGAAGCGACATCTGGGCGCTGGGCGTGGTGCTCTACGAGATGATCGCGGGCCGCGCGCCCTTCAAGGGCAGTTACCCCGAGGCCGTGTCGTACGCGATCAGGAACGATCCGCCGCCGCCCCTGCCCGGCGTGCCCGAGGCGATCGAGCGACTGGTCCTGCGCGCGCTCCAGAAGAATCCCGATGATCGCTTCCAAAGTGCACGCGAGCTGGCGCGGGAGCTTCGAGTGCTGCAAGGGTGGACGGTCCCGCAACACCTCCAGACGGCGCCTCTCGCGACGGTGCCGCAGCCCTCGCAGATCTCGCCCGGACTCTGGCGCCGCGTCCGCGACGGACTGACCCCAATTCGTCTCGCGACGCTGGCAGTGGCGCTCGCCGCAGTCACCGCTGGGACTTCCTGGTGGCTCACGCGGCCGATCGTGCGTCTGGCGGTCGCCGTGGCGCCGGTGAGCAATGAAACCGGCTACGCGGAGCTCGACCCATATCGTCTCGCGCTGACCGCGTCGCTCATCCGCGAGCTCGGCGACTCGCCGACCATCCGCGTCATTCCCTATGAGCGGCTCCTGGAGATCGAGCGCGGACTTGTCCTCGACGGAACGGACCCGACCAGCCGCGAGGTTCTCCAGGCCCTCACCACGCACAGCGGGGCCAGACTCGTGATCGTGCCGACCATCGTGCGCGACAACAACGGAAACTGGCGCGCGCGCGCGGACTTTCGGAGCACGGAGACGGCGACAAGCCTCGCGGCATACGAGACCGACCCTTTGACCTCATCGCTCATCAACGCCACCGCGTATGGCCTGACCTCCTCGTTGGCTGCGGGCATCGAGAGGCGATTCAAGGCGACCGAACCGTTCAAGCTGCGCGTGCTCGACACGCTCCGAAATCTGGTTGGTGACAAGAGGCCTCCGGCGACTGCGAGGTTCCGCACATTGGAGGCGGCGGCTGCGTTCGAACAGGGCCTCAAGGCGTACAGCGAGTTCGAATACGTCGTGGCCCAGCAGGCATTCAGAACCGCCGCCGAGCGGGATGCCAGGAATCCTCTGCCGTTTGCCTGGTCGAGCCGCGTCGCACAGCGGATGGGCCGGCTCGAGGATGCGAGAACGGCGGCGGATCGGGCGCTCGGACTCGTCACACCCGAGACGCCCGCCGCCGACAGCCTGTTTGTGCAGGCCGTCTCAGCGGAGTCACGCCGCGATTTCACGACGGCTGAAGCGCGCTATCGCGATCTCCTGGCGCGGTATCCCGACGAACCTGCGTGGTTGGCCGAACTGGCGGGGTTCGAAGAGCGCCAGACGCGGTATGAGGCGGCCGCCAGCCTGCACCATCAAGCGCTCGCGCTCGACGCCCACCTGATCCGCCCGCGCCTGGAGCTGTGCCGTTTGTACAGCCCGACGCTCCTGAACGAATCCGCCAGCGCCAGAGAGCAAGGCCGGCTCGCCCTCTCAGGCTACAAGGCTATCGGCGACCCCAGCGGGGAGGGGCAGGCCTTGATGTGCCTGACCGACGTGCTCCGCACCGGGGGCGACGAGGACAAACGTGAAGCGAGAGGGCACGCCGAGGCCGCGGTCGGGATCTTCGAGAAGTTGCGGTACGACTACAACGTGGCGCGCGCCTACAACTACGTGGCGCTGGCAGTCGGATCGCAAGGTGATTTCCGCCAGGCAGCGGCCCTGTGGGAACAGTCCCTCGCCTCTGCGAGAGCCGCGGGCAACACGGCGCTCGAATCGCTCGTCCTGATGAACCTCGGTACCACGTACGAAAACCTCGGCCGCCGATCGCTCGCGGTGAATTATCGCCAGCAGAGCCTCCGGTTGTTCGAGGCCGTTGGAGACGAAAAGCGGGCGGCCGAGTACCGGGCAAACACGGGCGCGATGCTCATCGAGTACGGCGACCCCGAGGAGGGGATGAAGAACGTGGAGACCGCGCTGGCGGTTTTCCAAAGGCTCGGAGACAAAGACTTCGAAGTGTTTTGCCTGCAGCTCAGGGCGGCGTACTACCGCTACGCGGGGCGGCAGACGGAGTCCGCGAGCGACTTGAACCGAGCGGTGAGTATCGCCACAGCGCGGGACCTGAAAGATCGGATCGCCGAATTGAACGTTGGACTCGCCCGCTCGCGATTCGATGTGAACGACTACGAGGGCACACGCAGTCTGTTGCTGAAGGCTCTCGGCGACGACCCGGCTCAGGGGAGCCTTCACGCCCGAATTCGCTTCGGACGGGTTCTGCTTCGCGAGGGAGACATCAGTGGCGCGCGGGCGTACCTGAACCAGGCGTTGGTCGAGACCGAGAAGCGCGGCCTCCTCTCGATCCTCCCGCTGCTCCACACCACGCTCGGCGAACTGGCGTACGAGTCGGGCGACATGAGCGACGCGCGGACATCCTTCCGGAAGGCCGCCGCCCTCTGGACGGCCGACGAGCTGCCCGACGCGGCCAGCGTCGAGGCGCGAGCCTATCTTGGACTGATCGACGCGCTGGTGGACGGCAGGCGCGACAGCGGCGAAAGAGCCGTTCGGTCGAGTCTCGATCAAGCCCGCAAAATGGGCCGCTTCGCGCTCGAGATGCAGTGCCGCGTGTACCTGGCCCGGATTGCGCTGCTCGCGCGCAGGGTCGAAGAGGCCGAACGCGTGTTGATCGAGATTCCAGCCGACGAGGGGCAGCGTCTTCTCGGTGCGGAGATTCAGGCGCAGGCGCACCATTGGCGCAGTGCCGCACTGACCTTGCGCGGAGACAGGGCTGGCGCCCTCGCGGAGAAGCGCATGGCGCAACAACTGGTCGAGGCTGTCCGCGCCTCGCTCGCCAGCGAGCAGTCGCGGCTCGGCTTTGCCTCGCGGCCGGACATTCAATTGATGATGGGGGGTAGATGATGGAGTTTGACGATGATGGCTATGGGCAGTTCGGGGGCAACGGCAGCGTGGAGTGGACGATCGACGTCAAGAACCCGAAGTTTGCATGCTCGACCGAGGTGCGCCCGGAGGGTCTTCGCCAGAATGGCGCCGACGCCAACGGCCGGGCTGGCGATAATTTCACGCTCAGTCTCGAGCTTCCGGCGACGATGAACAGCCTTGACGAGTTCCGGAAGTATCTGATGACCCCGAAGAATTGGGAGGTGGAGGGCCGTGACCGCCTGACGATCAAGCTCCAGATCGAATCCCACAATCCTGATCAGATTCGGATCAGCTGGCCAAAGGCCCGAGTCCCCCGAAAGGGCGGCGCGTAACGCCACCACCGGGCGCGCCCTTCACGCCCTGAACAACCGCCGGAGACGCCCCCCGATGGAAGGGGCGCTCGACTTCTCGCTGAGCGTCGCCAGGTCGGTGCGCAACTGGCGCGCCGACTGGTACCGCTCGTCGGCGCGCTTGCGCAGCAGCCGGTCAACGATGCGCTGCAGCTGGGGCGGTCGCTCGGGCGAGAACGTCACGAGGGGCTCGGGCGCCTTTTCGAGGACGTTGGTCACCGTGTCGGACGGCGACGGGCCGGCAAAGGGCAGCCTTCCCGTGGCCATTTCGTAGATCACGACACCCAGCGAAAACAGGTCGCTCCTCGGGTCGAGCGGCATCTGCAGGATGCGTTCGGGCGCCATGTAGTTGGCCGTCCCAAGCGGCCGGCCGGGTATCGTCGACCCGTCGGTCGGCATCTCCTCGCCGGCGTCCCTGAACCGCCGCGCCAGCCCGAAGTCCAGCACCTTCACGTGGCCCGACGGGCTGACGAAGACATTGCCCGGCTTGACGTCGCGGTGAACGATGCCGCGGCCGTGCGCCCCATCGAGCGCATCGGCGATCTGCCCCGCGATGGACACGACCTGAGCCGTCTCGAGCGGTTCCCGCACCATCCGGAGCTTGAGGTTCATGCCTTCGAGCCGCTCCATGGCGATGAACCAGCGGCCCTCGTGCGCGTCGATCTCGTGGATCGTGCAGATGTGGGGGTGGTTCAGGAGCGCGATGGTCTCGGCCTCGCGCCTGAACCGCCGGATGGCATCGGGGTCGCCGGCCACTTCGTCGGGTAAGAACTTGAGGGCCACCCGGCGCGGCAGCCGGGTGTCCTCGGCCTCGTACACCACGCCCATGCCGCCGATGCCCAGCCTCCCGATCACGCGATAGCGCCCAAAAGTGGTGCCGACCATGCCGACGAGGATACCGCAGGTGTTCGGTTTGGCCCCGGCTGGCGTTAATACTCAATGCAATGCAAAACGGTATGATCGCGCTGGTTCAGCCGCTGATGACCGACCATGACCCGGCCCTCCTGAGCGACGAGCCCACCATCGAGCTTGTCGTCCGGGCGCAGGCCGGAGATCGCGCCGCCGTTGAAGCCCTGCTCGAACGCTGTCTGCCACCGCTCAAGCGCTGGGCGCACGGGCGGCTGCCGGCCAGCGCGCGCGGCCATCTGGACACCGGCGATCTCGTTCAGGACGCCGCATTGCACCTGGTCCGACGCATCGACCGGTTCGAGCCACAGCACGTGGGCGCGATGCAGGCGTATCTGCGCCAGTCGGTCATCAACCGGATTCGAGACGAAGTGCGCCGGATCGGAAGGGCGCCGGCGCCGATCGAGCTGCCGCCGGACCCGCCTTCCGACGACACATCCCCGCTCGAGACGGCGATCAAAGCCGAAGACTACCGGCGCTATCGCGAAGCCCTTGGCGATCTCTCGCCGAAGGACCGTGAGATGATAGTGGCGCGCATAGAGGTTCAGTGGAGCCTCGGCGAGATCGCCCATCGCTTCGGCCTGCGCACACCGGACGCCGCGCGGATGGCGGTGGCCCGTGCCCTCAAGCGACTCACCAAACGCCTGACGGACTGTCCCTGAAACCATCACTGACGTGCCGAACGACCGATCTATGTTTCTACAACAAGACTTTCGTGGGAGCCTGACGATGCCGGGGCCGAGCAGACCGCAGTCGAGACCAATGGACACGACAGATCTTCACCTCGCAACGCACGGATCCCACTCGAATGTCCTTCTCGTGGGACCGGAGGCCGCGACGCTCGAAGCGCTGAAAGAAATCCAGGGGTCGCTCCGCGGGCCGGTGTTCTCGTGGCCGCAGGACGGCGCGCCGTGGGCGCTACCGCACACGCCCCCGACCCTCATCGTCCAGGACCTCGCCGTTCTCGACCAGGAGGAGCAGGAGCGGCTGCTCCGATGGATCCGGCAGGTCGGTCGTGGGCCACAGATTGTCTCCCGGTCGACCGAGCCCATCTATCCCCTCGTCGCCGAGCGGCGGTTTCTCGAAGACCTGTATTACCGTCTCAACGTCGTCTACGTCGAGTGTGGCTGAACGCGTATTCTTCTAAGAGTTGAACCGGTATAGCTGGCGAGCCACAACGTGGATGCGAAGGAGGACGGGCAATGAAGGCAATCACCCTCGGCGCGGCGGCCCTGTTGATGTTGTCGATTGGGTTCGGTGCAGGCGCTGCCGTGGCGCAGCAACCGCCGCCGCAACAAGCACAGCAACCGCAGCCATTCTTCGTCGGCAACCGCCTTGGGCTCCCGATCAATCCGGCCGCCGACGGGACCTTCAATCCGATCTCGCCGAACGTGAAGGTGTACGGCGCCATCTACTCGGCGGAGAGTTGCTCCTACGATCCGGTCCGTGGCGTGATCGTCGTCCCGAACCGGGGCGTCGGGCAGAACGTGCAGACCAACAACGCCTGGGTGTCGTTCATCAACCACGACGGATCGGTCCACACCGCCCGCTGGATCGGCATCCAGAACCCCGGCGACCAGCGCAACAACCTGACCCCGCCGCTCGTCATGAACGAGCCTCTCGGCAGTGACATCGCCAACGGCATCCTGTACCTGGCTGACCGCGACGGCGGCACCGGACCGAACGACCCTGCCGTGTCGGTGATCCGCCGGTTCAATATGCAGACGGGTGTCCCGGCCGGCGAGATCCGCGTGGAGCGTTCGACGGGATTCAACGACATCGAAGTGGCCGACGACGGCACGATCTACGCGACCCAGACCGGTACTGGCGGTCAGATGCCTGACCCAACGTCCTGGCAGGTGTGGAAGATCACGCGCGAGGGCATTGCGTCAATCTTCGTCCAGGGCGCTCCGCTGCGGCAGCCCAACGGCATCGCCTTCGACCCGCAAGGCAACATCGTCGTCGTGAACATCGGCAACACCGAGGTGCTGACCTTTTCGCCGGCCGGCCAGTTGCTGAAGACGGAGAACGCGGTCCAGGCCGGCAACGACGGCCTCGTGATCATGGCCGACGGCACCAAGTACGTGAGCAGCGTCCAGAACGGCGGCGTGTCTCGCATCCGTCCCGGCCGGCCGGCCGAGCTCATCGCCCAGAACATCCCGAACGGCGCGTCGATGTGCTACGACGCGGGGGCGAACCAGCTGGTGATCCCGATGAACGCCAACAACGGACTGGCGTTCGTGCCACTCAACTAGACGCGTTCTTCACAGCACTGTGGCGTTCATCAAGCGCCATGACGGAGTCGTGAACCTCATCCTCCTGGCTCCCGACGAGATCGGCGCCACAGGCGGTGTCCGCCTGTCGGGACATCGCGCCGCGCATCTACGCAATGTACTCGAGGTCGCGCGCGGGCAGCGCGTGCGCATTGGCGTCATCGACGGCGCGCACGGCGTGGGCATCGTGGAGAGGATCGGCGACGACACGATCGACCTGCAGTGCTCGTTCGAGACCACCGTGCCGATGCGTCCGTCCGTGGACCTGCTGCTGGCGTTGCCTCGACCGAAGGTTCTGCGGCGGCTCTGGGCCCAACTCACCGCCCTAGGAGTCGGGCAGATCATCCTGACCAATGCGGAACGCGTCGAACGCAACTACTTCGACACACACGTGCTCGGCGAAGCCTGCTACCGGCCGCTGCTGATTGAAGGCCTGCAGCAGGCGCGCGACACGCGGCTGCCGGCTGTCTCCGTCCACCGGCGATTCAAGGTCTTGGTCGAGGACGATCTGAACGGCCTGTCGAGCGACGGTCTTCGTGTCGCGGCCGATCCGGGGGCGGTGCAGCCGGTCGGCGCCCTGGTGCGGCAGCACCATCCGGCGCGCGTCCTGCTTGCCATCGGCCCCGAAGGCGGATGGAGTGCGTTCGAGCTCAATCTGCTCGGAGCGCACGGCTTCCAGTCCGTCGGCATCGGTCCGCGCACGCTCCGCTCCGACACAGCGTGCATCGCGTTGGTCGCGCTCGTCCACGACGCGATCGGCCCGGTCGCGCGCACGGCCGATGAGTCGGCGTCCTGGCAGGAATCCGTTGACAATGCCAGCCCGGGCGCTTAACGTGTTTTCCTGAACTGTTCCACTGACAGAGGCCTCAGCATGACTCAGAAGACTTTGCTTGCACGACTGACCGTGGCTGCATTTGCGGGGTTCGTGGCGGTGTCGTTTGTCGGCTTGCGCGGCCAGGCGCCCTCAGCCGCCGTCGCGATCGACAACGACGACATCGGTGGCGTCGTCACCGGCGCTCGCGGGCCCGAGGCGGGCGTCTGGGTCATCGCCGAAACGACCGACACGCCGACGCGCTTCATCAAGATTGTCGTCACAGACGATCAGGGCCGATACCTCGTGCCCGATCTCCCGAACGGCGCTTACGACCTGTGGGTGCGCGGCTACGGCCTCGTCGACTCTCCGAAGGTCAAGAGCACGAAGGGCCAGACGGTCGATCTGCGAGCGGTACCCGCGCCAGACGCGCGCGCGGCCGCGCAGTACTACCCGGCACAGTACTGGTTTGCGCTCATGCAGGTGCCGCCCGCAAGCGATTTTCCTGGCACCGGACCACAGGGCAACGGGATTTCGCCGAACATGCGAACGCAGGGTGAATTCATTCGCAGCATCGTCAACACGGACGGCTGCTCGGGCTGCCATCAGATGGGCAACAAGGCGACCCGCGAGCTGCTGCCGGCCCTTGGCACGTTTGAAACGTCGACCGCGGCATGGGATCGGCGGATTCAGTCCGGTCAGGCCGGCGGAGGCATGAACAACCGCTTCACCCAGGTCGGGCGCGCGCGCGCGTTGGAGATGTACGCGAGCTGGACCGACCGCATCGCCAAAGGCGAGCTGCCGACCGCGGCACCCGCCCGCCCGCAGGGCCGCGAGCGCAACATGGTCGTCACGATGTGGGACTGGGCGGATCCGAAGGCGTATTTGCACGACGAGATCGCCACCGACAAACGGAATCCGACCGTGAATGCGAACGGGCCGATTTACGGCGCGCTCGAAGAGAGCGCCGACTACATGCCGGTCGTCGATCCGAAGACCAACTCGATCAGCCAGGTGAAGCTGACCGTTCGCGATCCGAACACGCCGAGCGCCGCGAACACGCCTTCGCCCCAGCCGTCGCCGTACTGGGGTGACGAAGTGATTTGGAGCAGCAAGACGAGTACGCACAGTTTCGCGATGGACGGTCAGGCCCGCGTGTGGGCCGCGTCGCGCATCCGTGCGGTGCAGACGCTGCCGTGGTGCCGGGCCGGATCGGATCATCCGTCGGCCAAAGCGTTTCCGATCCAGCAGAGCGGCCGGCAGCTCGAGATGTACGACCCGAAGACCAGGCAGACCACACCGATCGACACGTGCTACAGCTGGGGCCACGCCAACTTCGACAAGAACGATGTGCTGTGGTCTTCGTTCGGGCCCGGCGTCGAGGGGTGGTTCGACACGAGGATCTGGGACAGGACGCACGACGAGCAGAAGGCCCAGGGCTGGACGGCGTTCATCCTCGACACCAACGGCAACGGCAAGCGCGACGTGTACTCAGAGCCCAACGAGCCGGCCGATCCGATGCTCGACCGGCGGTTGAACGTGTCGTTCTACGGCGTCTCGCCCGCCTCCGACGGATCCGTCTGGGGATCGGTGCAGGGCATGCCGGGCGGGCTGGGCCGTCTGGTCCCCGGGCCGAATCCGCCGGCAACGGCGCTCACCGAATACTACGAAGTGCCGTTCAAGGATCCGAGGGCGTCCGGCTCCGGCTTTTCGCCTCGCGGCATGGACATCGACAGTAAAGATGTTGTCTGGACCGTCCTTTCGAGCGGCCAGCTCGCCAGCTTCGATCGCCGCCTGTGCAAGGGTCCCCTGAACGGGCCGAACGCGACAGGCAAGCAGTGCCCCGAAGGCTGGAAGCTCTACGCGGCTCCCGGCCCCAACTTCAAGGGTGCGGTCGATTCGGCAAGCTCGGACTCGCTCTACTACAACTTCACCGATCAGTTCGACATGCTGGGGCTCGGCAAGGACGTGCCGATTGCGACCGGCAATCAGTCGGAAGCGCTGCTCGCGTTGGTCGACGGCGCGTTTCTGACCCTGCGCGTGCCGTATCCGCTCGGGTTCTTCGCCAAGGGCATGGACGGCCGGATTGACGACCCGAACGGCGGATGGAAGGGAAAGGCGATCTACACGACCTTCGCGACCCGGGCG
Source organism: Vicinamibacterales bacterium (assembly GCA_049679965.1). Taxonomy (GTDB): domain Bacteria; phylum Acidobacteriota; class Vicinamibacteria; order Vicinamibacterales; family CAVVIG01; genus 2-12-FULL-65-11. The sequence continues at coordinate 54,413 of JBAUGX010000111.1, forward strand.
CCGTTTCACCTCGAAGGTGGCAAGGGGACGACGAGCAAGCTCGTCAAGGTGCAGGTGAGGCCGAACTCGCTCGCCAAGTAACGGGCGCTGGGGCCCCTACTTCTTCATGAGAGTCCGGACGTAATTGACGACGTTCCAGATGTCCTGCTCCTTGAGGCCTTGCTGGCCGAACGCGGCCATGTCGAAGGCGGGCGCCACGCCCTTTCTGATCGTTTCGAAGATTTCGCCGTCGGTCGAGCCGTGCTTCAACTTGCCGGTGATGCTCGGCGCGGGCGGCGTCAGGTCGTTGCCCGGGCTGCCTTCTCCGTCGATCCCGTGGCAGTTGGCGCAGTTGCGGTAGTACAGCACCTTTCCTGCGGCAATCGACTCGGGTGACGCCGCGACTGGATTCTGCAATTTCGCCGCTTCAGAATTGCCCTGCGCCAGCGGGCGAACGCCGGCAAGCACCGCGACCGCGAGTCCGGCGACCAGAGCTTTCAACAAGAATCCGCGCACGCGTGCCTCCCTGCGAAAACAATATTCTAAGTCGGGAGCCACCACGTTTGCCGCAACTGGGTGTCACCCATGTCTCCAGACTGATCTGTTACCTATCTCGCCGACCGCTCACATGGCTTACACAGGACTGTGTCAGGTGGATGGCCCCAAGACTGAGTCAAGTGCGAGGCCTGGCGAGAACGAATAGGGGTTTCCTTGCCAGGACAACAGTGAATGCCATTGCAGCCCACACGAGGGCGTTGACGACCATGAATGAGGTCTCGTTGATGATGCTGTAGGAGAACAGGTTCGTGATGTTGATCATCAGATGGAAGACCGCGGCAAGAATGACGTTGAAGGCCGTTGCCTGGACCAGAGCGTAGATTACGACGCTGTATGAGACGATCAAGAGCAGGACGAAGCCCATGTAGAGGAGACCGTTCTGGTAGAGGCCCACATGCCAGAGGGCCCACATGATGCCGACGATGAATGAAGACGCCACACCGGTGAGGCGGATGTTAAAACCCTTGTGGAGATAGCCGCGCCACCCGAGCTCTTCGCCGAAAGCCCCGAGGGGCATCCATAGGAGCAGGAGCCATGGGGTGGGCGCCGAGTCTCCGAAGGGGATCGCGCCGAGGATCAGCGTGTTGATGAGATAGACCGCAAGGGCGCCACCAAGGGGGACAAGGGCAGCGACGACGTACCGAGATAGAGGAATGCTCCGGTCGACGACCGAGAACCGATGATCATCTCCGCGGAAGATGACAAGCATGACAAGAGCGGCGAGGCCAGGGCCCCATTGAGGCAAGATGACTGCCTCGGGTGAGATAGAAGCGCCTTCCTGAATTCCTCCCAAGATGATAGTGAACACGAAGGCGAGGACGTAGAAGATAACCACCTTGAGGATCATGGTGAACTTCCGAGTTGGAACGCATGGATCTCTGCTTCGTGAGCCAGCCGAACCGTTGAGAGCGGCACGCGATCGTCGTGTGAGCCCCCTAACGGCGGGTGCGCGGACGCGGCTTCGACGCCGACTCGGCGCCGGGCGGTTCCCTGAAGGGTTGAACAGGGACGCGCTCGTAGCGGACGTCGAGGATCTGCAGGTCCACTGACCCGGCTGGTGCGTGAAGCGCCACGCGGTCGCCTGGTCCGGACTTCATCAAGGCGCGCGCCAGCGGCGACAACCAGCTGACATGGCGGCGATCCAGATCAACTTCGTCAGCGCCGACGACGCTCACCACCTGTTCCGCGCCAGCGCCATTGACGTAGCGCACGGTGGCTCCGAAGAAGACCTGCGTCGCGGCCCGCCCGCTTCTTCGAGATTCCGGGTCCACAACATGAGCGGCATCGATCCGTTTCGCGAGGAAACGGATCCGTCCATCGATCTGGCGCAGCCGCCGCTTGCCGTACTGATAGTCGGCATTTTCACTTCGGTCGCCATTGCTCGCCGCCCAGGCCACCACCTCCGTTACCGCCGGTCGTTCCCGAGTAAGCAGAAACCGGAGCTCATCCTGGAGACGCTGCAAGCCGCCCGGAGTGATGTAGTTCTTGACGGGTCCTTTCGCGATCTTCGTGCTCATCCGGCTCAACCGATTCTTGTTATCGTGGGTTACGCGGAGCTGATGAAGGCGTCGCGAAGTGCCACACACAAGGAGGCAGGTCATGGCGAAACGTAGCATGTTCGTGGGGATGGATGTCCACAAAGAATCGATCGATATCTCGGTGGCCGAGGACGGCCGACAGGGCGAAGTGCGCCGCTACGGCGTGATCTCGGCATGATCCCTTGAGCCGGTCGCCGGGGCGGCCGCTGTTGCCCCCAAAACCTCCGACCGCGCTCAGTCCCCACAACGCGCCGACACCGAGCGCCACCAGGACGACAGACCAGTAGAGCAGAATTCGGTGTCGGCTGTTGCCAAGCCGTGCCCCGAGCGCGATAAGACCGTTCCCCGGCAGAATGACGAGTGACCCTTCGAGCGGGTCGAGGGCTCCGATCACCATGGCGACAAGTCCCGCAACGACCAGAATGCGCGACCACCGGCCAGCTCCGTTCCACCTCAAGCTGAACGCCCGGAAACCCCGGGGCGCGAAACGACGCAACCCGCCAGCCGCCGAACAGGAACCGCTGAATCTCACGGCGTCGCCCCTTACGCGAGCTTACGCAGAATGAAACATTTCAGATAGTAAGTCTCGGGCGCGGCGAGAAGCACGGGATGATCGCGACCCTGCATTCGCTTTTCGACCACCGTGACGGCCACACGCGCGTCGACCGCCGCTTCGTAGACGATTTCTCCGAAGGTCGCCTCGCCGACGTTGTACGAGCAACTGCACGTGACGAGCGTCCCACCGGGCGCCAGCAGCTTGAGCGCGCGCAGGTTGATCTCCTTGTACCCGGCCCGCGCCTTCAAGACGGCCGCCTTGTTCTTTGCAAAGGCGGGCGGGTCGAGGACGATCGTGTCGAACCGCTCGCCCAGACGCTCCATCCCGCGCAACTCGTCGAACACGTTGCCAACCCGGGCGTCGACCGCCACGGCGTTGCGCTGGGCGTTCTGCCGCAGACGCGCGACGGCCTCTTCCGACGCGTCGATCGCGATGACCTCGTCACACCGGCGGCCGAGCACGAGTGAAAACCCGCCGTGGTACGCAAAGCAGTCCAGCAGCCGGCCGCGGGCGTATCCGGCCGCCGCGGCGCGGTTCTCGCGCTGGTCGAGAAACAGTCCGGTTTTCTGCCCCCGCCGCAGATCGGCCTCGTAGCCGATGCCGAGTTCTGTGACGGCCACCGCGTCCGGGACATCGCCGGCCAGTACGTCCACGCGCTGATCGAGCCCCTCGAGCAAGCGCGCGCGCACATCGTTGCGCGCCAGAATCCCGCGGGGATGCAACAGTTCGGTCAGTGTGGACACGACCGCCGGAAGCAGCCGATCCATCCCCTGCGACAGCGCCTGGACGACCAGATAGTCGCCGTACCGGTCGACGATGAGGGAGGGCAACCGATCGGATTCGCCATGCACGAGCCGGTACGCGGTCGCATCGATGGCGAGCGTCTCGCGAAAGGCGATGGCCGCCTGGATGCGACGCCGCACGAGTGTCTCGTCGACCACTTCTTCACCGGCGGCCAACATCCGCAGCGCGATCTGGGATCGGCTGCTGTACAGCGCGTGCCCGAGCTGCCGCCCTCTTGGGTTGCGCACGATCACCACATCGCCGGGATCTGCGTGAACGTCCCCAAGATCAGACCGATAGATCCACGGGTGGCCGGCGTTCAGACGATCTTCGCCGCGGGCGGAGACAACGACAGTAGGAGTCACAGCAGCCATCGGAACTTCATATAGTACAATCGCGCGCTGTGCGCGTTGCGATCGGCGCCGATCACGCGGGCTTTCTGCTCAAAGAGCATCTGAAGCATACGCTCCAGGGCCTCGGCCACGTCGTCGAAGATCACGGCACCCACAGCGAGGCGTCGGTCGACTATCCGCCGATCTGCCTGGACGTCGGCCGGGCCGTTGCCGAAGGCCGTGCCGACCGCGGCATCGTGCTCGGCGGCAGCGGGCAGGGCGAGCAGATCGCCGCCAACAAGGTGCCGGGCGTTCGCGCCGCGCTGTGCAACGATCTCTACACCGCGCGGCTGTCACGCGAGCACAACGACGCCAACGTGCTCTCGATGGGCGGCCGGATCGTGGGGTTCGGACTCGCCGACGAGATCGTCACGCTATGGCTCGGCACGGCGTTTGACGGCGGACGGCATCAGCGACGGATCGATCAGATCAGCGCCGCGGAACGGCGGACCTCATAAGGTCCGCCCCACGTACGTAGGCCGGGCCTTATCAGGCCCGGCGTGAGGGGAGCAGATGGCAACTGAGATGGTGAGCACAATGTGGCGGACCCTGGCGGAAGCGGACCCCGAGGTCGCGCGGGCGCTCAGAGACGAGCTCCACCGCCAGAATAGCGGGCTCGAGCTCATCGCGTCGGAAAACTTCGTCAGCCGCGCGATCCTCGAGACAGCCGGCTCGATCTTCACCAATAAGTACGCCGAAGGGTACCCCGGCAAGCGCTACTACGGCGGCTGCGAGTTCGTCGACGTCGTCGAACGCGCCGCCATCGCGCGGGCCAAGGCGCTCTTTGGCGCCGAGCACGCCAACGTGCAGCCGCACTCCGGGGCCCAGGCCAACATGTCGGTGTACTTCACGCTGCTCAAGCCGGGCGACACCGTGCTCGGCATGAACCTCGCGCACGGCGGGCACCTTACCCACGGCCATCCCCTCAACTTCTCCGGCAAGCTCTACACGATCGTGCCGTACGGCGTCCGGCAGGCGGACGAGCGGATCGACTACGACGAGCTGTCCCGTCTGGCCGACCAGCACAAGCCGAAGATGATCATCGTCGGCGCCAGCGCGTATCCGCGGGTTATCGAGTTTCCCCGCATCCGCGCGGTGGCCGATCGCGTTGGTGCGGCGGTCCTGACCGACATGGCCCACATCGCCGGGCTCGTCGCCGCCGAGGTCCACCCGAGCCCGGTGCCGTACTCCGACTTCGTCACGACGACGACGCACAAGACGCTGAGGGGACCGCGGGCAGGAATGATTCTCTGCAAGGAACAGTACGCGAAGGACCTCGACAGGAGCGTGTTTCCTGGCGTGCAGGGCGGGCCGCTCATGCACATCATCGCCGCCAAGGCCGTGTGCCTGAAGGAAGCGGCCGAGCCGGCGTTCAAGGTCTACCAGCGTCAGATCGTCGCCAACGCGAAGAAGCTCGCCTCCGCCCTCTCAGGCGCCGGCTTCCGGCTCGTGAGCGGCGGCACCGACAATCACCTGATGCTGGTGGACGTGTTCTCGAAAGGCCTGACGGGCAAGGTGGCCGAGGCCGCGCTTGGCAAGGCGGGCATCACGGTCAACAAGAATGCCATTCCCTTCGACCAGAATCCCCCGATGGTGGCGAGCGGTATCCGCCTCGGCACGCCAGCGGTGACGACGCGCGGCATGCGCGAGCCCGAAATGGAGATGATCGGCGACCTCATCACACGGGCGCTCAAGACGCCGGAAGACGATGGCGCCCTCGCGATGGTCCGGGCCGAAGTCGAGGCGCTGTGCCGGAAGTTTCCGTTGTACCCGGAAATCTGAGCGAACTCGTTCAGGCCGTCTTCGCGGCCGGGGGGCCGCTGGCGGCAGCGCTGCCAGATTTCGAGGCCCGTGCCGGGCAGACCGAAATGGCGGCGGCCGTCGCGCACGCGTTCGAAGCGGGCGGCGTGCTGCTGGCCGAAGCCGGCACGGGCACCGGCAAGACCATCGCCTATCTGGTCCCCGCGATCCTCAGCCGCCAACGCGTGCTGATCTCCACCGGCACGAAGAACCTGCAGGAACAAATCTATTTCAAGGACATCCCCGCGCTTCGCGACGCTCTGGGCGTGTCGTTCACCGCCACCTGCATGAAGGGCCGGGCGAATTATCTGTGCCTGCATCGGCTGGATCAGTTGGGCGACGATCCGGGGCCCGCGCGGTCGTTTGGGAACGACGTCTTCCTGCCGATCATCCGCGAGTGGTCGCATAAGACCGACACCGGCGATCGCGCCGAGCTCGAGGGCCTTCCCGAGGATCTGCCCTTCTGGAACGACGTGTCGGCCACCGCCGACACCTGCCTGGGCGCGGAGTGTCCGCGGTACGACGACTGCTTTGTGACGCGGATGCGTCAGCGGGCCGCCGCATCAGACATCGTGATCGTCAATCATCATCTGTTGTGCGCCGACGCGGCGGTGCGGCAGAACGCGTTCGGCGAGGTCATTCCGGCGTGCCACACCGCTATCCTGGACGAGGCCCACCAGCTCGAGGATGTCGCGACGCAGCACTTCGGCTACAGCGTCAGTACTTATCGCGTCGAAGAGCTGGCGCACGATGTGGAACGTCTGGTCGACCGCCACGACGTCCAACGTGGCGTCGAGCGGCTGCGCGACCACGCCCGGGTATTCTTCGCCGAGCTGACCCTCGCGCATCGCGCGAATTCAGGCGATCCGAGCCGAAGCTCGAAGAGTGAAGGCTGGGGTCCCACGCGCCCAAGAAACGAGCAACGCGTCCGCGCGACCGTCACGTCGCTCGCGCCCGCGGGCGAGGCCGGCGCCCAACTCACGGGCGCGCTCGACGGCCTCGAGGCAACGCTGGCACTCGCGGGCACGTCGCATGCGGCCACCGACGAAGAGGATGCGGATGCCAGCTCGGAAATCGCCGCGCTCGCGCGCCGCGTGGCTGAGCTGCGAGACGAGTTGCGCGTGCTCCTGCGCGCGGGCGATGGAGACTACGTGTACTTCGTCGAGTTCCGTGGTCGAGGTGTCTTCCTGCGGGCCGCACGGATCGACGTCTCGGCCATCGTCCGCGAGCTGCTCGTCGATCGCATGCGGACCCTCGTCCTCACCTCGGCCACGCTGACGGTCGACGGAGGGTTCGAGTACGTTCGCAGGCGCCTTGGAATCACGCGGGCCGAGGAGATCTGCGTACCGTCGGAATTCGATTTCCGCAGCCAGGCGCTGCTCTACCTCCCCTCGCGCATGCCCGATCCGCGATCGGCCGACTTCGCGATGGCGGCGGGCCGCGAGGTTGTGGAGATCCTCAAGCGGACGCGCGGCCGGGCGTTCGTGCTCTTTACCAGCTATGCGACGCTCGGCGCCGTACTGGCAATCGCCGAAATGGCGCTCGAGTATCCGATTCTCGCGCAGGGAACCGCCCCGCGAACCGAGCTGCTCAAGCGGTTTCGCGAAACCCCGCACGCGATCCTCTTCGGTACGTCGAGCTTCTGGCAGGGAGTGGACGTCGTGGGCGAGGCCCTCAGCTGCGTGATTGTCGACAAGCTGCCGTTTGCGTCGCCGGCCGACCCGGTGACTGCGGCGCGGATTGACGCCATTCGCGATCAGGGCGGCGACCCGTTCGGCGACTATCAGCTCCCGCTCGCCATCCTGGCGCTGCAGCAGGGCCTCGGCCGGCTGATCCGCCATCGGCGCGACCGGGGCGTGTGGGCCGTGCTCGATCCTCGCCTGCAGACGAAAGGGTACGGGCGCCGCTTCATCGCCTCGTTGCCCCCGGCCCCTGTCGTGCGCGATCTGTCGTTTATCGAGGTTTTTTTCACATATTCCCCGCCCGGGCCGGACACCGTCCGAGGCGCTCAGAAGTGAAAAAAGGGTAGACTAAGAACTGAGCATTCGTTGCTCTTCACGATCATTTAGGAGGAGTTCCTATGGTTCGCCGTATCAGCGGTCGCCATTCATGGTTGCCCGTGCTGGCCGCGTTGGCCGTTTTGGTGAGTGCCACGCCCGTGGCTGCCCAGACCGGCCGGGTGCAGGGAGTGGTCGTAGACTCGATGGGAATGCCGATCGAGGGCGCGACGGTCATCATCACGCAGGTCAACGGCTCCAGCAAATACGAAACAAAGACGGGAAAAGACGGTAGCTACCTCCAGATAGGACTCATTGGAGGGACGTCGTACCTCGTCACCGTCAAGAAGGATCAGCTGACAGCCGTACGGACTGTCATGATGCGCGGCACGGGGTTCCGGGTCAATTTCACGCTCGAGCCGAACAATCCCGACGGGCTTCCCAAAGAGGGTGTCAGCGCCGCGGCCGAGTCCCAGCGGGTGTTCAGCGAAGGCTTGGAGCTGAGCCGCGCAGGCAAGTTCGACGACGCGATCCAGAAGTTCACGGCAGTCGCCGGGCTCAACGCGAAGTGCTCCGACTGTTTCTACAACATCGGGTACGCCTACCTGCAGCAGAAGAATTACGACAAGGCGGAAGAGGCGTACAAGAAGGCGATTGAGATCAAGCCGGACTACGCGGACGCGTTCACCGACCTGGCGAAGATCTACACCCTTCAGCGGAAGTTCGACCAGGCCGCTCAGGCGAGCGCGAAGGCTGCTGAGTTTGGTGCCGCCAGCGCCGCGGCGCCTGGCGCCCTCGGCGGGGGCAATGCGGACGCGCTCTTCAACCAGGGTGTCACGCTCTGGAACGGCGGCAAGATTGCCGAAGCCAAGAAGCAGTTCGAAGCAGCGATTGCGGCCAATCCCAACCACGCCGAGTCGCACTACCAGCTCGGGATGGCGCTCGTCAACGAGAACAATCTCAAGGGCGCCGCGGCCGAGTTCGACACCTACTTGAAGCTCGCGCCCAACGGACCGAACGCCGCGACGGCCAAGGCGATCGCCGCGCAGCTCCCGAAG